>CAXTFY010000052.1:0-11570 GCA_964243265.1 uncultured Acetobacteraceae bacterium | reverse complement strand
TCCCCAACCCGGACAGTGAGCCTGCGTCCCCGCGCTGCCGAGGACCGCGCTTCCGATGTTCGCGACGACCTTCCGCTTCCGCCGCCATTCGCCCGGCGCCCGCATCATGCTGCGCCGAGGCCTGTGCCGTTTGCGTTCAGGCTGCCCGACCCGGAACCGTCTGACCCGGAGCCAGTTGAACCTGTCCGGGAACCTGAAGTGCGAGCCCAACCCTACATCGGCACCTTCGGTTTGGACTCCAATGGCCAGCGGTCGTTCCGTCCCGGCCAATGACGCCAGCCGGCAACCTCCGTTTGAAGGCCGTGCTCGCTTCTGCATGGTCGAAGCCCGCATGATCGGTTCCCCGGCGTTCGGCCCAGGCGCCCTCACCAACAGTCAAAGGCCAGCATGAAGCACTATATTGCCGCATTGGGCATCGCCCTGCTCGCCCTTCCAGCGGCGGCCCAGCCCATCATCATCCCCTTGCAGCGGCAACGGCAGGCTGAGCCACCGCCGCCGCAGCCCTCGCCCGTCCCGGTTGCCCCGCCCCAGGTTGCGGCGAACCCCCCGGCGGGTCAGGGCGCTGCTGGCACCCCCCCGGGGGCCAGCGCCGCCAACCGGCCCGGCGTCGGGAGCGACCCGGCGTTGCGGACCGCGCCGCAATAACCGCGTCCAGCCGCAGCCGGGCCAGCCGCTACAGCCAGTGGCCCGGCACCCAGACCGAGTCTCCATCAGACTGTTTCCAATAACCGTCCTGCCACAGCGTGCCATGCCCGGCCCGTTCCACCCAACGGCCGGGCACCGTCACGTAGGTCGAGCCATCCCAGTCAAAGTGCCCCGGCTCCCAAATCAGCGAAACGTCTGACTGTGGCGGCGTGGGCACCAGTTCGGCGAACGCCGGCGGCACTGGAGGGTGGGTCTTATAGGTGCCGGCACACCCGAGCAGCAGCAGGCACAGCATGGACGGGACCGCAGGATGCGTCATGGGCGTCTCCTAATCATGAAAAAGCCCGCATGGACCGGCGGTTCCCGTGCCGGCGGTCCGCTGCAGTGACCCCACGCTTGCCGAGTTAGGGCGGCGCCAGTCGGCACCGTGCGCGGTAGGGTTCGATCCTGGATGCGCCGGCGACGTCGCCGGCGGGCGCGTGATGTCAGGGTGCCTCGCCGCCGGCCAGCCGGCGGCCTTGCGATGTCAAGCTGGCAAGTCCTTGTTGATGACCTGCCTCACGCCGTGGGCGATGATGTCGTAACCCATATGCAGTATCCCGTGCAGTTGCGGCCGCTGCGCAGACGCCTTGCTGGACGGATAGCGCCCGCATGCCGCTCCCTTCAAGAGCGCCTTCCTTGCTGGAGCGTACAAACACACGGTCGTGCAAGGGCCGGTGCACAAGTAGTTGCTTGCAGCCAGCGCCATTCGCGCGGGCGCGAGGTGCTGCGACGCCTGGGCTACTTTGGTGCGACAGGCTGGGCGCCTGCGGGGGCCGCCGTGGGCTGAGCGTTGGCGGGCCGTTGCTTCTCGTCCAACTGACCTCGGTTGAGTGTGTCCGCCTTGTCGTCACCGGTGCTGTTGCCGACGTCGTTGCTCCTGTCCACGTTGCTTTGCGGCGCATCGGCATTGGCAGCCATCGCCGGGGCGGCAAGCAAGGACATGGCCAGGCACGCAGCGGCGAGTGATCTCATGATTGGGTTCTCCTGCCGGACCAACGCGGCCACCCTGGCGGCGTTGCACGGCGGCGGCCCGGGGCGGGCAGGGTGGGGGATCGGTGGGCTATGGCGGTGAGGCAGGTGATCACGGCCGGGCTGGCGGTGTTCGGGCTGACGGTGTTCGGACTGGTGGTGGTGCTGGGCGGCTGCGCGACGTTCCGCCCGGTGCCGCCGGTGGTGCCGCTGCCGATGGACGTGGCGTTCGCCTGGCCGAGCGTGCTCGACCAGGCGGTGGACGACGCCGGACACGTGGACTTCCGCGTCTTGCAAGCGGTGCATGGGGCGTTGGACATCGCCGTCGCGGCGGTGGCGGCGACGGACCTGCAGGCCTTGCCGGACCAGCGGGCGCGGCTGGCCTTCCTGATCAATGCCAGCAACACGTTGTGGGTGTACGACGTGGTCCGCAGCGGCATCCCGGACCGGCTGGGCGTGGTGGGCCGGGCCGACCTGATGCGGCTGACCCAGTTCGATGTGGCGGGGCAGCCCCGCAGCCTCGTAGGACTGTGGCGGGATGTGATCACGCCGCTCGCATCCGGCCCCGGCGGGGACTGGCGGGTGCCCCTGGCGCTGTATTGCCCGGCGGTGTCCTGCCCCCGGCTGGCGCGCACGCCCTACACGGCGGAGGAACTGGACGCACAGTTGGACGCGGCGGCGCGGCGGTTCATCGGCGACCCAGCCAATGTGGCGGTGGACCCGGCCGCCCCGATCGTGCGGGTGAGCGCGCTGCTGGCCCGGACGCCGGGGCTGCGCGCGACGCTGGAGCGGTACGGGGCAGCGGCGCCGCAGGGTTACCGGATCGAGGCGATGGCGTTCGACTGGACCGTGCCGGCGCCGTAGGCAACCCGGTGCGCGGACGCCCGCCACCGCTTCACGGCGGCCTGCCCCGCTGCTCACACGAAGTGGAAGTTCACCGCCGTCAGCGCCGCCTGCGGCGTGCCGTCCAGCACGAACGTCGCGCCGCCGGGCAGGCTGACGGTGGTGTCGTTGGCATCGAGCTGGAAAATGCTGACCTGGGCGAAGCTGGCGGCCTGCTTGGACTGGATCTGCAGCACGTCCGTCGCAGGGTTGAACCCGGTGATGACCGCCTCGCCAGGGTTGTTGGGGAAGAAGGCGCTGACTGTCTCGGTCGAGCCGGCGACCAGGGCGTTGTTGTTGAACAGGCCATACACCAGGCTCGGACCGCTGCCCGCGAGGGTGCCCGAGGTGACGGTTTCCGACGTGATCGCGACGAAGGGGCCACCTGTCGGCTGCGGCGCCGGGCCGCCGGTCAACTGGGCAAGCTGGGTGTCCACCAATGCCAGGCTGGCCCCGGATTGCAGCTCGGAGCGGTCGGCAGCAATTTCGACCAGGTTGGCTGGTCGTCCCAGCGCGGATTGGAACACCGCTGTCACGTCGGATGCCACCTCGGCGCTGCCGACCAGGGCGGTCCGGGTGTCGGCCAACGCGCCGCCATTGGCGATGCCCGCCACCGCCGCCTGCAGCTCCGATGGTGCCGGCGCGCGGCCCAGCACCGACTGGTAGGTCGCAGTGACCGCACCGGCCTCCTCCGCGCTGGCGCTCAGCAGGGCGCGCAGGCTGCCCAGGCTGGCGCCGCCGCCGATGGCCTGCTGCATCGCCGGCATCTCCGCCGCGGTCGGCGCACGGCCGAGGACGGCAGAGAACAGCGCCGTGACTGCGCTGGCCTCCTCCGTGCTGGTGCCGAGCGCCAGCCGCAGGCTTGCCAGGCTGGCGGTGCCGGCCAGGGCCTGCTCGACCGCCGGCAGCTCCGACGCCAACGGCGCGCGGCCCACCGTGTCGTTGAACATCGTGGTGACCTTGGCCGCGGCTTCGGCGCTGGTGGACAAAAGGGTGCGCAGGCTGGCGAGGGTGGCGCCGCTGGCCAGGCCACTCAACGCCACCGGCTGCTCGGCCGCCAGCATGCTGCGGCCGACGACGGCCTGAAACATCGCTTTGACCGCCGTCGCCGCCTCGGCGCTGTTGGCCAGCACGCCCTGCAGGCTCGTGAGGCTCGCGCCATTGGCCAGGGCCTGGGCGGCGGCGGGCACTTCCGCGGCGGTCGGCGCCCGGCCGACCACGCCGATGAATAGGGCGGCAACCTTGCCAGCCGCCTCTGCGCTGGCGGCCAGGCTGGCGCGCAGGCCGGCGAGCGTGACGCCCCGGGCCAGCAGGCTTGCCGCAAGCTGCTGTTCCCCAGCGGCGAGGCCGCGGCCGACCACGGCCTGGAATACGCCCGCAACCGCGGCGGTCGACTCGGCGCTGGCCGCCAGCGTGGCGCGCATCCCGGCCAGGGTTGCGCCGTTGGCCAGGGCTTGCCCGGCCGCGGGCAGCTCCGAAGCGGTCGGCGCCCGGCCGAGGGTGTCGGTGAACACGCCGGTGATCCGCGCCGCCGCCTCCGCGCTGTTGGCGAGGGTAGCGCGCAGGCCGGCCAGGCTGGCGCCCGCGGTCAGGGCGTTCGCCTCGACCTGCTGCTCGCCCGCGACCAGCCCGCGGCCGACGACGGCCTGGAAGATCGCGGTGACGGCCGCCGTGGCCTCTCCGCTGCCGGCCAGGGCGCTCCGCAGGCCGGCGAGGCTGGCCCCGTTGACGAGCAGCGCCTCGTTCGACGTCAGCTCGCCCGGCGAGATCGGGCGTCCGACGACCGCCAGCCACATGTTGTACAGGTCGGTGCTGCACTCCACGCTGGTCGCCAGCGTGCTGCGCAGGGCGGTGATGGAGCCGCCTGTCATCAGGCCCGCCCGCAGCGACGCCAGCGTGCCGGCGTCCGTGCCGTGCCCCAGGATGTCCAGGAACGCCTGCTGCAGCTCCGCCGTGGAGTTCACCGTCAGTGTGATGGTGGCCTGCACCGGGCTGCTTGCCCCCTCCAGGGACGCCGTCAGGGTCACCGTCCCATCCGCCAGGCCGGTGGGCAGGAACGACCACGCGCCGGAGGCATTTGCCGTCACGCTGCCCAGCACGGCGGACCCGGAGCGGATCGTCACCACCTCGCCCGGCTGCGTCGTGCCGCTGATGAGCGGGTCGGTGACCGTTGCGCCGGGGATGCTGGCCAGCGAGCTGATCGTCGTGGTGGGGTTGGGGTCGATCAGCGCGTAACCGCCGGCCGACAGCGGGATGCCGCTGTCCTCCAGGATCGCCAAGTCCAGGGCGGTGATCCCCTGGCCCGGCATCGCGATCGGATACATCAGGTCGGCGCGCAGCCGGGCCGGATCGCTGGCCGTGCCGGTGGCGCCCACGTGATAGTCGTTCGATCCGTCCCCCAGCCCGGTCGTCAGCGGCACCGGGCCGCCATACACGAACTCGGCCGCCGCCCCGGTGAAGAAGGCGCCGGCGCTGCTGACGGCGGTGTGCGAGTCGAATGGGCTTTCGTAAGTGGTGTTCAGCACCCCGCTGCTGTTCCGGGTGCCGTCGAACGCGAAGCCATGCGTCAACTCGTGCTCGAACAGGGTGACGAGGCTGTATGGCGCGGTCTCGCTGGTGAGGCTGGGCAGCAGCTCGGAGTTGAAGTCGATGGTGATGTCGCTGGAGGCGATGTGGGTGCCGTTGCTGAGCGCGGCCGCGGCGTCCGACTGGGCCAGCACGTGGCCGTCCGGCGCCAGTCCCGTGTCGGTCTCCTGGGTCGGTGCGCCGTCGGCCAATTCGATCAGGCCGTTGGCGTTGGGCTTGCCCAGGTCGGCGATGTTGAGCTGCACCTCCAGGTTGCCGCCGGTGCCGAGGTATTTGCCCCATGTCGTGAGCGCGTCGGTCAGCGCCTGCTTGACGATGCTGTCCTGGGTATCCTTTGCGGCATTCGGGTCGGAGACGGATGTGGTGTAGGTGAATGCCATAGTCGGCTCCCAGGGTGCAGCGCCGTCCGTGCTGCGGTTTGTAGGCCCCGCACATCACACGGCTGGACGCGGACGTTAAGTTCGGATTTGTTCGATTTTTCAGCGGTTTCCCGCCCGCTGCCGCACGTCGATCCGGCGACGCGGCAGTCCAGGAGCCGCGAGGCCGGAACCCCGGCCCGTGCCCTGGATCATCATGCCGAAGCCAACTCGCAATGACAGCCGCCGGTTCGACGTATTATCGTAAGGGTCGGAGCGGAGGGTCGCCGCCATAAGGGAACAGGCGAACATCGGCCACAGGGCAGGCGTCACCCGGTTGACGGGGGCGTGACGACCGGACATGCCCAGGGTTGGGGAGAATCCGAACCATAAGACCTTTCGTCCGCGCGACCGCGTCGTTGCTGTGGCTGCTGGCGCCGGGGCTGTGGCTTCTGGCGCCGGGCTGGCCCGCTGGGGCGCGGACCTCAGGCTTCAAAAGCCATGGCCGCCGCCCGTCCCGCTCATGCCTGGGATGACGCTTCGGCGTCCTGCCGCGCATAGGACGGACAACCTGACAGGAGGCGAGGATGCGCCGGCCCGGCTCGGTGACCGCCGCGACGCGGGCCTGCTGCCCTGCACGCCCACGCTGGATGAGCGAGCCGAACCCATGCTGCTGGGCCATATCCTGACATCCATGCCGCGCCGCCGAGGCCGGTGGCTGCGGCAGCCATCGCTGGCCCTGCTGGCCATCGTGTTGGCCGCCAGCGCCTGCTCGGCCCCGTTGACCGTCGAGCGGCTTGACCCCTACCAGGCCTATCGCCAGTCCAACCGCACCGCCCTGTCCGGCGACGCGCCGAGCGACGCTACGCTGACCGTCCTGCGCCGCCACGGCCTGCTGGCCGATTGGCAACGCAGCCCGGCGCCCGCCATCGCGAGCCTGCACGCCGCCGTCACCAGCCAGCCGGAGCTTTGGCCGGAACTGTTCGCGCTGAGCGAGCTGAGCTACTTGCAGGCCAACCGGGACCACGCGCAACCGAGGTTCCTGGCCGCCGCGCTTTACGCCTACGCCTACCTGTTCCCGGACGGCGGCGACCGGCCCAGCCCGTACGACCCGCGCTTCCACCAGGCCTGCGACCTCTACAACCTGTCCCTGGCCGCCGCGCTTGGGTCCCCGGATGGCGGCCTGGCGCCGCTCGCCGCCGGCCGGCGCAGCCTGCCGTTCGGCACGATCGACCTCAGCTTCGATGCAGCGCAGCTTTCTTGGGGCGGACGGACGCTCGCTGCATTCCAGCCAACCTCCAGCCTGGCCGTTCGCGGCTTGCAGAACATCTACCGCACCCCCGGCCTCGGCGCACCGCTCGCGGCATCGGCTGCGGCCACCCCGGCGCCACCCGGCGGCCTCACGCTGGCGCCAGGGTTGCGGACGCCGGCAAACGTGCTGCTGGTGTTGGACGCGCCGCGGCGCCAACTGGGGCAGCCGATGCTGCACGGCAGGCTGGTTATCCACGCCCTGTCCGACCAGGCGGAAACAGAAATCGGCGGCCGCACCGTGCCGCTGCAGTACGATCAAACGGTGGCCCGCGCGCTGGGCCTGGCCGACGCGGCGGCGTGGGACCGCGAGTTCCAGGGCTTCTTCGATGGCGGCCTGTTCGAGCGTTCGCCGGGCGGGTTGGAGGCGCTGCAGCCGCACCAGCAGGGGCACATGCCGGTCGTCCTGGTGCACGGCACCGCCTCCAGCCCGTTCCGCTGGGCCGACATGGTGAACGACCTGCTGGAGGACCCGGCGGTCCGTGACCACTTCGAGTTCTGGCTGTTCTCCTACGCCACCGGCAACCCGATCTCCTACTCCGCGCTGCAACTGCGCCATGCCATCGAGGGCGCGGTCCAGCAGCTCGGCGGCGCCCGTGCGGACCCGGCGCTCGGGCGGATCACCGTGGTCGGCCACAGCCAGGGCGGGCTGCTGGCCAAGATGCTGGTGATCGACCCCGGAGACCGCCTTTGGACCCGCATCACCCCGCGCCCCTTCGACGCCGTGCGGCTGACGCCCGCCTCACGCGACCTGCTGCGGGACGCGCTGTTCCCGCGGCCGTTGGCGGCGGTGCGCCGGGTGGTGTTCATCGCGACGCCGCAACGGGGCAGCTATCTCGCTACCGCCTCGCTGAGCAGCTTGCTGAGCCGGTTCGTGACGCTGCCCCTGACGGTGGCGAAGGCCGGCCAGGACCTGCTCAGCGGCAATCCCGGCCTGCTGGTTGGCGAAACCGCCAAGCGGTTCGGCAGCATCTACAGCATGTCGCCGCGCAGCCCGTTCATCCAGGCGCTGGCGGCGGTGCCGGTGGCGCTGGGCGTGCACGTGCACTCGATCATCCCGGTGCGGACGACTGGACCGGTGGCCACGGGCGACGATGGCGTCGTCAGCTACACGAGCGCGCATATCGAGCCCGTGGAGTCGGAGCTGGTCGTGCAATCCGGCCACTCGGCGCAGTCCAACCCGGCGACGGTCGCAGAGGTCCGGCGCATCCTGCTGCTGCAACTGGCGAACCCGGGCTGACCCGGGGAGGTTCTTAGGTGAGCTACGCCGCCCGGCGCGGGGCCGTCCCTACCTGGGTGAACAAGGGACGGATGCGGCCCTTGATCGCCCGCAACGGCAACGCTCAAAGCTCCCCTACCGTCTCCATTAGGACACCCAACATCCCACGCACTCCAAGCCGCTGGGACAGACCGGGTTGGAAGTTGGGTCCTGCGACTGGGGCGCTAATCACCCCCCGCATTCTCAGGCCGGGACAAGGCTCGGCGGGTGCCGGTGCTGCGTGGCGCCCTCATAGTCGTAAGCCAGCGCCAGCAGTCCGGCCTCGTCCCACATCCGGCCGACGAAGATCAGGTTGAACGGCGCGCCGCCGGGGTAGTATCCGGCCGGGACCGTAACGCCCGGCAGGCCGGCGATGTTGATCTCGCAAACGGTCGTCTCCAGCAGCGTGCCGGGGCCATGCAGGGGTGGCAAGGCATCGCGCATCTGCGGGAACACCAGGGCGTCCAGCCGGTGCGCAGTGAACACCTGGTCGATGATGTCGAGATAGGCCTCCTTGGCGGCCAGGAACCCCGGCAGCTCCGGCGGGCGGGACGGGTCGGCCAGGCTGGCGGCGAAGTCCGGCAACCCGTGCATGAAGGCCAGCACGCCGCCGGGGGCGAAGGCGTCCTCCTTGGCGGTGGCGGCGGCGAAGGCGGCGAAGCCTGGCAGCGCCATGTCCGGCCCCATCCGTTTCAGGTACTGCTCCATGTCGTACGGCACGCATTCCAGGCCGCGGGCGTCGAAGTAGCCGGGACCGTCAACGGGCCGGCTGATCGCCGCAAAGCCGGTGCCGGCGAACGGGTCCGCCACCAGCGTCGCGCCGCGCGCCGCCATCTCGTCCTGTGTCCGGCGGTACAGGCGCGTCGCCTCGTCCGACAGCGGCTGGTCGCGCCATCCCGGGCCATACAGCCCCAGCCGCTTGCCCTGCAGGGCATCCGGCCGCAGCCCGGCCGCATAGCCGCCGCGGGGACGGTGGCCGACGCCGGCAATGGTCTTGGGGTCCGCCGTCGTGAACCCGGCCAGCGCATCCAGCGCCAGCGCCGCATCGCGCACGCAGCGGGCAATCGGCCCCACCACGTCGCGCGTGCTGCCGGCCAGCGGCATCACCCCGGCGTTCGGCACCAGGGCGAAGCTGGGCTTGATGCCGACCAGCGCCTGGGCGGAGGCCGGGTTCTGGATCGACCCGCCCGTTTCCTCCGCCAGGCCCAGCACGGCCATCCCGGCGGCGACGGCGGTCGCGGTGCCGGCGCTGCTGCCGCCGGGCAGGCAGTCGGGCACCACGGCGTTCAGGGTCGGCCCGGCCCAACTGTCGTTGGCATGGCTGCCGGTGGCGCTGAGTACCGGGACGTTGGTCTTGCCCAGGATGACGGCGCCGGCCGCGCGCATACGGGCGACCACGGGGGCGTCGGTGCCGGGCATCATGTCCACGCCGCCGGTGCGGCTGCACAGCAGGGACCAGCCGCCGGTGCTGGGGAAGCCCACCATGTCCATCGTGTCCTTCACCACGATAGGCACCCCGGCCAGCGGCCCCAGCGCTTCCCCGGCGGCCCGGCGGCGGTCGATGGCCTGCGCGTCGGCCATCGCGTCCGGGTTCATGAAGATGACCGCGTTCAGCCGCGGGTTGTGCGCGGCGATCTGGTCCAGGCAGGCCTGGGTCAACGCGGCGGCGGTCAGCGTGCCGTCGGCGAAACCGGCCTGCACCTTCGCCACCGTCAACTGGGTTACGTCGATCATCAAGAAGCCTCCTGGCTATGCGGCATCCGTCCCCGCCGTTATTGCTTCTGCCGTCACTGCCCTGCCGTCGCCGCCCCGGCTGTCATTGCCCCTGCCATCATCGCGAGGAGCGCTTGCGACGCGGCAATCCAAGGCTGCAAGGACTGTGCTGGCCGCCCCTGGATTGCCACGCCGCAAGTGCGGCTCGCAATGACGGCGCATCACCGGCCAAGCGCACCACCAACCAAGCCCATCCAGTCACGCCATGCCCACGAACTCGTCGATCATGGTGCGGTCGCGCGCCACCTCGGGCGAGACCTCGCGGGTGATGACCCCCTTCTGCAGGATCAGCACGCGGTGCGAGAGCGTAGAAATGAAGTTCAGGTTCTGCTCCACCAGCAGGATCGTCAGCGCACGGCGCCGGCCGACCGCCTGCAGGGTCTCGGCGATCTCCTCGATGATGCTGGGCTGGATGCCCTCGGTCGGCTCGTCCAGCAGCAGGATTTGCGGGCCGCCGCACAGGCAGCGCGCCAGGGCCAGCAACTGCTGCTCGCCGCCGGACAATGCGCCGCCCAGCCGGTCCAGGTAGCCGCGCAGCCGTGGGAAGTCGGTCAGGATGTCTTCGATCACCGCCCGCTCGTCCTGCTTCGCCAGCAGGCAGCCCATGCGGAGGTTGTCCAGCACGCTCAGGGCCGGAAAGATCTCCCGGCCCTGCGGCACGTAGCCGACGCCCATTCGCGCCCGCGCCGTGGGCGGCAGCGCCGTCACGTCCCGGCCCAGCAGCAGCACCTGCCCGGCCGTCGCGGGCAGGTAGCCCATCAGGGTCCGCAGCAGCGTCGTCTTGCCCATGCCGTTATGGCCGAGGATGCCGACGAACTCGCCCCGCGCCACCTGCAGCGTGATCCCGGTCAGGATCGGGATGCGGCCATAGCCGGAGTGCAGCCCCGACACCTGCAGCATCGGCCCGTCCGTCGCATCACGCGGCATCAGGCGGCCTGCTTGCCGAGGTAAACGTCCCGCACCCGCTGATCGGCCAGCACGGCGCCAACCTGGTCCTCCATCAGGATCGCGCCCTGGTTGAACACCGTCACCGTGCTGGCGATCATGCGGATGAACTGCATGTCGTGCTCCACCACCACCAGCGCCTGGGTGCGGTTGATGTCGCGGATCAGCTCGGCGGTGCGCTGCACCTCCTCATGCGTCATGCCGGCGGCGGGCTCGTCGAGCAGGATCAGGTCCGGCTCCTGTGCCAGCACGGTGGCGATCTCCACCCATTGCCGCTGGCCGTGCGCCAGTTGGCCGACGACGCGATCGGCGATGCCCTGCAGGTGCAGCCGGGCCAGGGTGTCGGCGGTGATGCGCCGGGCGCGCTGGATGGACTTGCGCCGCCCGGCGCCGATGGCGACGTTCTCGGCCACCGTCAGGCCGTTGAACACGTTGGGCACCTGCGTCTTGATGCCGACGCCGAGCCGGGCGATCTCATGGGGGTTGGCGCCCGTGACGTCCGTGCCGCGGAACAGGATGCGGCCCGACGTGGGGCGGAGCTGCCCGGTCAGCATCTTGAAGAACGTGCTCTTGCCCGCGCCATTCGGTCCGATCAGGCAGCGCAGCTCGCCTTCGCGCAGGGTGAAATCGACCGACTGCACCGCGGTCACGCCGCCGAAGCGCATCGTGGCGTCTCGCGCTTCCAGCAGTGGAGGCCCGCTCAAGGCCGGGCCTCCTCTGTTGCCGCGGCCCGCACCGCGGCGGGCCGGGGCGTGGCCAGGCGGCGCAGCAGGCCCTGCGCCACCGGCACGATGCCCTGCGGCACT
>CAXTFY010000051.1:9716-19530 GCA_964243265.1 uncultured Acetobacteraceae bacterium | reverse complement strand
GGCGGGGTTGCGGCATGACGTGGATGCCTTGGCGGCGCGGTTCGGCGTCAGTTATGAGCAGGCTTGCCACCGGCTGTCGTCCTTGCAGCGGCCTGGGGCGCGGGGGGTGCCGTTCTTCTTCCTGCGGGTGGACCCGGCGGGGAACGTGAGCAAGCGGTTCTCGGCGGCGGGGTTCCCGTTCGCGCGGTACGGCGGGTCGTGCCCGCGGTGGGTGGTGCATGCGGCGTTTGCCTCGCCGGGGGTGCTGCAGGTGCAGGTGGCGCAGTTGCCGGACGGGGCGGCGTTCCTGTGCTTTGCGCGGTGCGTGGTGGGGCGGGCAACGCGATGGGGGGAGCCGCCGCCGACGCACGTGGTGGCGATGGGGTGCGAGGTCGGGCATGCCGACGCGCTGGTGTATGCGGACGGGCTGGACCTGGAGCGGGCGGCGGTGGGGATCGGGCTGTCGTGCCGGCTGTGCGAGCGGGAGGGCTGCCGGAGCCGGGCGTTCCCGCCGCTGGAGCACCGGCTGGCGCTGGACCCGCTACTGGCGGCGGATAGCCCTTACCGGTTCGTGCCGAAGGGGTGAACGTTGCATCCCGTCCTTGTTTTCTCGGCCGAGCAGGGGTTGCAGGCATTCTCCCGCATGAACTTGCGGCCCCCCCGTGAGGCGCCTGCAGTCCCGTGATCCGCGGCCTCAACCGGTACCTGCGTGTTGGAGGCGCCCCAAGTATAAACGTTATTGCAACGTTACGAAATCATATCGTATAGGCTGTGTTGCCCGCGCGCCACTTGTCGCGCCCCACTCCTGGCGTCATGGCCGAAGGACCAGCCACCGCACATGATTTTGAACAGGATCAATCCGCTACGCACTTGCGCGCTGGCCCGTCTGCGGCGCATGTCCGGCCGCCATCTGGGGATAGCAGCCGTGCAGCACTCCTTACTCCCCGCCGTCGCAGAGCCTGTCTTCCAGCCGCAGGTCGCCCCGGAGGCGGCCATCCCCCACCCTGCATGGCAGCGTGCCCGCGCCGCCGCATTGGAGGCACTGTTCAGCGGCGATGCGACGATCCTGCTCGGCCAGGCCGGCAGCGGTAAGACGTTGCTGCTGACCGACCTGGCCCGCGTCTTGCGGAACGCGGACCAGCCGGTCCGCCTGATCAAGCAGCCCACCGCCCTGCAAGGGGCGCGCGGCGAGGACATCCTGCTGGTCGATGAGGCCGACGCGCTTGATGCCGATGTGTTGGAGGCGCTGTGCGCTGGCCCTGCGCCGGTCCTGCTGGCGGTGCGGCCAGGCTCCATGGAGCGCCTGGCCCGGCTTCCGGTGCGCTGCGTGGCGCTGGACCCCCTGGCGCCCGAGGATGTCGCGCGGTTCGTCGCCGCCAGGCTCGCCGCCGCTGGCCGGCCGCGCGACCTGCTGGAGGCGGAGGCGGTGCTGGCCCTGGCCCGGCACTCCGGCGGGCTGCCGCGCCTGGTGAACACCATCGGCGGGTCCGCCCTGTTCCTGGCGGGTTGGGACGGCTCCCCACGCGTCAAGGTGCGCCATGTGGAGGAGGCTGCGGCGATGCGCAACGACCCCGGCGACGGCGCGCTGCCGCCGCGGGCTGCGCCATTCTTCGCCAGCCGCGCCGCGCCGTCCACGGCGGCGATGCTGCCGAACTACTCCGCGGCCCTGATGCGGCGGCGGGTTGCACTGGGAGGCATGACGGCGGTGGCGGGCGTGCTGTTCGCCTTGCCTTGGCTGACCCACAGGCGGGTTTCCGGCCCACTGCCGGCGGCACAGGCGGACACCGGCCATGAGGATGCGGGTCATCGGGATGCGGCCTCTCGAGAGGCGGATTCCCGGGAGGCGACGCCCCGCGACGTGAGCCATCAAGGCGCGGCTCGCCAAGCGGTCCAGGCAGCGCAGGGCGACGCTGGCGGCCCGTCGCAGGCCGATAAGGAGGCGGACGGCCTTACGGCGGCCGGAGTCGCCGATGCCCGGTCCGAACTGGCGGCGGACGGGACGCCGGACTTGGATGCCCGGCTGGCTCCGGCATCCTCGGTCGTCATGGCGACGCCAGGCGGGGCCGGGGGTGAGCGGCTGACTGCGCCGGGTCGTCCTGCCGCGGTGGCCCCGGACCGCCCTGCGGGTGTCGCGTCCGATACCTCGGTCGTGTTCCAGGGCTCGATCTTCAACGAGACGATGGGGCAGAGCGGCCATGTCAGCCTGGTGATCCGCCGGCAGCCGGCAACCGATGCGATCACCGCCCGGTTCAATGCGTCGCAGGGACTGGTCGGGTCGGGCGTGCTGGCGGGCAGCGTCTCCGGGACCGGGCGCATCACGGCGTCGGGCCAGCTCCTGATGGGCAAGAACCCGTTCCTGTGCGACCTCAACGGCGTCCTCAACGGCAACACGCTGACGGGGTCGGCCAGCTTTGTCCGCAGCGGCACGGGCGCCACCTACCACAGCCGGTTCACCTTGGTGCGGGCGTAGGCGCTGCGGCAGCCGGGCGGTGGCGGCCGGGATGTCCCGTCGAAGGGGCGGCATCCTGCGGTGACACCAAGCCCGTAGGCGACACCTGCCGGGGTTAGTCCTGGTGCCGGGGCAGCCCTGGCCCCGGCGGCGGCAATCGCCTACCAAGCCGGCATGGACCTTGCCAGCCTCGCCCCGTCCCGCATCGTCACCGTCGCCCGCGCGGCCTTCGCCCGGCCGGACACCGAGTTCCTGTGCTTCGGCGAGGGCGACCAGCCCGCCCCGCCTGGCGCGGCCGTGGCGTTGCAGGCCGCGCTGGCCCGCGGCGATGCCAGGTATCCCGACGTGCGCGGGGTGCCGGAACTGCGGCAGGCGCTGGCGGACCACCTGACCGCCCTGCACGCCCGCCCGGTGGACGAGGGCCGCATCCAGGTCACGGGGTCCGGCATGACGGCGGTCAGCGTGGCGTTGATGGCCATCGTGCGAGCCGGGGACCGGGTGGTGCTGCATACCCCGGCCTGGCCCAACCCCGGCAATGCCACGCGGCTGCGCGGTGCGGCGGTGGATGCGCTGCCGTTGGACCCCCGCACGGACGGAGGGTTCCACCTGGACCTTGGCCGCCTTGCGGCGAAGCTGCCCGGGGCGCGGGCGCTGATCCTTAATTCCCCTAACAACCCTACTGGGTGGACCGCGACGCTTGAGGAGCTGCAAGCCATTCTGGCGTTGTGCCGGCAGCATGGGGTTTGGCTGATTTCGGATGAGGTGTATTCCCGCCTGGTGTATGACGGCGCACGGGCGGCGCCGTCCCTGCTGGACGTGGCCGAGCCGGATGACCGCGTGATGGTGGTGAACAGCTTCAGCAAGACGTGGGCGATGACCGGGTGGCGCCTGGGCTGGATGGTGCTGCCCCGTGGGGCGCGGGACCAGGTGGCCGAGGTGGTCGAGGTCACGCAGTCCGGCACCGCTCCCTTTGCCCAGGCGGGCGCGCTGGCGGCCCTGGCCGATGCGCCGTTCGTGGACCGGTTCCGCGCCCATTGCGCCGAGGGCCGGCGGTTGGTGGTGGAGGGCTTGGCCGGGCTGAACGGCGTGCGGCTGGCTGCCCCGGACGGCGCGTTCTATGCGTTCATTGGTGTGGATGGGCTGGGGGACAGCCTGGCCCTGGCGTTGCGCCTGGTGCACGAGCACGGCGTGGCCGTTGCGCCGGGCAGCGCCTTTGGCGAGGGCGGGGAGGGGCACCTGCGCCTGTGTTTCGCGCAGGCGCCGGCGCGTATCGAGCGTGCGATGCACCGGTTGCGCGAGGGACTGCGGGCGTCGATGCCCGTGATGCCGGCAGGATGATGCTGGATGCTGTCCGGTCTGGCTCAGATGCTGCTGCGTCCAAGTGGATGCCGTTAATGCGAGCCGCTGCATCCGACCAGTCGTCGCCATTGGGGACCGCTGCGTCCGACCAGTCGCCTTCATTGGGGATCGCGCTTGCGGCGTGGCGATCCAGGGAGGCACAGGGCGCGGTTGCGGTTTTGCGGACCCTGCATCGGTGCGTCGCCAGCGCTCCCTGCGATGACGGGCTGGGGGACTGGCGAGCCGGTCGGGGCAGCGGAGGGGTGGGATGAGCCAGCTCGCGGCCTGCGCCATCTGCGGCACCCCGGTTCGGCCGGCGTTCCGCGCGCCGCCGGCCGAGCTGGCGCCGGACCTGGACCTGCGGCCCGGCGAGCCGACCCGCTCCACCTTGCCCAATTGGATCGCCACTTGCCGCCGCTGCGGGGCCTCCGCCCCCAACTTGTCGGCGATGCCTGACGGGGCTGGGGATTTTGTGCGGTCGGCTGGTTATAAGACGCTGCGGGTCCCTGGCCCGGCGATGCCGGCGCTGCGGTGGGCGTACTTGTGCGAGCACCTTGGGCGCCGGGCTGAGGCGGCAGAGGCTACGCTGCAGGCTGCCTGGGCGTTGGACGATGCCGGGCAGGATGCGGCGGAGGTGCGCCGCCGGGCCGTGGCGCTGTGGGGGGAGCCGGAGGGGACGGAGGACGCGCTGCGGCTGGTGGATATGCTGCGGCGGGCCGGGGAGTTCGCCGCCGCCGAGGCCCGGGCCGCCGGCCTGGACGGCGCGGTGCGGGACGAGAATACTGCGGCCATCCTGGCGTTCCAGCGTGCGCGCATCGCCGAGGGCGATACCGGGCGCCATATGATCAGCAGCGCGTTGCGCCCGCCGGCCCGCCGCCCGCACGTGACGCATGGCCAGGTCCGGACGCAGGAGGGGGCGACCGGATTCTGGGGCCGGCTGTTCGGCCGATGAGCCTGCGCGGCCAGTTGCAGGCGCGCCTGGATGCCAAGGCCAAGCCGCGGGGGTCGCTGGGGCGGATCGAGGCGCTGGCGGTGCAGCTTGGCGTGATCCAGGGCAGTCTGCAGCCGCAGGTGGTGGACCCGGTGGTGCTGGTGTTCGCCGGGGACCATGGGGCGGTGGCGTCGGGGGTGTCGGCGTATCCCTCGGCGGTGACGGCGGTGATGGTGGGGGCTTACCTGGAGGGCCGGGCTGCGATCAACCTGCTTGCGCGCCAGGCCGGGGCGCGGCTGGTTGTGGTGGATGCCGGGGTTGCGGCCGAGTTGCCGGCGCATCCTGGGTTGATTGACGCAAAGGTGCGGCCGGGGACGCGTGATTGGCTGCATGGCCCGGCCATGACGCATGGCGACCTGGAGGTGGCGCTGCGCGGGGCTGCGCAGATCGTGGACGGTTTGGCTGATGGCGGATGCACCGTGCTGGCGCTGGGGGAGATGGGCATCGGCAATACCGCCAGCGCCGGGCTGCTGGTGCATAAGGTGGCCGGGTTGGAGTTGGAGGTGCTGACGGGGCGGGGGGCTGGGCTGGACGATGCCGGGCTGGAGCGCAAGCGGTTGGTGATGGCGCGGGGGGCTGCACGGACCCTGCCGCGGCTGTCGGCACGCGACGCCCTGGTTGAATATGGCGGGTTCGAGGGGGCGATGCTGGTTGGCGCTATCCTGCGGGCGGCGGAGCGGCGGATTTGCGTGCTGATTGACGGCGTGATCGTGACGGCGGCGGCGGTGCTGGCGCATGCGATGCAGCCGGAGTGCCTGGCGTGCTGCGTGTTTGCCCACCGGTCGGCGGAGCTGGGGCATGATGCGATGCTGGGCCACCTGGGGGTGGTGCCGTTGCTGGACCTTGGGATGCGGCTGGGGGAGGGGACCGGCGCTGCGCTGGCGCTGCCGCTGCTGCGGGCGGCGGCGGCGGTGCTGGCGGAGATGGCGGACCTGCGGGACCTGATCGGGCCAGGCGGGGGTGGTTGAGGGGCAGGTCCGGTTGCTGCTGACGGCGGTGCAGTTCATGACGCGCCTGCCGGTGCCGGGCTGGGTTGGGCATGGGCCGGGGCAGCTTGACCGGGCGGCGCGGTATTTTCCGGCGGTCGGGGTGCTGGTGGGGGGGGTGGGGGCGGCGGTGCTTACCGTGGCGCGCGGCGGGCTGCCTCCGCTGGTGGCGGCGGGGCTGGCGGTTGGGGCCATGGTGGTGGTGACCGGGGCGCTGCACGAGGACGGGTTGGCCGATACGGTGGACGGGCTGCTGGGCGGATGGACCCGTGAGGACGCGCTGCGGATCATGAAGGATAGCCGGATCGGGGCGTTTGGCGCGGCGGCGCTGGTGCTGGTGCTTGGGTTGAAGGCGGTGGTGGTGGCTGGGCTGCCGCCTTTGGCGTTGGTGGCCAGCGGGGCTGCCAGCCGGCTGGCGGCGGTTTGCGTTATGGTGGTGCTGCCGTATGCCCGGCTGGGGCAGGCTGAGGCCCGGTCGGCGGCGGTGGCGGCTGGGCGCGGCGGCGTTGCGGTTGCGGGGGTGTGCGGGCTGCTGCCGTTGGTGCTGCTGGGGTGGCGTGGCGTGGTGGGGCTGCTGCTGGCGGCGGGGTTGGCGGCGGGGCTGGCGGCTTGGTTCCGGCGGCGGTTGGGGGGGTATACCGGGGACTGCCTGGGGGCGGTGCAGCAGGCGAGCGAACTCGGCATCCTGCTGGCGGCGCTGTGGCGCGCGGGCTGATCTTTGCCGCCAGGCATCCGCGGGCGCGGGTGGGCAGCCGGGTCTGCTATGGACGCAGCGATGTTGCGCTGGCTGAACCGGCCGAGGCCGGCGCCGATGCGCTGCTGGTTGCCATCGGGGGTGATCCGGTGGAGCGCATCGTCAGCAGCCCGTTGCTTCGCGCGGCGCTGGTGGCGCGGGTGGTGGCGGCGCGCACCGGGGCCACGCTGCATACCGATGATCGGCTGATGGAGATGGATTTTGCGGCCTGGGAGGGGCAGGCGTGGACGGCTATCCCTCGCGCGGAGATTGATGCCTGGGCGGCCGAGCCGCTGCGTTACCGGCCTGGTGGCGGGGAGAGCGTTGCCGACGTGCTGCTGCGGGTGCGGCGGGCTTGGACGGGGCTGGCCAGCAGTGCCGATAATACGCTGGTCGTGACGCATGCGGGGCCGATCCGGTGTCTGCTACATATCGCGCAGGGGGTGCCAATCCTGGAGGCGATCCGGGCTTCGATTGCTTATGGGTCGGTGACGCGGTTGGGGGGCTGATTTCTCCCTCTCCCCTACGGGAAAGGGCCGGGGTGAGGGGGCGAGCGCGCTCGGCGCTAGTTCAGGACCAACCTGTTGTAGTGCCCGCAGCATCGTGTTCCGCAACTAGAGTCTTTTGATCGGCTCTCACTGAGTATTCTGAGTGCTGCGTCACAACAGGTCGGGACAGTACTTTTCACGCTCGAAGAAAGTTGAGCCATATGTCTGATTTAGCGTGATTTGAGCGCTCCTGTCGTAGCCGCTCATCACATTCTCACAATACCAAACGCGGTTGGCTTCGTCTTCTCGATCATGGAACCATCTATAATACTTCAAGCGATCATCCAGATCATCATTGGGAGTGAAGTAGTAGGCAACCTTAATCGCGTATATGGACACGTCAAAGAATTCTATATCTGTTCTGTTGGGAAGAGTGATGTCAATCTGTCCTCCGACAGAGCTTTCAAGTGTCGCTTGCTCAACCCAGGAACCTCTCGCCAATTCGACCGTCCTTCCTGTGCGCTGGTCTAAAAGGATGATAGCGACGCCCCCACTGTAATCTAATCTGGTAGCTGACCTTATCGAGCGGACTTATGCTTTCCACGTTGTTCCGACGATGCGAGTCTCGTGATAGACAACCATTGGATAGTCTTGGAGCCTCTCCCTGTAGGCGAGAACACTCAGGCTTATGATCAGCAGCAAGGTGGCCAGAAGGAGGACTTGCCTTTTTGTAAGCTTTAAGTGGAATGCCCCCATCAGTCCGTCCTAGCTGCTTCAATGCTTCTTGCTAGTCGTGAGGGCGTCGGATCCACATATTAAATCACGCATAAAAGAAAGAACATCTACTCCGCCAACTCCCGCATCACCCGGATCAGGTCCGCCTTGCCCTCGAACCCGATGCCCGGCAGGTCCGGCATAACGATATGCCCCTCCTGAACCCGCACGCTGTCGGGAAAGCCGCCATAGGGCTGGAACAGGTCCGGATAGCTCTCGTTGCCGCCCAGGCCCAGGCCGGCTGCAATGTTGAGCGACATCTGGTGCCCGCCATGCGGGATGCAGCGTGACGGGGACCAACCGGCGGCACGGATCACCTCCAGGGTCCGCAAGTATTCGCACAGGCCATACGACAGCGCGCAGTCGAATTGCAGCCAGTCGCGGTCCGGACGCATCCCGCCGTAACGCAGCAGGTTGCGGGCGTCCTGGTGGCTGAACAGGTTCTCCCCCGTCGCCATCGGGCCGGGGTGGAATTCGGCCAAGGCCGCCTGCAACGCGTAGTCCAACGGGTCGCCGGCTTCCTCGTACCAGAACAGCGGGTAGTCGCGCAGCATCCGGGCATAGGCGATGGCGGTTTCCAGGTCGAAGCGCCCGTTCGCGTCCACGGCAAGCTGCGCGTCGCCGATCTCGGCCAGCACCGCCTCGATGCGGGCGCGGTCCTCGTCCAGCGGGGCGCCGCCGATCTTCATTTTTACGACCGTGTAGCCGCGGTCCAGGTAGCCGCGCATCTCCGCCCGCAGCGCGCCCAGGTCCTTGCCGGGGTAGTAGTAGCCGCCCGCCGCATAGACGAACACGCGGGAGTCGGCCTCGCGCCCGGCGCGCTGGGCCAGCAGGCGGAACAGCGGCTGGCCGTGCAGCTTGGCGCAGGCATCCCATAGCGCCATGTCGAGCGTGCCGACGGCGACGCTGCGCTCGCCGTGGCCGCCGGGCTTCTCGTTGGCCATCAGGCAGGCCCAGGCGCGGTGCGGGTCCAGCATGCCCTCGGCGTCTAGCAGGCTGGCGGGGTCGGCCTCCAGCAGGCGGGGGGCGAACCGCTCGCGGATCAGCCCGCCCTGGCCATAGCGGCCGTTGCTGTTGAAGCCATAGCCCACCACACGCCGGCCGTCGCGCATCTCGTCCGTCACGACGGCGACCAGGCTGGTCGTCATCTTGGTGAAGTCGATATACGCGTTGCGGATCGGTGAGCTGATCGGCTGCGTCACCTCCCGCACGTCCAGGATACGCATGGCTGGATTTCTCCCTACTTGCCCCGCCGTGTGGGACGGCTAGAAACTGCGCCGATTCACCCTAACCCGGAAGGCCCCCATGCAGATCGAAGGCAAGACGGTGATCGTCACTGGCGGTGGCTCCGGGCTGGGGGCCGCCACGGCGCGGGGGCTGGCCGCGGCCGGGGCGCATGTCGTGCTGGCCGACGTGGCCGACGCCGGGGCTTTGGCGGAGGAGCTGGGGGGCGCCTACCTTCGCACCGATGTCGTCAGCGAGGCTGATGGGCGGGCTTGCGTGGCGCTCGCGGTGGCGCGGTTCGGGGCGCTGCATGGCCTGGTCAACTGCGCCGGGGTGGTGATCGGCGAGCGGGTGCTGGGGCGCAAGGCGCCGCACCGGCTGGACAGCTTCGCCCGCGTGGTGGCGGTGAACCTGGTCGGCACCTTCAACATGATCACCGCCGCCGCGGTCGAGATCGCCAAGGCCGAGCGGGGGCAGGATGGCGAGCGGGGGGTGATCGTCAATACCGCCTCCATCGCCGCGTTCGACGGGCAGGTTGGGCAGGCGGCCTATGCGGCGAGCAAGGGCGGGGTGGTTGGCATGACGCTGCCCATCGCCCGCGAGCTGGCGGGGGAGGGCATCCGGGTGGTGACGGTGGCGCCGGGCCTGTTCGAGACGCCGATGATGCTGGGACTGGCGCCCGAGGTGCAAGAGGCGCTGGGCCGCAGCGTGCCGTTTCCGTCGCGACTCGGCCGCCCGGAGGAGTTCGCGCGGCTGGTGTCGCATATCTTCGGGAACACGATGCTGAACGGGGAGGTAATACGCCTCGATGGTGCGCTGCGGATGGCGCCCCGGTGACGCCCCGGTGACGCC
>CAXTFY010000051.1:0-9616 GCA_964243265.1 uncultured Acetobacteraceae bacterium | reverse complement strand
CGCCCCGGTGACGCCCCGGTGACGCCACGCGTCCTGTTCGCCAACGCCGAGCTTGAGGTCCGCCATGTGCCGGCCGCCGATGCCAGCCGGCATGTCGTCACCTTCGACCGCTACCATGACGACCGCACCTTGGTCCGGCCCGGCTTTGGCGAGGATTTCTTTCTTCGGCATGGCGTTACCGCTACCCATGTCCTGACGCGGGACAACGATTGGTTCCAGTATCCCTGGCTGGCGGACGCCTTCGACGCCATCCGGTTGGCTACCGCGGGGGCCGCGCACGTCATGGCGTATGGCTCCAGCATGGGGGGGTATGCGGCGGTGCGCTTTGCCGGCGCGGTGGGCGCCAGCCGGGCGCTGGCGTTGTCGCCGCAGTACTCCATCGACCCCTGCAAGATGCCGTCCGAGGACCGGTGGGGGCAGGACATGCGCCGGCTGCGCTATCTGCCGGAGGTGGATGGCCCCATCGCTGGCGGCGTTGCGCCGGTCGTGGCGTATGATCCCTGGTGCGCCGATGGCGCGCATGCCGACCGGATTGCCGCCGACATCCCGGTCGTGCGGTTGCGCGTGCCATTCGCCGACCATTCGGTGGCGGCATACCTGTCGCAGGCGGGGGTGCTGACGGGGTTGGTGATGCAGACCCTGGATGGCACGCTGGATCTCGCCGCGGCTGAACGCGCCATACGGCAGGCCCGGCGCGGGGTGCCGACGTATTACTGCGGACTGGCGGCGCGGCAGCCGGCGTGGCGGCCGAACCTGGGCGTGGCGCTGGCGGAGCAGGCGGTGCGGGTGGCGCCGGGGCTGCCGGAGCCGCACCATGCGCTGGCGCTGCGGTTGTCTGCCGCCGGGCGTTTTGCGGAGGCCGTTGCGGCGCACCGGCGGGTGGCCGAGCTGGACCGCAACCCGGCGTTCTTGATCCACCTGAGTTTCGACCTGGGCCGCGCCGGCGATCACGCGGGGGCGCTGGCGGTGGCGCATGAGGTGCTGCAGGGGCTGCCGACCTATGTCGGCATCCGGTCCTGGCTGGCGGAGCTGCACCAGGTGCAGGGCGACCTGGCCGGGGCGCTGGCTTATGCCGAGCAGGCGTTGGCGCTTGATCCCGAGAGTGGGCACTGCCAGGGGAAGGTCGCGGAGCTGCACGCGGCGCTGCAGCCGCCGCCGCCGGAGCCGCCGCCACCGCCGCCGCCGCCGCGCGTGCTGTTCCACAGCGCCGAGGTGCTGGTCCGCCATGTGCCGGCCGCCGATGCCAGCCGGCATGTCGTCACCTTCGACTGCCACCATGATGGGCGCAGCCTGGACCGTCCGGGCTTCGGCGAGGTTTTCTTGCGCGACCGCGGCATCACCGCGACGCATGTGCTGACGCGGGACAACGACTGGTTCCAGCATCCGGAGATGGCCGAGGCCACCGCCGCCATCCGCGCCGTCACGGCCGGGGCGGCGGCGGTGCTGGCCTATGGTTCCAGCATGGGCGGCTATGCGGCGGTGCGCTTTGCCGATGCGGTCGGGGCCGGGCGGGCGCTGGCGCTGTCGCCGCAGTACTCCATCGATCCCGCCAAGATGCCGTTCGAGCGGCGCTGGGGCCAGGACCGGCGGCGGGTGCGTTTCCTGCCGGGCATCGACGGGCCGATCCGCAGCGCCGTCCGCCCGGTCGTGGCGTATGACCCGCACGGCCCCGACCTCCGGCATGCCGACCGCATTGCCGCCGACACGCCGATCATCCGCTTGGCGGTGCCGCATGGCGGCCATCCCGTCGGCACTTTGCTGTCCGAGGCGGGACTGCTGACCGGCCTCGTCATGCAGGCGCTGGAGGGCACCCTGGACCCGGCGGGGACCGTCCAGGCGATCCGTGCGCGCCGCCGGTCCCTGTCGGCGTACTTCGGCGCATTGGCCAGCCGGCAGCCGGTCAGCCGTCCGCGGCTCGCCGTCGCCTTGGCGGAACGGGCGGTGCAACTGGCGCCCGAGCGGGCCGACACGCACCATGCGCTGGGGCTGCGGCTGTCGGCCGCCGGGCGGCTTGCGGAGGCGGTCGCGGCGCACGAGCAGGCGGCGGCGATGGAGCGGCACCCCGGATACTTGATGGATTTCAGCCGTGCCCTGCACGCCGCCGGGGATACCCCGGCCGCGCTGGCGGTCGCCGATGAGGTGCGGGCGGCGTGGCCGCGTCACGGCGGGGTGCACCACTGGATGTCCGACCTGCTGCGCGCGCAGGGAGACCTGGCCGGCGCGCTGCACTTTGCGCGGCAGGCGGTGGGGTTTGACCGGGATAACGAGCTGTACCGGCGCACGGCCGCGATGCTGCAGGCCAAGCTGCGGCCATGGTCGCCCGGTTCGGCCGCGCGATTTGCCTGGCTGCGTGGGCTGCGGCTGCTGCGCGGCGATCAGGCGATGCCGGGAGGTGGCGTGCTTGCTGCGCCGGGTCCTGCGCCGGGCGCGGGGGGCTTGGGAGGGAGGCGGCCGTGATGCGACGCGCGCCCGTGATGCGACCTAGCCCCGTGATGCGACCTGGCGTGGAACCAGCCGGCGCGGCCGGGGTTAGGGCCGCATCTGCAACGTGAGGATGCGCACCATGGACGAGAACAGGTTTGAAGGCACCGCCCGCAACATCGGCGGCAAGGTCGAGGGTGCCATGGGCAACCTGACCGGCGACAACAAGATGCAGGCCGAGGGCGCCGTCGATAAGGTGGCCGGGTCGGCGCAGAAGACCTATGGCCAGGCCGCCGACACCGTGCGGAATGCCGCCAACAGCATCGGTGCTGGGGATTTCGGCTCGCAGGTGCTGGACCAGATCGAGGAAGCCGGCGACATGCTGGCCGAACAGGTCGACCAGCGCCCGATCACCGCGGTTCTAATTGCGGCCGGGGTTGGGTTCCTGATTGCGCTGGCCACCAAGCCGTCGCCGAAGGTGGTTTACCGGCGCCGCTGAGGCTTGGGCCCGGTCTCCAGGGTTGGGGACCGGGCCTGTCGGTGGGGCTGGCTTAGGGCCGCAGGAAGCCCACTAGCCGCTCTGCCTCCGCGACGATGGGGTCAGCGATGGCTGCGGCGCGCATGGCGCCGTTGCGCAACACCGCGTCCACAGAGGCGGGGTCTGCCAGCAGGCGCCGGGTTTCTGCGGCGATCGGCGCAAGTTTGTCCACCACGACATCGGCCAGGGCGTCCTTGAAGACGCCGAAGCCCTTGCCGCCGTGCTCGCGCAGGATCGCTGCGGCGTCGGTGTCCAGCAAGGCCGCCATGATGCCGACCAGGTTGCGCGCCTCGGCCCGATCCGTAAGGCCCTCGGCCTCCGAGGGCAGCGGCTCGGGGTCGGTGCGGGCGCGGCGTATCTTCAGCGCGATGGTGTCGGCGTCGTCGGTCAGGTTGATGCGGCTCTGGTCCGAGGGGTCGGACTTCGACATCTTCTTCGACCCGTCCCGCAGGCTCATCACCCGGGCGGCGGGTCCGAGGATCAGCGCCTCGATCTGTGGGAAGAACTCCACGCCGTAGTCGTGGTTGAACTTGGCTGCGATGTCGTTCGCCAACTCCAGGTGCTGGCGCTGGTCGTCGCCCACCGGGACCCGCGTCGCATGGTAGGCGTGGATGTCGGCGGCCATCAGGTTTGGATAGACGAACAGCCCGGTCGAGACATGCTCGCGGTCCTTGCCTGCCTTGTCCTTGAACTGGGTCATGCGGTTCAGCCAGCCCATGCGGGCGACGCAGGTGAAAATCCAGGCCAGGCGGACGTGGGCGGGGACGGCGGACTGGTTGAACAGGATGTGCGCCTGCGGGTCGATGCCGCAGGCGATGATCGAGGCCGCGAGTTCCCGGGTTGCGGCGGCCAGGGTGCGTGGGTCCTGCCACTGGGTAATGGCGTGCAGGTCGACGACGCAGTACAGGCACTCGTGGTCCCGTTGCAGCGCGACCCAGTTGCGGATCGCGCCGAGGTAGTTGCCGAGGGTCGGGACGCCCGAAGGCTGGATTCCGGAGAAAATGCGCTGCATGGCCGGGTTCTGTGCGCCCGGCCAGGGTTGGTCAAGCGCCGTGCTTGGCGGGTTCCGGTTGCGAGGCGGCCGGCCTAAGCCAGTCGCCGATGCGTGCCGCCGATTGTTCTACAGGTGCTGATGTCGTTGCGGGCCGGCTTTGGCGTGGCGATCCGGGAGGGTGTGGGCTGCGCTCCGGTCTGGTGGCTGCTGGATTGCCGCGTCGCAAGCGCTTCTCGCGATGACGGAGGGGGCAATGACGGACGGGGGTGGGTAACCGGTCAGGCCAGAGGGCCGTTGGTATTACTGCCCGGCGCTCGCTGCTCCGGAGGCCCGTGGCGGCCTTGGTTCGGGAGCGTGGCATAGGTCCGCGCTCTCCCACGCGGACGGGCGGCCGTCCTGCCGCTCCATCAGGACGTCGAACCGGCAGGGCCGGGCCGGATCGGGCACGCGGATCAGCGCCTGCTGGCCGAGCTGCTCGAGTCCGTGGCCGGCCAGCCCGTCTGGCAGCGCGCCGGGCGCGGGGATCGCTACCGCGTTGGCGATTCGTTGCGGCGTCTCGGCGGGATCGGCGGAACACGATCCTAGCAGGGCCGATCCAAGCAGGGAGAGAACAGCGGCCAGCTTCGCAAGCCGGGTCATCGTGGGCCTCCGGCGCCTGGATGGGCGGCGGGACCAGTGTCGGCCAGAAACCCCTTGAGATCAGGTTACCACTTGTAAGCAAGGGTCAGCGCCGGCGCCTTGCCATCCTCGCCAGTTCCCGGCCGTCGAAGGCGCCCAAGGTTTGGCCGGCCAGGCCATAGGCGGCCACACCCGCGGCGACGACCGCCGCCAGCGCCGCCCAGCGTAGCCCGGCCACGGCGCCGGCCGCTTTGAACACCGTATCCTGCCCCAGCCACAGCGCCGCCGCCATCGCCGCCGCCGCCAGGGCCATGCGCGGCAGCCGCCGCCGCAGTCGCGCATCGAGCGCCAGCAGGCCGCGCCGGTGCAGGATGGCGGCGAGGAACACCGCGTTGAACACCGCGGACAGGCTGGTCGCCAAGGCCGGGCCGATGTGCTGCAGCGGCAGCATGAACAGCAGGTTCAGGATCAGGTTCAGCGCGATGGCGGCCATGCCCACCCGCACCGGCATTCCGGTGTCGCCATGGGCGAAGAACGCGGGTACCAGGACCTTCAGCAGCACAATGGCCGGCAGGCCGAAGGCGTAGGCGGCCAGCGACTGCGCGCTCAGCATGGCGCTGTGGGCGTCGAACGCGCCGCGGCCGAACAGCACCGCCATGATCGGGCCGCCCAGCACCATCAGCGCCAGCGCCGCCGGCAGGGTGAGCACGAGGGTGATCTCCAGGGCGCGGTTCATCGACGCGACTGCGCCTGCCGTGTCGCCGGACTTTGCCTGGCGGGACAGCAGCGGCAGCAAGGCGGTGCCGACGGCGGTGCCGATGACGCCTAGCGGCAGTTGGTAGACCCGCTCGGCGTAGTAGAGCAGCGATGCCGAGCCGGCCGGCAGCAGGCTTACGATGATGAGGTCGACGGACTGGTTGAGCTGCGTGACCCCGGCGCCTATCAGGCCCGGCACCATGCGGCGCAGCAGCACACGCATGCGCGGCGTCATGCGCGGCACCGGCACCCGCAGCCGCATGCCCGCCCGCCGCACCGCCCAGGCCAGCAGCGCCAGTTGCAGCACTCCGGCCACCGTAACGCCCCAGGCCAGCGCATGGCCGACGGTCGGGACGTAGGGCGACAGCATCCACATCGAGGCGATCGACACGCCGTTCAGCACCATGGGCGCTGCGGCAGCGGCGGCGAACCGGTCGAGGCCGTTCAGTACGCCCGATAGCAGGGCGGCCAGGCAGATCAGGAACAGGTAGGGAAACATGATGCGGGCCAGGGTGACCGTCAGCGCCTCCTTGCCCGGCACGTCCGCGAAGCCTGGGGCCAGCAGCCGCATGACTTGCGGCATCAGCAGCAGGCCCAGGACGGTCAGCGCCGCGAGCCAGAACGCCAGGACGGCGATGGCCTCCTGGGCGAAGCGCCGGGCCTCGGTGGGGCCGTCGGCGGTCAGGATGCCGGAGAACTCCGGGACGAAGGCGGAATTGAATGCGCCCTCGCCGAACAGGCGGCGGAACAGGTTGGGCACCTTGAAGGCGATGAAGAAGGCGTCGGCGACCGGGCCGGTGCCGAGGAAGGCAGCGATCTGCACGTCGCGTAGGAAGCCTAGCACGCGGCTTACCATGGTCCAGCCGCCGACGGTGAGGATGCCGCGGAGCATTAGGCGGTTCCTTTGCGGGTGGGTGCCGCTTTTGCCGGAGGGACGGGGGTGGGGAGCGGGGAGATCGATCCAGAGCGGGGACTGCGCTGTACGGGGTTGAGGACCGCGCCGCGAGACCCCCTCACCCCGGCCCTCTCCCGGAGGGAGAGGGGGAAGATAGGCGTTGTCACCCTTCGTCCCGCCTTGGCCGGGCGAGTAGCGCTGCGATGGCTTGGTCCAGCCGGGTGCGGCCGGAGAGCAAGGCGGCGACGGCGGCGCATACCGGCAGGTCAACCCCGGCCGCGCGGGCGAGCAGGGCTGGGGCGGTTGCTACGCCCTCTGTGACACCGGTGCGGGCCGCTAGGGTGTCGGCCAGCGTCTCGCCGCGGCCTAGCGCCAGGCCCAGGGTGTAGTTGCGGCTGGTGCCTCCGGTGCAGGTCAGCAGTAGGTCGCCCAGGCCGGATAGCCCGGCCACCGTCTCCGCCCGGCCGCCCAGCGCGGTCACCAGCCGGGCCAGCTCGGCCAGGCCGCGGGTGATCAGGGCGGCGCGTGCGTTCTCTCCGAGGGCTGCGCCCATGACCGCTCCGGCGGCGATGGCGATGACGTTCTTGGCCGCGCCGCCCAGGCTGGCGCCGAGCGCGTCGTCGTTGCCGTAGAGCCGGAAGGCCGGGCTGGCGAGCATCCCGGCCAGCTTGTCCCGGAGGTGCGGGTCGGCGCAGGCCAGGACGGCGGCGGCGGGCAGGCCGGCCGCGACCTCGTGCGCGAAGTTGGGACCGGTGAGCACGGCCATCGCTGCGCTTGGCTGCACTTCTGCCAGGATTTCCATCGGCAGGCGTAGGGTGGCGGCTTCGAGCCCCTTGGCACAGAGGATTATCGGGGCTTGTGAGCGCAACTGGGTGGCGATGGCGCGGAGGTGCTGGACCGGGACGGCCAGCAGCACCGCGTCGAAGCCGGGGCCGGGCAGGGCGTCCAACAGCGCGACCGCGTGCGGCAACGGGTGCCCGGGCAGGTGCGGGCTGCGCCGGGTGGCGCGCAACGGTGACGGGTCGCGCGCCCATAGCGCTACGCCGCACCCGGCGCGCACCGCCTGCAAGGCCAGCGCCGTGCCCCAGGCTCCGGCGCCGACGACCGCGACCTTATTCATCGGTGATGCGCGGTACGGCGGTGCCGGCGCCTGGCTCGTTGTTGCCCAGGCGGGCCAGGAGCGCCGTCAGGATTGCCTGGGCCGCCGGCTCGAAGCCCCAGGGCGGGTTGCGGACCAGCAAGCCGCAGCCGTTCAGGCGGCGGGGGTCGGTCGGCTCGCGCAGCCATAGCTCGGCGGCCACGCAGTCGCGCAGGCTGGCCAGGCGCACGGCCTCGTGGAAGGTGCGGACGGGGCTGCGGTGCTTGATGGGGTACCAGGCGGCGAGGACACCGTTGGGGAACCGGGCCGTGGCAGCGCGTAGGCCGGCCAGCACGCGGTCGAACTCGCCGGGCGCCTCGTAGGGCGGGTCGATCAGCACCAGGCCACGCTTCTGCGCGGGTGGCAGCAGGGCGCCGATGGCTTCGTAGCCGTCGCGCAGGTGGACCGATACCTGGCGGTCCCGGGCGAATAGACGGGATAGGGCGGCTGCGTCCTCCGGGTGCAGCTCGCAGCAGGATAGGCGGTCGTCGGGGCGCAGCAGGGCCTGGATCAGCTTGGGGGAGCCTGGGTAGAGGCCGGCGCGCTCGACCAGGGCCACGTAGGCGGCCAGCGGCGGCGGGGGATCGTGCAGCAGGCGGGCGATGCCGTGCCGCCACTCGCCGGTGCGCTCGGCGGGGTCGGCCAGCAGGTCGTACGTGCCGCGGCCGGCGTGGGTGTCCAGCACGAAGAACGGCGCAGGCTTGCGGGCCAGCGCGCCCAGCATCCAGGCCAGCAGCGCGTGCTTCATGCAGTCGGCGGCGTTGCCGGCGTGGAACGCATGGCGGTAGTTCATGGGCGTGGGTTCATGGGCGCCGGGTCATGGGCGGGGGGTCATGCCGGCATCAGGTCCGCCAACGGCCAGCGGGGGCGGGGCGCGGTGTCCAACGGGTCTTGCAGGCCCAGTTGCAGGCGCTCGATCCCGGCCCAGGCCACCATGACGGCGTTGTCGGTGCACAGCCGCACCGGGGGGGCCACCATCGGCACGCCGCGCGACGCCGCCGCGTTGGCAAGCGCCGCGCGCACCGACGCGTTGGCCGCGACGCCGCCGGCCACCACCAGCAGACGTGCCTCCGGCATCATCGCCAGCGCGTGGGCGGCGCGGTCGGCCAGCACCGCCGCCACCGCCGCCTGGAACCCGGCGGCGATGTCGGCGCGATCCTGGTCGGCCAGGGGTTGCGACCTTGCGATACGCTGCGCCACGGCGGTCTTGAGGCCGGAGAAGCTGAAGTCGCATCCTGCCCGGCCCAGCAAGGGCCGTGGGAACGGCTGGCGTGCCGGGTCGCCGCTGGCTGCCAGGCGTTCCAGGGCGGGGCCGCCGGGCCAGGGTAGGCCGAGCAGCTTGCCCACTTTGTCGAACGCCTCGCCGACGGCGTCGTCTATGGTGCCGCCCAGCCGGCGGTAATGGCTGACGGCCTCCACGGCGACGCATTGGCAGTGGCCGCCCGATAGCAGGAGCAGCAGGTAGGGGAATGGCGCTCCGCCGGGCACCAGGCCGGGCAGCCGGGCGGTCAGCGCATGCGCCTCCAAGTGGTTCACCGCCACGAACGGCAGGCGGTGCGCCAGGGCGATGCCCTTGCCGACCCCGGCGCCGACGATCAGGCCGCCGATCAGGCCGGGTCCGCAGCTTGCCGCCACGCCGGCCAGGTCGGTGTAGGCGGCTCCGGCCTCGGTCATCACCCGTTGGACCAGCGCCGGCAGGTGGGCGAGGTGCGCCCGTGCGGCGATCTCTGGCACGACGCCGCCGAAGGGCGCATGGTCGGCCTGCTGACTCAGCACCGCCTCGGCCAGGATGGAGCCATGCGCGTCGAGCACGGCGCATGCGGTCTCGTCACAGGACGATTCGATCCCAATTACCGGGCCATGGAGCTTTATCCCGGGCAGGGCCAGTTCGGGCATGGTCGTTGCAAGCGGGGGCATCGCTTCGTGATGGTCGGTCTGCACGGTCAGCCTTTCCTCGCGCGGCGCGATCTCATAGGACACCTGGATGCCTGACGCACACCCCGAGCGCGACATACCCGCCGCGTTGCTGATGACCCGCACCGCGCACTATGGCCGGAGCCTGCCGTTGCGCGTGGGGACGCGCGGGTCGCCGTTGGCGCTGACGCAGACGCGGCTGTTCCTGTCGCTGCTGGCGCGGTTCTGCCCGGTGCTGGCGCCGGGGTCCCAGAGCGAGCAGGTGTTCCAGCAGCATGTGATCCGCACCACCGGGGACCAGGTGCAGGACCGGCCGCTGGCCGATATCGGCGGCAAGGGGCT
>CAXTFY010000050.1:0-19564 GCA_964243265.1 uncultured Acetobacteraceae bacterium | reverse complement strand
GGCGCCGGGCCTTCACAGCAGCTTTCTCCATCATCAGCCAAAGATGGGCAGGCCAAACCTGGATGCCTAGTGAGATACACCCTAAGGCGACCTCAGTGACAGAAAGATCGTGACGATGGGTAAAGACGCGCCACAACCAGAAGCAGCACATGGCTATGTGCTAACCGAACGCCTCCGGCGTCACCTCGGCTTCGAGGCGTGGAACATTGGCGTGGTCGATCAGCCAGCCGCCGACATCGTCGAGCGCGGCCTGACGTCGGCGGTGCGTTGGCTCCCGGCCCGGCCGGGCCTGACCGCATTGGCCGATCCTGCCTACCGGCGGCATGCGGATGGTCGTATCACCCTTTATGCCGAGCATCTCGACCACCGCAGATCAGTGGGAGAAATCTGGTCGGCCACGCTCGACCGAGGTGCCGATCTGACCGAAGCGCAGTTCCGGCCGTTGCTGGTGCGGGACTTCCACATGTCCTACCCGTTTCCGATCGAGGATGAGCATGGTCGCCCCCTGTTGACCGCCGAAACCTGGCAAGCAGGAGCCGCATTGCTGTGGGATCACAGCAATGGGGTGAACAGCGCCGGCACGCTGATGCCGGACCGGTTCGTTGTTGACCCGACGTTATGGCGGTCGGCCGATCGCTGGTGGTTGTTCTGCACCTTCCGTGACGATGCGCCGGACGAGAAGCTGCACGCATTCCACGCCTTGCGGCTCGGCGACCCCTGGACAGCGCATGTCCGGAACCCGATCAAGATCGACCGCGGCAGCAGCCGGCCAGCCGGGCCGATCTTCCGCGCCGGCGACCTCCTGGTCCGCCCGGGACAGGACTGCTCGCGCACCTACGGCGGGGCGGTCGTGCTGAATGCGATCACCCGGCTGACTGAGCACGAATTCGAGGAGCGGACGCTGCGCCGCCTGGTTGCGCCGCCTGGCCCCTATCCGCACGGACTGCATACCATTTGCCCGGCCGGCGAGGTGACCTTGGTCGACGGGAAGCGCTGGACGGCTCATCCGCAAGGCGTGCTTCGCAAGCTGATCCTGCGCGGCGCCAAAACAGCGCGCCGACTCCGGACCGGTCAACGCTGACGCGCAAGGCGCATCGGCTCGCAAACGGTGCTGCATCTTGCGGTTTGCCTTGGAACACGGCAGCGTAAGTTCCCGACATCAGCAAGCGATGGCAGCGCCGATCGCTGCCAACACAAGATCGCGGCGTCAACCTTGCAGTCGTCTGTCCACTCCACCCCTGAAAAACCTCCTGTGCTTTGCCGCGAGATCACGCGGGCCGACCGGGACGCTGTCGTCGGCCTTCTGACGCGCGGATTCCAACCCAGGCGGTCGGTCGCGTTCTGGTACCGTGCATTCGATCGTCTGTCGGCGCATGCGACGCCGCCCGGGTGTCCGACACACGGGTTTGTTCTGCAGAGCGGCGATGCCTTGGTCGGCGTGATCCTGCTGATCTTCGTGCATGGGCGAACCCGCGACGGGGTCGGACTGCGATGCAATGTCTCGAGCTGGTATGTCGAGCCCGCATATAGAGCCTATGCCGGAATGTTATCAATGCGGGCACTTCGCCGCAAAGATGTCACATACTACAACATCACCCCGGCACCGCACACGCGGACCATGCTGCGTGCGCTGGGCTATAGCCAGTACAGCAGCGGAGAACTCGCGTGCCTTCCGGTGCTCAATCGCCGGCAGTCGCATGCGGTTATCGAGCCCGTGACCCGGGACACCCGGCCGGGCGCCGATTTGCCGCAGCCGGAGTTGGCCATGCTGCATGCTCACGAGACCTTCGGCTGCCTGACCGTCGCCTGTAACGCCGGCATGGGCAGGGAACCGTTCGTCTTTGCGGTGCGCCGCCTATTCGGCGCAATACCGATTGCCGTGCTGATCTATTGCCGATCACCAGACCAGTTTGTGCGCTATGCGGGAGAGCTAGGGCTGTTCCTCATGAGTAAAGGGATCCTCATCGTCGAGATGGACGTGAACGGTCCCGTGCGTGGACTATTTGGCGTCTATCGCTCAAGCAAGCCGCGCTACTACAAGGGGCAGGCATCACCACCGCTTGGTGATGTCAGCTATTCTGAACTGGCCATGTTCCTCACTTAGGCCGGCATAAACGTGCTGAAGTTTTCTCGCCGTTCCGGCGACATCGAAATGGGTTTCGAATACATTATGTCCATTGGCTGCAATGCGTGACCGGAGTTCAGGCTGCGTGATCAAGAGTTCAATCGCTTCGGCTAACGCGGCAACATTGCCGGGTTCGACGAAAAGCGTAGAGCGATGGTTCTCGAGATAGTCGGGCAACGCCCCGACCGGCGTGCAGACAACTGCGACCGAGTGGGCAAGGGCTTCGAGCACTGCCATCGGCAGGCCCTCGAAGTAGGATGGCAACACCAGAATGTCTGTATCTCGCAATAGCCGGCTGACGGCGGGTTGATCGAGCCAACCTGGAAACGCAACACGTCCTTTGAGTGCGTGCGCATCGGCCAAGCGTCGGTAGTGTTCGCAGTCCCCATCACCGGCCAGCGTCGCCTGCCAAGCCAATTGTCCGAGCCGCTCTGAGGCTAGGGCACCGAGCAGGTCCGCCACGCCCTTCGTTGCGATGAGTTTCCCCAAATAGAGGATCCTGACTGTCTCATCAGAGGCGCGAGCGGCCGTTCTTTGCGACGGCGCCGGTACGCCGTTGCAGATCACGTCGATCCTGTCTGCCGGTATCCCAAGGTGCTTCATGAAGTAGCTCTTCCAATACTCGCCCAGCACAACGATGCGGCTTCCGCGACCGAACATCCACCGCATCGCTGCACGGCCCACGCGCGGCATGTAAGGGTAGGTGCAGTCGAGCGAGCCGTCATGGGAGTGGAGCACCATCCGCAGCCGGAGTAGTGAGCCGAACGTGACGATGATGAACTTGCGAACTGCGCTGCCTTTGTTCGAGATGTTGACGTGGAGGAGAGAACGCCGTCCCCACATCGCGATCCCGGTGATGCGGCACAAAGCGAATAGGAAGAAAAACGGGGAGAACGCGATATGAGATGAGCCGCGCGTATTGACGAAGACGACCTGCGGCGCGTTTTCCTGTCCGGCCCAGTAGGTTATGATGTTGGACATCACGCGGCCGACGCCTCCAGCCGAGTCCAGGCTTCCCGGGCAGAATACGTAAACGGTGTACGCACGACGCCACGCGTCTTCAGATCGGTTCCGGGCTCTCGACCACAGCATCCTTCGTCTCTCCACCTGGCAGTGCTGAGCGCGGGTCAGTCGGCCGGGCTACCGGGCGGCCTTGTTCGGAGCCAACTGCGCCCACAAGTGCCACCCCAGCAAGGCGCTCAGCGGCCGGAGCAGACCCACCGGCAGCGGCGGGGCATGCATCCACACCTGCTTGGTTTTGATTACAGTGAAATCAGGGAAGTCGGCGTCGAGGTCACGTCGGCGATACACCTTGCTGTACGGGTTGTCTGGGCCGTCGGTATTCCGGTGGATGAAGTTCTTCATTGCCAAGTACCTCAGCAGGCCAACCTCGTGTGCGTTCCTGATATGGCCGGCAATCTTCCGCGAAGGCTTAAGGCCGGTCAGGTAGCAGCCGGCGAGTCCCAGGCGACGAAGGACGGCGATCGACAACAGGTAATTCAGGGACCGCCGAGCATAGACCATCATAATTAGCCGGCCCTCCGGCTTGAGTACGCGTGCAATCTCTCGCTGTGCGGTCATGATCTCCGGCACATGGTGCAGCACGCCATGGGAGAATACGACGTCGAAGCTGTTGTCCGGATACGGCAAGGCCAACACGCTGGCGCAGCGCACGTCCTCATACGGGAGATGGCGCAGAGAGAAGCGCTGTTTCACGCGCTCGACCGAAGCCGGCGTGAGATCGACCCCGGACCAGATCCCGCCGCGGCGAATAATCTGCTCGGCATCAGCTCCCAGACCGAGCCCGATCTCGAGCACTCGCTTACCGCAGAAGTCGGTTGCGGCGATTTGTTGTAGGATATGCCCCTCCCGTCCGTAACGGAAGCAGTCGTAGCGTGCAAAAAACGTTTCAAGATCGCCGTCTGGAGCGCCGATCTGATGTTCCCCGCAAGGATTTACGTTCCAGAAATCATAGACCTTCCCGGCCAATGCTGCCGTCCGTGTCATCTCAGCCGTCATGTAGACTGTCCCTCTAAAAACCGAGCCGGCCGAAGCTCCGGCTCAGAATGCCCGGTCGGTGTCGAACAGCACGCTCAGCGGGGTCAGCGCCAGAATCTTCAAGTCGAGCAAGATCGACCAGTTCTCGATGTAGAACAGGTCGTGCTCGACCCGCTTGCAGACCTGCTCGGCTGTTTCGGTGGCGCCACGCGAGCCGTTGACCTGCGCCCAGCCGGTGATGCCGGGCTTGACCCGGTGGCGGTGGGCATACTCGGCAACGATCTCGCCGGCGAGCTTCTCCTGCGTGCGCATCACCACGGGATGCGGGCGCGGCCCCACCAGCGACATCTCCCCGCGCAGGACGTTGAACAGCTGCGGCAGCTCGTCGAGGCTGGTCTTGCGCAGGGTCCGGCCAAGCCGCGTCACCCGCTGGTCGCCGCGCAGGGTCTGCTGCGCACCCGAGGCCGGCGTCCCCGCTGTCCACGTCATGGTACGGAATTTCCAAACGTCGAACTCGGTATTGTTCCAACCATGCCGCCGCTGGCGAAAGAAGATCGGGCCGGGGCTGTCGATGCGAATGGCAATCGCGACCACCAGCATCACCGGCGACACGATGAGGAGCAGGACGGCGCCGAACACCTTGTCCTGAACTGCCTTGACGACCCGACCCCAGCGCCGGATCGGCCGATGCGCCAGTTGCCACATCACCGTCCCGGCCACGTCGCGGCTGCGCCGGACGAACAGGCTGGGCTCGAGCTGGCGCGGGCAGAGCAGGATCTCCACGTCGAGCGCTTTAAGCTCCCGCGTCAGATCGGCGATCAGCAGCGTCCTATGTTCCGGCATGACCACGATGACCGTATCGAGCCGCTCCTGACGGGCGAGCTGCAGCAGCGACGGCAACGGTTTCGCCAATAGATTGTAGACGAATACCACGTCAAGGCCGCGCGGATTGGTGCGGCGCAGGTGGTCGAGCAGTTGCGACGTCGCGCCCTCCTCGCCAACGACCGCCACGCGCTCCCGCAGCGCACCCTGCTGCTCGAGCCGGCTGAGATACCGACCAAGTGCCACGCGGCTGCCGACGGCACAGCCGGCGATCGCCAGCGACCAGGCGATGATCCAGGTCCGCGGCAGCGCGTCGGGCAGGCGCGTCAGGATGATGAACGTCAGGATCAGAGCCAGGAGCACGGCCACACGCGTCGCCGTCGCCGTCGCGAGCGGGACCAACTTGCCCAGGCATTCGAAAGTGAAGGCGCTGCGATTGGCTAACGTGAACGGAGCAAGCAGGGCGCCCAGCAGCACCACTTTCTGCGCATCGTTCACGAACTCTGAGCCGATCACATGGGGCGATCCGGCAATGCCGATCAGCAGCGCGGTGACGTAGCCGCAGGCTATGACGCTGACAAAATCCCAAATGAACAACAGGTCGTTCGCAACCGGCAAAACATCGGCATTGAGCCGCTTTTTACGAAGACTGGTTGAACCGACCGGCAAGACCTTTGGGCTTGGCCAAAAGAAGGATCGCATGATTACGGTTTCCTCGTGCCCACCTAATTGTACTCAGGTGTCTACCTTGTCTTTCTTGGAGTAATTTTGTGACAGACCACGCCGCCTGGCAAGTCGTTACTTATTGTCGTCATTTATCATAATTGCGTGCGAGCGCCGCAGGCAAGCATCAGCTACGCCCCGGTGCCCACGCGCAGCACCCGGCCTCCTCCGATCCAGGATGAGGCGTCACTGATTGCGACCGCACCGACCTGCGGTTGCCCGACCGCCGGGGTGTCGAGCGTTTGTCGGACTGCGTCCTGCAGCGCGTCGGCCACCTCGGCGACATCGGTCAGACTCGTTTCGCCGTGGGTGACGCAGGCCCGCACCACCGCGCGTCCCTCGAACTGGGCCACCGAGACCCATGCCCGGCCGGACGCGACAACCTTCGCTACCACTGTCCGTACGTCCGCGTCGCGCTCGCAGCCCGGCGGCTGGAGGCACAGGACCGCCATCGACGACCGGTTCACCACTCGCCAGCCATGGGCGGTGAGCGCGCCCCCAAGCGCCCCGGCCAACTCCACCGACCGCTCGGCGTGCTGCGCATAGCCGGACCAGCCGGCCACGGCCAGCGACAGGAACAGCCGCAGCCCGTTGAACCGGCGTGACCATTGCAGCGACGTCACATAGGGGTCGAGCAGGGGCGTGTGCGAGGGCATGAAGGTCGTGGCCACGCCGAACACCTGCGATGGCAGGAGAGGATGCCGCGTGATGACCATGCCGCAGCCCATGGTCGTCGCCAGCCATTTATGCGCGTCGATCGTGATCGAATCTGCCTGCTCGATACCGGCCAGCAGGGGCCGCAGCCGGTCCGACGCGGCGGCCGCGCCACCCCAGGCGGCGTCCACGTGGAACCAAAGCCCGGCGCCCCGGGCGATGGCGGCGCAGCTCTCGAGCGGATCGACCATCCCGGCATTCGTCGTCCCGGCAGTCGCCGCGACCATCACCGGAGCGCGGCCGACAGCCCGGTCGGCCTCGATCATGTGCGCCAGGGCAACCGGGTTCATCCGGCCGCCGCCATCGGTCGGCACGAGCCGCACCGCTGTCCGGCCCAAGCCTGCGGCATGCGCGAGCTTGATCCAGGCCAGGTGTGCATCGGCGGACACGTAGAATACCGGCGGCTTGCCGAAAGCGCAGACCCCGTCCATCGCGAAGCCGGGATTCGCCTGGGTCAGGGCGAGCAGCAGCGCGGTGCCGTTCGCCTCCGAGCCGCCACTGGTGAAGTGCCCTGCACTCCCCTCGGGCAAGCCGATGCGCCGCGCCACGGCAGCAATCACGTGCGCCTCGATGGCGACCGCGGCGGGCGAGGTGGTGGCCGTCGCGAGCTGCGGGTTGAAGGCGGCGGCGATGCGGTCGGCGCACTGGGCAGGGAAACTCGGCGCCGGGTTGAACAGGCCGAGGTAGCGGGGGTGCGTCATATGCACCACGCCATGCTCGAGCTGACCGATCACCCAGGGCAGCAGGCGCTCGAGCGATTGCGGCGTGTTGAAGTCCAGCGCCGCCAGCTCGCGCCGCAGTTCCTGCGGATCGGCGACCGGACTGACCGGACCCCGCGCGACCCGCTCGATGGCCCGCGCCAGCTCGCGCGTCAGCATGTCGTCCAACCGTTCGCGGTCGAATGCGACCGGGAATAGCGCCGCCGCTGGGGGCGTTGCCGGGCGGCTGACCTCGCCGATGTCCATCAGGCTCGCGCCTCCATCGTGCCGGGGTAGCTGTCGGCCACATGGGCTCGCGCCAGACCGCGTCGCGCGGCACGTCGAGCGGCCACGTGCGACAGCCAGTTGGCATAGAGCGTCACCGCCGGCGCCAGCCACGACCGGTCCGGCGTGCAGTCCGCGAGGATGGCGGAAACCTCGTCCAGCACACCCGGCGCCCGCGTCTGCAACGCCCGCCCCCGACAGGCGTCGAGCGCGGCAACCACCGCCGGGCCAAACGTGCCGGTCAGGGCGTCGGGGAACGTCTCGCGCGCGCCGTCCAGAAAGCGGCTGACGTCGCGCCGGTACTCCCGCAGCAGCGCCCTCGCGTCGTATTCGGGGTGGCCCTGCATATAAAGCGCGAGCCCATCCCCCTCACGGACGAACAGGTCGACGCCGACGCCCTCGACCCGCGACAGCACGTCATATCCCGCGTCCAGAAGCGCGGCCTCGGGCAGGTCGTTGTAGCGCGTGTGCGGGCAGCGCCAACGCAGCGGCAGCCCGGCAGTCAGCCTGTGCGGGCCGCTCCTCACGCAGTCGAACGCGCCCGACAGCTTGCGGCCGAGCGGGCGGCGGGCGACGCCGCTCTGGCGCAGCACGGCAGCCTGCGCCGCAAGGCACGACCAGATGACCGGGATGCCGCGGTCCTCCACCCAGTCAGCCAACGCCGCAAGCCCCGGCCAATAGGTCTCGTTTTCCAAGACGAGCGCACGCGGCTCCGATCCGGTGACGATCAGGCCGTCCAGCGGACTGTCCCACAACGCATCAAGGCGCTCATAATTGCGCTCGGCATGCGCCCGGCCAGCCTCGCCGCGGATTACCTCGGGGATGTGGAAGATCCGAAGCTTCACCGCCTCCTGTGGGCCGGCTGCGGCGGTGAGCAGATCGAGGAAGTGCCGCTCGGTCGAGTGCAGCGCCGCATCCGGCATGTTGTTGACGAGACCGACGACGAGCGGCTGGCTGGGCGCCATTTCACATGCCCCCGGCGGTGACGAGCACGCGGCGGTCGGCCGGCATGACCGGATCGCTCGGGGCGGCGGCTTCAAGCGCCTGCTCGAGATCAGCGACGATGTCGTCGATGTACTCGATGCCGACGCTGAGCCGGATCAGCTCGGGCGTCACGCCGGCCAGGCGCTGCTCGGCCGCCGACATCTGCCGATGCGTGGTGGACGCGGGATGGCAGGCCAGCGTCTTGGCATCGCCAAGGTTCACCAGCCGCTTCACCATTGTCAGCGCGTCATAGAACCTCTTGCCCGCTTCGAAGCCGCCGCGCACGCCGAAGGTCAGCAGCGAGCACGACCGGCCGCCCAGGTATCGCTGCGCCAGGGCATGATAGGCGTTGTCGGCGAACCCGGTGTAGTTGACCCACTCGACGTTCGGGTTGCCCCGCAGCGCCTCAGCGACGCGCCGCGTGTTCTCGACATGGCGATCGACCCGCAGGGCGACGGTTTCGATCCCCTGCAGCAGCAGGAAGGCGCTGAGCGGCGACAGCACCGCGCCCATGGTGCGCATGTACACGCTGCGCAGCCGGGCGATGAAGGCCGTCGCGCCGAAACGCTCGGCGTAGATCAGGCCATGATACGACGGGTCCGGCTGATTGAACTGCGGGAACAGGTCGGCGTGTTCGGCCCATGGGAACCTGCCGCCATCGACCACGGCGCCGCCCAGCGTCGTACCGTGGCCACCCATCAGCTTGGTCAGCGAGTGTACGACGATGTCGGCGCCGTGCTCGAATGGGCGCAGCAGGATCGGGGTCGGCACGGTGTTGTCAACGATCAGCGGGATGCCGTGGCGATGGGCGATGTCGGCGAGCGCGGCCAGGTCGGCGATGTTGCCGGCCGGGTTGCCGACGCTCTCGCAGAACACCGCGCGGGTGTTGGCATCGATCATCGCCTCGATGTCGGCGGGGCGGTCGCTCGCGGCAAACCGGGCGCCCATGCCGAAGTGGGCCACGGTGTGCGCCAGCAACGTGTGCGTGGTGCCATAGAGTTGCGGCGGGCATACGACGTTGCGCCCGGCCTCCAGCACATTCAGGATCGCGTGGGTCAGCGCCGCCTGGCCGGAGCCGAAGGCGAGCGCCTCGACGCCGCCCTCCAGGGCCGCGACGCGCCGCTCCAACACGGCGTTGGTCGGGTTGCTGATCCGGCTGTAGCGGAAACCCTCGGCCTCAAGGTTGAACAGCGCCGCTCCATGGTCGGCGCTGTCGAACGTGTAGGCTGCCGTCTGGTAGATCGGGACCGCAACCGCCCGCGTGGTTGGATCGATGACGTAGCCGCCATGAATCGCCATGGTCTCAGGGTGCATTGCGACCGCCCACTCTAAAGAGGATATATCCTGTAACGTTAGCGACAACTCTAGACGGCCGTTTCGACTTCGACAAGATGTTAATTACAATTAACACAGCGAGAGGCATTTTTTAGATGTCCTACATCAAGGAGAGCAACGCCGGTTCGGCGCTATGCAACCGGGCCGTCGCCCGTGGCGTGCCGCCCCGGTGCCGCTTGTCGGATGCGGGCTCGGCGACCACCCTGGCCGAGGCAGTGGCCGGTTGCAGCATCGAGGGGCTGCCCGGCGCCTCGCGGGCCCGCTCGGTGCCAATCTCCTGCGAGCGCCAGTTTCCCGCTGTCTCCTGCTGCGAGCGCTGCTCGATGGTGCTGTCATGGGGCGGTAAGCCGCTCGCCGGGTTCCTCGCGCCGCACTCTGTTTGCCTGTCCGGCGAGATGGCCGACCAAATAGCCCTCGACGGCCCCAAGGCAACGGTCCCGGCGTCCGAGGCCGCACACGCCCTCGGCTCGACCGGGGTCGCGTTCGACGTGCGCGACGGGATGGCCGGCCTGCCGGCGCTCGACATCGCTGCCTCTGGCAAGCTGAGGTGCACCAATGCGTAACGTCGTCGTCACCGGCGCCAGCCGCGGCCTTGGCCTTGGCATCGCCCGCGCCCTGGCGATGTCGGGGTTCCAGGTGGTCGGCATCGCCCGGCGGGACAGCGACGGCCTGGCCGAGGCGCGGGAGGCGGTCGCCCAGGACGGGCGCGGCGCCCTGCTGTTCCGCGCCTTCGACCTTGCCGAGATCGACGGCCTGGCCGGGCTGGTCAAGGAGCTGCGGGCCGAACTCGGTCCGTTCTACGGCCTGGTCAACAATGCCGGACTTGGCACGGCCGGCATCCTCGCGAACATGCCGGATGCGGAGATCGACCGCCTGGTGCGCATGAACACCATCTCGCCGCTCACGCTGACCAAACACCTGGTGCGCTCGATGATGACGGGGTCCGGAGGGCGGATCGTGAACATCTCGTCCGTGGTCAGCAGCACCGGGTATAGCGGGCTGTCGGTCTATAGTGCCACGAAAGCGTCACTGGTCGGCTTCACCCGCTCGCTGGCCCGTGAATTGGGGCCGCTCGGCATCACCGTCAACGCGGTCGCGCCGGGCTTTGTCGAAACCGAGATGACGAACGAGTTGAGCGCCAGCCAGCGGGCGCAGATCGTGCGGCGCAGCGCGCTGAAGCGCATGCCGCAGGTGGCCGACATCGCCGCCGCGGTGGACTTCCTGTTCAGTGAGCAGGCCCGTAACATCACTGGTACAGTGACCACCGTCGATGCCGGCAGCACCGCCTGAATGCCGGACAGTGCTCCACCCCGAACCCAAGCAACGGCACCACCGCAGGCTTGACCGCGACGTGCGCTGCACAGGCTCCCTCCCAACCCGGCTCCCTCCCAACCCGGGCGCCTGTCAGGCGGCGTTCGCCTTGGTTGCTCGCCAGCCTGGTCACAGCTGCCGGCCGTCGACTGAGGCGAGCAGCCCGGCGCCGCAAGGCACCCGTCGGCCTGCCTCGCGATCGTTGAACCCTACGGGACCGGTCGCGTCAGCACGGCCCTCCCGCCACAGCCGCTCCCTGTCGCGCTTGAATGCACCGGTCGGCGCGAGTGCGTCGCAGGGGCTGACGAAGCGCGGCTGGGCGTCGTCTGGCAGTGCGGCCGCGCGTTACGCATGCAGGCGGCTGGGTTCAGACCTCAAGCCGATGGTCAACGCCGCCATCCCGGCGCGGCCCTCACAACCTGGTACGCGCACCCCGAATCAGCGACCCTTGGCGGCTATCAGGGTCCGGATGCGGCCGGCGTCTGCCTGCGACGCGGGATTATAGACGACCATGCCCAGTTCCGGCCTGCCATCGACGGCAAAGGCGGAGAACTCCAGCTCGAGGAGACCGGCCTCGGGGTGATGGATACGCTTCAAGCCCTCGCCGTGAGCAACGACCTCGTTATCGCGCCACAGCACGTCGAACTCGGGGCTTGTCCTCGATAGCTCATCAACAAGACGGGTGACCTCCTCGCCCGCGCCGGCCCGGGCGACGTCCGCACGGAACGCGCCGACCACAAAGCGTGCGACGCTCTGCCAGTCCTCCTGCGCCGCCTGCACGCGCGAGTTGCCGAACATCAGGCGCAGGATGTTGCGCTGTTCCCGCGGCAGCTTCGAGTAGTCGGTGAACAGCGCGGCGGCGGCGCGGTTCCAGGCAACCACATCCCAGGTCGCGGTCTTGACGAGTGCAGGGCTGACCTCCAGTGCGTCGAGCACGCGCTGTAGCCGCGGCGTCACGCCATCGACGGGCTTGTAGCGGACCTCCGGCGGGCGGCCGAGACCGAGCATGAACAGGTGCTCGCGCTCAGGCTCCGTCAGCATCAGCCCTTTGGCGATGCGGTCGAGGACGTCGGCCGACGGCGCCCCGCCCCGCCCCTGCTCCAGCCAGGCGTACCAGGTTGGGCTGATGTTGGCGCGCTGGGCGACCTCCTCACGGCGAAGCCCCGGCGTGCGTCGACGGCCGCCGGAGAAGCCGAATGCCGCGGGGTCAAGCCGCGTGCGGCGATCGCGAAGGTAGGTTCCGAGCTGACCGGCGGTCTGGATGGGCATGACGCTATCCTGTTGAAGACTATACTACGATATGATCACTACTTTAACATGTTGCGGCATGGCGCGACATTCCGGTCCGAGTCAATCGGAGGTATCCCATGCGTGTTTTCCTCACCGGCGCGACCGGCTTCATCGGCTCCCGGATCGTGTCCGAACTCATTGCTGCCGGGCATCAGGTGCTCGGCCTGACCCGCTCGGACGGAGGCGCGCGATGGCTTGAGGAGGCCGGCGCCGAAGTGCATCGCGGCACCCTAGGGGACCCGGGCAGCCTCGCAAGCGGTGCGGCCCAGGCCGACGCAGTGATCCACACCGCCTTCGACCACGACTTCTCGAACTTCGTCGCCAATTGCGAGAAGGACCGGCGCGTGATCGAGGCCATGGGCGGGGTCCTTGCCGGTTCGAACCGGCCGTTTATCATCACCTCGGGCACCGGAATGGGCAGCGCGGAACCCGGCCGACCCGCAACCGAGGACGTGGTGGACTGGAACAATCCCAATCCACGCGTCGCCTCTGAGCGGGCCGGTGCCGAGCAGGCGGCCAAGGGCGTCTCAGTCGCCGTGGTGCGCCTGCCGCAGGTCCACGACACGATGAAGCAGGGCCTGGTTACGCCTGCGATCGAGGTCGCCCGCGCGAAGGGTGTCTCGGCCTATGTCGGCGAGGGCGCCAATCGCTGGCCGGCGGCGCACGTCACCGACGTTGCGCGGCTATATCGGCTGGCGCTGGAGCGCCATGAGCCGGGCGTGCGGTATCACGCGGTCGCCGAAGGCGGTGTGCCGGTACGCCGGATCGCGGAGGTGATCGGCGCGGGCCTCGGCGTTCCCGCGGTATCGCTGCCGCCGGCGGAAGCGGCGGATCATTTCGGCTGGCTCGCGCCGTTTGCCGGGCTCGACCTGCCGGCATCGAGCGTGTGGACGCGCGAGCGGCTTGGCTGGGAGCCGACAGGGCCAAGCCTCATCGCTGACTTGGAGCAAATGGATTACTCCTCCGCAGCCGCAGCCTAAAAGCCCCAATCAGCCGCCAAGGTTTGGCTGGCTGCCACCAACGCAGCCAGACCTAACTCGGCACCGAAAGCAGCCTTGTTGGCGAAAGCGTCTTTGCAAATCGGGCCTGAAAACCGAGGATGGTCAGTGGATATCCGCTATGGCGCATTGCTGCCGCGAGGCGGACAGGCTGCTGGCAGCCAATGCCGGACGTTCCGGCCAGGACCACGCGTGTCCGCTTTGGGGCGGGAGCGGTGGTAGCCGCAACGCGTGCAATCCGCACGCACCCACGCCGCAACAGCACGACTGCTCGCACAAGCCTGAGTCTCAGCCCCTCGCCCACTGTCCGAGCCTGCGCCATTCGCACCGCAGCCGCATAGGTCACCGAGCCAATCCGCGCACCGGTCGCGTCGCGGGAGCCTGCGCGTCAGATACCCGTTGACGACCCGGCGTGAAGCGGTGCCTCCTCCGGATCACAAGAAACGATGGGGAAGCGGTCCGGTGGTCCGTCCATGAGCAGGCACCTGAACCAGGAGCGGATCGTCTTCGCGATCACCGTCCTGCTGTTCATGCTATTCTCGGTCAGCCTCCCCCGCTTCCTGACGGTGGAGAACGTGCTGACGCTGGTGCGCAGCGTCTCCGTGCTCGGCATCCTCGGCGCCGGCATGGCGATCGTGGTCATCGGGCGCGGCATCGACCTCGCCATCGTCGCCATCATGGCCGTCTCGGTCGCGCTCACGCTCGACCAGGCGGCGCTCGGCGTGCCCCTCGCCATCGCCGTCCTGATCGGCCTCGGCTTCGCGCTGGCCTGCGGAGTGACCTCTGGCCTGCTGATCGCCTATGCCGAGGTCCCGGCGATCTTCGCCACCCTGGCCATGGCCGCGATCATCTCCGGCCTCGGCCAGTTCCGGCTGCTGACGCTGGGCGAGGTCTATGTCACCCCCGCGAGCCAGCCGCTCTCCTGGATCGGCACGGGTCGGGTGCTGGGCGTGCCGGACCCGGTGCTGTGCCTGGCGGCGGTCGGGCTGGCGGCGTTCTTCCTGCTCCGCGCCACCAAGACCGGGCGCTTCATCTACGCCATCGGCGACAATCCCCGGGCGGCGCACGTGACCGGCGTGCCGGTCCGCCCGGTCATCGTGCTGCAGTTCGTGCTCTCCGCGCTCGCCGCCTTCGTGGCCGGGCTGATCACGGCCACCTCGGTCAGCAGCATGAACCTGCGCGTGATCGACTCCACGCTGATCTACGACATCATCCTGGTCGTCGTGATCGGCGGCGTCGGCCTGTCGGGCGGCAAGGGCGGCATCCGCAACGTCATCGTCGGCACCCTGCTGATCGGCGTGCTGCTCAACGGCATGACCATCCTCGACATGCCCTACACCGAGCAGAACATCATCAAGAGCCTGATCCTCCTGGCCGCGATCGTGTTCGACTCGGTGGTCAACCCGCGCGACGAGCAGACGGCGCAGCAGGGGGACATCTGACGCGCCAATCGCCGAGACGCCAACCGCCGAGGATACGAAACCGTGCCTCAGAGCCAAGAAACCCGGGACAGGAACGCACCATGAGACTTCGGCAAATCCTCTACATGCTCGCCGCCTGCGCCATCGGCCTCCCCGCCGCGCACGCCCAGACGGCCGACGATCTGAAGGCCGGGAGCCTCAAGGGCAAGACCGTCGCGTTCCTGCCGGTGTCGCTCGGCTTCGACCTCACCGAAGGATGGAGCGCCATCCTGAAGGGCCAGGCCGACAAGCTCGGCTACAAGTACGAGGTCCGCAACCCGAACTTCAGCAGCGATGCCGGCGCGCAGGCGCTGAGCCAGCTCATCACCGAGAAGCCGGACGTCCTCGTCATCCACAACCCCGACGTCCAGGTTTACTCGCGCCTGATCAAGAAGGCGCAGGACGCCGGCATCTACGTCATCCAGATCAACATGAAAAGCACCGCGCCGAGCGACTACTTCGTCGGCGCCGACTACGTGCAGCTCGGCAGGATGGCGGCCGACATGATGGTCCAGAAATGCGGCGCCGGCACCGGCAAGTCCGGCAAGATCGCCATCGTCGAGGGCGTGCTGACGGCGGCGGCCAGCGTCTATCAGAAGCAGGGCATCGACCCGGTGCTGAAGGCGCACCCGGAGATCAAGGTCGTGAGCGACCAGGCCGCCGACTGGGACAGCAGCAAGGCGCGCGCGATCATGCAGACCGTCATGCAGCAGAACCCCGACCTGTGCGGCGTGATCGGCTTCTGGGACACGATGGACGTGGGCACCGGCTCGGCCATCCGCGAGGCCGGCAAGACGGGCGACGTGTTCCTCGTCACCTCCGGCGGCGGCAGCGACACCGCCTGCACGAACATCGAGAACGGCACCTTCGGCGCCGAACTCAGCTACGACGTGCCGAAGCAGGGTGCTGACATGAACGCCGACATCCGCACCCTGCTGCAGAACAAGCCCAAGCCCGGCGCCGAGAAAATCACGCAGATCACGCCGATCCAGGTGCTGTCCAAGGAGACGATGAAGCCCGGCGCCTGCTGGGACCTGAAGCAGCTCCAAGCCGCGGGATAGCAGCCGATGCCCGAAGCGCCCGGCCCGGACGTCCGCCTCGCTCCCCTGCTTGCGGGGGAGCAGCGCGTCAGCCTGGCCGAGACGCTGACGGAGTGGCGTTATCGCCTGTTCCCCGACCATGTGGTCGGCGAAATCCTCTCCAAGGGCTGGGTGGACAACGCCACGCCCTTCGCCTTCCTGGTGATCGTGCTGACGCTGTTCGGCGCGCTGATCCCGGACTTCTTCTCGCCCGGGAGCCTGGTCGTCAGCGGCCGCCAGCTCGGCGAGTTCGGCTGCGTCGTGCTGGGCGAGATGGTCGTCATGGTCGGCGGCGGCATCGACCTCAGCGTCGGCTCGAACTTCGCCCTTGGCAACATGGTCGCGTTGATCTGCATGAACCTCGCCGGGCTGCCGGCCGGGGCGGCGCTGGCCTGCACCATGGCGGCCTGCGGCCTGGTCGGCCTGCTGAACGGGGTCCTGGTCGGCTACCTGCGGCTGCGCGCGTTCCTGACGACGCTGGTCACGCTGATCATCGTGCGCGCGGTCGTGGACGTGCTGCTGCTGCGCTACGCGGTGGACATCTCGACCGGCACGGCCGACTCCGCGCTGTGGGACTGGCTGGGCGACGCCACCGTGCTGGGGCTGCCGTTCAGCCTGGTCGTGCTGCTCGCGCTCGTCGCCGGCGGCCATGTGATGCTGAGCCGGACGCGGCCGGGCTGGCACGTGATGGCGGTCGGCGGATCGCGCCGCTCGGCCTACAACGCCGGCATCCCGGTCCGGCGCACCGTCTGCGCCACCTACGTGATCGCCGGGCTGCTGGTGGGCCTGGCCGCGTTCCTGTTCGCGGCTCGCCTCGGCAGCACCGGCTCGGACACCGGCGCGGGGCTGGAACTCGGCGTGCTGACGGCGGCGATCCTGGGCGGCAACAGCCTCGGCGGCGGCCGCGGCTCGACGATGAAGGCGCTGATGGGTTCGGTCACGGTGCTGGCGATCATCAACGGCGTCGTCCGGCTCGGCCTGCACGCGGGCGCGGGGCCGCTGGTGCTGGGCGTGTTCCTGCTGCTCGCGGTCATCGTGGACGTGCGCTGGCTGAAGAACCGGCACAAGATCCTCAGCAAGGTCTATATCTCGCCCGCCTACCAGCGGCTTGCCCCGGCGCCGTCGGCGGCGGAAGGCTCGGCCTCGCCGTACGCGATGAACGACAAGCTGCACGACGTGGAGATCATCGGCCTCGGCATGGTGGACGGGCCGGAGGACGTGATCTTCGACCGCGACGACAACATGTACACCGGGTCCCGGCATGGCGACATCCATCGGTTCCTCGCGCCCGATTACGGGCGGCACGAGATCTTCGCCCATATCGGCGGCTTCCCGCTTGGCATGGCGTTCGACCGGCAGGATAACCTGCTGGTCTGCGTCGGGGGCATGGGCCTGTATCAAGTGCGCCCCGACCGCACGGTGGAGAAGGTCACCGACGAGACCAACCGCTCCCGCACCTCCGTCAACGACGACACGCGGCTGCGGCTGGCCGACGACCTCGACATCGCGCCCGACGGCAAGATCTACTTCAGCGAGGCGACTATCCGCTACGAGATGCACCAGTGGCCCGTCGACTCGCTGGAGGCGCGGGGCAACGGGCGGCTGATCTGCTACGACCCGGCGCGGCGCTCCACCCGCACCCTGCTGCGCGGGCTGCGCTTCCCCAACGGCATCTGCATGGCGCATGACAACCGCTCGTTCCTGTTTGCCCAGACCTGGAACTGCTCGGTCAGCCGTTACTGGATCGAAGGTCCGAAGGCCGGCACAGTGGAGCCGCTGATCGACAACCTTCCGGGCTTGCCGGACAACATCAACCGCGCCTCCGACGGGACGTACTGGCTGGCGATGGTCGGCATGCGCTCGCCCGCGCTGGACCTCGCGCTGCGGATGCCGGCGTTCCGCCGCCGCATGGCCCGGCGCGTCGCGGCCGACGAGTGGCTGTACCCGAACATCAACGTCGGCTGCGTCGTGAAATTCGACGAGCAGGGCCGCATCCTCGACGCGCTCTGGGACCGCAGCGGACGCAACCATCCGATGATCACCTCGATCCGCGAGCACAAGGGCTGGCTGTATCTCGGCGGCATCCTGAACAATCGCGTGGGCCGTTACCGCATCCCCGGCGCGGACCCGAACTGGACCGGAGTCGGCAGCTACTGGGGCGCCGGGGCATGATTGCAGCCCTGCGCGCACGCCGCGACGCGTTCCTCGGACGTGGCGACGCGGCGGTGACGATCCCGGCGATGGACGGCCCGCTGCGCGCGAACCAGCGGCTGGACCAGGGTCGCGTCGTGCTGCGGGCCGAGGCGCCGGACAACCTCGCCGTCACCGGCGGCGCCGTGCTGTACACGAGCGGCGGGACGGTGTTCCGGCTGCCCGAGAATGTCCCGGTCGCGACGTTCGACGCGGACGTCACCTGCCTTGCGGCCGGCCCCGGCGGCGCACTCGCCGTAGGGCTGGACGACGGGCGCGTGCTGCTGCATCAGCCGTCCGGCGACACGCTGCTGCAAACCGGCGGCGCGTGCCCGACGGCGCTCGCCTTCGACGGCGACTCCCTGCTGGTCGCGCACGGCTCCGCGCGCCATCCCCCGTCGCGCTGGCGGCACGACCTGATGGAGCGCGGCGCGTCCGGCTCCATCTGGCGCGTGCCGCTCGCGGGCGGCGCCCCGTCGCGGCTTGCGGACCATCTCGCATGGCCGTCCGGCGTGATGGCTTCAGGTGATGCGGTCGTGGTCAGCGAAAGCTGGCGGCACCGGCTGCTGCGGATCGGCGCACGCTCGACGGAGGCGGTGGTGGACGACCTGCCCGGCTATCCCGGGCGCCTGACGCCGGCCGCAGGTGGCGCGTGGCTGTGCGTCTTCGCCCCGCGCACGCAGATCGTCGAGTTCGTGCTGCGCGAGCCCGCCTACCGCCGCCGCATGATGGCCGAGATCGAGGAGGCGTTCTGGATCGCCCCCGCGCTCAGCAGCGGCCGTTCGTTCATGGAGCCGCTGCAGGGCGGCGGCGTGAAGCACATGGCCACCCTGAACCCCTGGGCGCCCACCCGATCCTACGGTCTCGTCGCCCGCCTGGACGCCTCGCTCACGCCGGTCGCGTCCTGGCACAGCCGGGCCGGCGGCGCGTTCCACGGCGTGACCAGCGCGGCCGAGCACGACGGCGCGCTGCTCGTCTCCGCCAGGGGCGGCGGCGCGGTCGTCGCCCTCGACCCCTTGGACGCCGACGCATGAGCGCGGTGCTGGAGCCGCGCACCGACGCACGGGCCGGGCCGCCGGCGAAGCCGCTGCTGGAGCTGCGCGGCATCACCAAGCTCTACCGCGGCGTCACCGCCGTGAACGCGATCGACTTCACGCTCATGCCCGCCGAGGTGCACGCGATCGTCGGCGAGAACGGCGCCGGGAAATCCACGCTGACCAAGATCATCGCCGGCGCCGTGCCGCCGACCAGCGGGGAGATGCTGCTTGACGGCAAGCCCGTCACGTTCTCCCAGCCGGCGGAGGCGCTGCGGGCGGGCGTGGCGATGGTGTACCAGGAAACCAGCCTGGTGCCGGCGCTGACCGTCGCGCAGAACATCTACCTGGGCCGCGAGCGGTTCTTCAACCGGCTGCGCGGCATCAACATCGCGGCCCAGCAGGCGCTGCAATCGCTGAACTTCCCGGTTGACCCGGCCGCCGCCGTCGCCTCCCTCTGCGCGGCGCAGAAGCAGATGGTCGAGATCACCCGGGCCGTCGAAATGCGCGCCCGCATC
>CAXTFY010000049.1:0-20056 GCA_964243265.1 uncultured Acetobacteraceae bacterium | reverse complement strand
GTTCGGATCTCCTCCGTGCCCGACCGGATCGCACCCGCGTTACCCACGATGCCGCCGATGATCTCCTCCATCTGCTCCACCGCAGCATTGAAGTTACCCCGCAGCTCCTCGTACTCTGCCGCGAACGGATCATGCAGGCGAAACAACAGGTCGCCCTTGGCAAGGCCCGCGAGCCCGGTTCCCACGGCGGCGACCATTGCGCACTGCAGTTCGGCGGCTGCGGCGCGTTCGGCCTCGACCTTTTGCCGCGCTTGCTCGTTCAAGCTGCGCTGCTCGGCAGCCTGAGCCTCGGCGACGCGGGCCGCATCCGATGCGCCGACCGCAGCCGCCTGCCGCGCCTGCTCGTTCAGGCTGCGCTGCTCGGCAGCCTGAGCTTCAACGACGCGGGCCGCATCCGATGCACCGACCGCAGCCGCCAGGTTCGCGGCGGTGGACGCCAGCAGGGTCGCGATGCGATTCGTCAGCCAGACAAGTGCCGCCGTCTCGACGCATAAAACGCCGGCGTGCAGCAGGACTCGTTCCAGTTGGGCGCCGCCCGGAAAAACGAGGGCGGGCACCAGGAAGTTCAACGCAAGGTGGTGCATCGCCGTGGTCCCCGCGCCAGCCAGCACGACGTCGCGGTCGCAGTAGGCGGCCAGTATCGCCAGCTCGGCAAAATAGCACATGTGCAAGTCGATCTGCCACTTGCAGCCAGCACTCGCCGCGATGATCAGCGACAGGCTGGCGATCAGCGCCACCGCAATCATGAGACGGCTCGACTGGCTGTTTGGCCAGCGCCACCAGACCAGCGTCGTGATCGATGCCAAGCCAAGCGAAACAAGACCCAGTTGGAGCCACTCATTGCCTGCCGCGTAGGCCGTCACCGATGCAAGGGGCACCTGCAGCCAGATGAGCATGAGGACTACGCGGCTCACCAGATTGCGTAGCCGGTCGAGATCGTTGGCCATGTCAGCCTCCGGAACAGGTTTCAAGCGGCGACACATCCGCCGAGCGCTTTTGGGTCAAGCAGGAGCCAGGCGCCTGCCTGGCGGAGCAGTCGTGCGGCATCGGGCGTATCGGGGACGACCACGACGACGAAGCGCGTGGCGCCGAACCGCACCGGCATCCCGCCCGCGGCCGCCGCGAGCAAGGACCGGCTGGCGCTCCACCACGGAGGGTACAGGGCTGCGATCGGACCGCCCGGCGGTGGCCCGAGCGATGACGCTGCGGCGGCGAGCATCGACCCGACGGCAAGCGCCACGCAGGGCACCCACGTCACCAGCCGTCCACGCGTGTTGGTGTTTCGCATTCGCATGGCCGGACTATGACGCCAAAAGGATATTTGTCAGTTAACGCGTCCGACCCTGCCAGTTGTGTCCCATCCGGCTCGCGCGGCAGCCCTGGCGCGGCGTTCCGGAGAACGGCGGGCCACCGGCGTCGGGCCGTCATCGGCGGTTGGGCCCGGTTAGTTGTTGATCCAACCCATGGTGGCGGCGAGGCAGAGGGCGCCCATGGAGGACGGGGCGGTCCTCGTATTGGGTGGCGACCATCAAAGCCTGCAACCTGCTTGCGCCGATCCACGCGTGGTTCACGGCCACCTGCGGCTGGCTTGCGAAACGGTCCGACACGCCCGGTGCCGGGGAGGCCGGCACCCTGATTGGGGCGGCGCGGCGATACGTGACAGGTGGGGCGGCTGCGTCGTGCCGACCTGAACGCCCAGTGGCGGTACCAGACCGGGCTTGAGGACCGCTTGAAGACGCCGCCGGGCAAGGCTTATCCATACCGGCCTCACCGAAACTCAAGCTCGGCGTTGCCCACGATGTCCGGATCGGTCAGCCCATGTCCTCGCATGCCGCCCAGCTTGCCTCCCTGCTTGGCACGGTCCGCCGGCCCGGCGACTTCTTCGCCGCTGGGACGGCGGAGCAGCTCATCGCCGTCGCCACGGCCGCGCCCTTTGGACGCGGCGAGCAGACGCTGATCGATCCGGAGGTGCGGCGCTGCTGGCAGATCGGCCCGGACCAGGTGCACCTGGGCGGCCGGCACTGGCAACGCACGCTGGACGGGATCGTGGCCCGGGCCGCCGAGGGCCTCGGGGTGGACGGGCCAGTCGCGGCCGAGTTCTACAAGCTGCTGCTCTATGGACCCGGCGGCTTCTTCACCGGCCACCGCGACACCGAGAAGGCGCCGGGCATGTTCGCGACCCTGGTGGTCGCGCTGCCCTCGGCCCATGCAGGGGGCGAGCTGGTCGTGCGGCACAAGGGGCGCGAGGCCTGCCTCGACCTGCGCTGCGACGACCCGGCCGAGGCGGCGTTCGCCGCCTTCTACGCCGACTGCGTCCACGAAGTCCGGCCCGTGGCGCAAGGGCACCGCCTGATCCTGACCTACAACCTGCTCCGTCGCGGCCGCTCGCCCGGGCCGCCCAGCTATGAGCAGGAACAGGCGCGCGGCATCGCCCTGCTGCAGGGCTGGTGCGAGGACGCGACTCGCCCCGGCGGCACGGCGCCAAGGAAGCTGGTCTATCCGCTGGAGCATGCCTACACGCCGGCCGAGCTGGGGTTTCCCGCGCTGAAGGGGGCCGATGCCGCCGCGGCAGGCGTGCTGGCGGCTGGCCCCGCCTCTGGATGGACCGGCCACGCCCTGCCGCCGCGCCCACGCCACCTCGAACCCGCAGCGGGTGGATAGGCGATGATGGCGAAACGGCCAGGGACTGACGTGTTGGCCGAGGCGTTGCAGCCGGAGGCCGTGCGGCTGGGACAGCACGACTTCGTGCGAAGCGGGCATCTGCGTCTGATCTCGCGGGCCCTGTAGAGGTTCCCCAACCTGGTCCGCACCCCCGTGGCGGCAGTGCCGGGGCTTGCTGCTTGGCTGGCCCGGCACCGTCGCCAATGGAGGTGTCCGTGCCACAAGGTTGCGCCGGTGACTGGATCGCGCCGACGACTGGGCTGCCGCACTCTGGCATGGGCGCTCAACGGCCATTATGGGACGAAGCCAGCCGAGTCCAACCGGCTGCAGCCGGGTTGCATCAGGGATGGAACCGCAGGGCCCTGGCTGCATGGGCGAGCAGACATCACTTTAGTTGATCGGCGCCTCCCCTCAGGCGCATCGCAACAAATTGGCAACTGAGCGTCCTCTGGATTGGCTCCCTTGATAGATTTGATGCACTGGGTTAGCCTTGAATTTAAGTCAGGTCTTAATCAAAAGCGATACCGAGGGGTCATCAGCCCCTGGCTACACTGAACAATCAGGACAGGTTCCATGAACGATCACTATGATTTGCGCAAGTTTGACGATGACTTGATGCTTAATAAGGTCGTAAGTTCTGGATGGCAGATTTTTCGGAGGGGAACCGAAGTTGGCGCATCAAGATGACGAAGCTGGGGACGGCGTCGGCCCTGGGCCTTCGGAGGTTGCAAAGTCGGGCACCGCGCCGCCGGTTGCATCCGGAGGCTACAAAGTAGCAGTACGCCGAACTGGTCCGGCAGTCACTATTACGCTCACGACTGGAAGTGAATACGCCAGTATCGAACTATACGACAACTTAATTCAGTCACTGAAACGAGGCTCGTTAAGTCTTAAACTTAATCTTTCTTGAGCTTAATCTATTAGCAATAAGTATTTTTCTTCAGCGCTGGCGAGATTACCCATTGCGACGCACGCAAATTCTATGACGGGAAAGCCAGTCGTCGGCGTCCATTTGTAAAATTGGAAAGCTGTTGCCGCAGCCTTCTCATCACAAACGCGTGATGCACCTCCCGCTGCTTTATCGTTCAAGGCATGTTTGGGCTGTCACAAGATACAAACTGGACGCCGCGCATCGCGCCCGCGTGCACTACGCGGACGCATCAGGTTGAACAACGATAGGGCCAATCAATGGACCAGGCAGCCTTCGCTATTCCAAGTGGTCCGTTTGCTTCCCCGGTTGCCCGCCTCATCGCATTCTACCTGCCGCAGTTCCATCCGATCCCGGAGAACGATGCGTGGTGGGGCGCCGGGTTCACCGAATGGACCAACGTGGCCAAGGCCCGCCCCCTGTACCGCGGCCACCTGCAGCCGAGGCTGCCGGCCGATCTCGGCTTCTACGACCTGCGGGTGCCGGAAACGCGGGAGGCGCAGGCCAGGATGGCGCGTGCGGCGGGCGTCGAGGGGTTCTGTTACTGGCATTACTGGTTCGGCAACGGCCGGCGCATCCTGGAGCGTCCGTTCCAGGAAGTGCTGGATACAAGACGGCCGGACTTCCCGTTCTGCCTGGCCTGGGCCAACCAGTCCTGGACCGGCATATGGCACGGCGCCCCCGGCAGCGTGCTGATGGAGCAGACCTACCCCGGCCGCGAGGATGAGGCCGCGCACTTCGCCTGGGCACTGCGCGCCTTCGAGGACCCGCGCTACATGCGCGTGGACGGCAAGCCGATCTTCGTGATCTTCGCCCCGCACGACATGCCGCAGCCTGCCGCGTTCCTGGAGCATTGGCGGGAGCTGGCGCACCGCGCTGGGCTGCCCGGCCTGTACTTCGTCGCCATCACCAACCATTACAGAGGCGGCGTCGCCCGGTATGGCACGCCGTTGCTGCAGCCCTTCGACGCCGTGACGCCGCTGGTGCCGCAGGAGTACCTGGAGGACCGGCCCAAGACGGTGCTGGCACGCACCGCCCGGCGCCTGCGGACCCGCAACCTCGGCCCGCGCTTTGCCGGCATGACCGGGAACCGCTGGGCCTTGCCGGCCCGCTATGCCTTCCGGGACGTGGTGGACCACGCGCTGCACGACCTGCCCGACGACCTGCGGCACCTGCCCAGCGTGCTGCCGGGCTGGGACAACACGCCGCGGTCCGGCCCCCGCGGGGTGGTGTTCGAGGGCGCGACCCCCGAGCTGTTCGGGCAATACCTGCAGAAGGCGCTGGACCGGGTGGCCGCCCGGCCGCCGCAGCAGGCCGTCGTCTTCCTGAAGGCGTGGAACGAGTGGGCCGAGGGCAACTACGTCGAGCCGGATGCCGCCAGTGGCCATGCCTACCTAGACGTGATCCGTCGCGCCATGCTCCCGGCTCGCAGCCCAGCCTTGGAACGGGCGCGTTGAACGCAAGCGGCCCGGCGTGGCCCGGCGCGGCGTTGCCCAGTGTGGCGCAGGCCAGCCCTATGCGGCCCAGCGTCGCCATCGTCAGCCATGTGCTGAACGATGCCATCCGCGCCGGCTTCGAGCGGCTGCTGCGCGAGGCGCCGGCCGACCACGACGTGCGCTTCGTCCTGAGCAGCGATGATCCGCGTGCCGCCCTGGGCGGGCTGCCGGAGGACCAGGTGGACCGGATCAGCCGCGACGACGTGCTCGCCCTGGGCTATCCCGAGAAGTGCCGGGATGCGGACTGGAACATGGCCGGCAACCTGGACCTGGTGTTCCTGGAGTTCCGGCGCCGCCACCCCGGCCACGGCCAGTACTGGTTCCTGGAATACGACGTCCATTGGGAAGGCGAATGGAGCGTCCTGTTCGAGCACTTCCGCGCGGGCGGCGCCGACGTGCTGGGCGCGACGATGCTGCACATGGACGACGTGCCGCACAAGGAGGGCAACCCGCCCTATCCCCGCCAGGTCGTGCCGCCGGGCATGGCCTGGGCGCGGCAGCATGTGCTCCGGGGCTTCCTGCCGGCGTGCCGGATCAGCGAGCGGGCGCTGCTGGCGCTGGACGCCGCCTACCGTGCCGGGCTGGGGGGGCACTACGAGGTGAACGTGCCGACGGTCGCGGCGCAGAACGGCATGGTGATCGAGGACTTCGGCGGGCGCGGCCGCTTCGTCCGGCCGGAGAACCGGGACCGGTTCTACTTCGCGCGCGGCGACAACTACTCGCACTCGCCGGGCTCGTTCGTGTTCCGCCCGATGCAGCGCGTGCTGCCGCGGCCGAACACGCTGTGGCACCCGGTGAAGCCGGATGGCGTGCCGGCCTGGCACCCGCTCCGGGTTGACGGCGGCCCGGCGAAGGCCGCCCTGGAATGGGTCAAGCCCCTGCTCTGGCAGGCCATCATCTGGCTCTGGTTCGCCGCCCGGTGGCGTCCGTTGCCTGGCTTCCCGCATCGCACACGCACCCGGGGCGGGAGATCAACGTCCGAGGTACGGTCGCTGACCGGGCTGCGCGGTGCGGCGGCGTGCCTGGTCATGATGTATCATTTCACTGCCGGCGGCGCGGGGTTCGGCCCGCTTGCGCCGCTGGTGCTGCGCGGCTACCAGGCGGTGGACCTGTTCTTCGTGCTGAGCGGCTACGTGATGGCGCTGACCTATGGGCGCCGTCTGCGGACCGGCAGCGGCGGGGCGGCCTACCTGCTGTTCCTGGGGCGGCGGCTGGGCCGGGTTTACCCACTCTACTTGGCCGCTACCCTGGTCCGCCTGGCGGTTGCCGCTCCGGGATGGGCCACTCCGGGATGGGACGGTATGGCCGTGCTGGCCAACCTGGGCATGGTGCAGGCCTGGGGCCTGGCCGACAGCATCGGCGGGCCGACCTGGTCCATCAGCACGGAGTTCGCCGCCTATGTGGCGTTCCCCGCCCTGCTGCTGCTGACGGCGGCGCGAGGATCCGCCGCGGCGGCGGTCGCGGTATGCGTGGCAGTCCTGGCCGTCGTTGCCGGGCAGGACGCGGCGACGCTGCATCAGGTGCAGGCCGGGGAGGTGCTGCGCCGCGGAGCGCTGGACGTGTTCGGCGCGGGCACGGCGTTCCCGCTGCTCCGCTGCATCGCCGGGTTCACGCTGGGCCTGGCCGCGTTCCGCCTGGCGCAGGCGCCGGTGCTCGCCCGCTGGGCTGCCATTCCACTCGCCGGCGACTTGGCCGCGCTGGCGGTGGTGGCGCTGATGCTGCTGCCAGGGACCGATGTGCTGCTGGTCGCCGCGTTCGTTCCGCTGGTGACCACCCTTGCAGCCGAACGCTCGCGCATAGCCCGCGTTCTGGGCCAGCCCGTGCTTCACTGGCTCGGCATCGTGTCATACTCGATCTATCTCGTGCACCGGCCGGTCGAGGACCTGCTGCGGCCGGCCCTCACGGGCGCGCTACAGGCCCGGCACGTGCCGCATGCGTTCTCCGCTGCTGCGGCGCTGCTGGTTCCGGTGGTGCTGCTGGTGTCCGCGCTGACCTACCGCTTGATCGAGCAGCCATGCCGCATATGGTCGAATCGCCTGCTTGGATCAGGCCGCATGGCGGCGACAGCCGCGGCAGGATGGGCCGGCGTGGCGCCGGCGTCCATAAGGCCCTTTGAACCAAAACAGGGATGAACGCGTGGCTGGTCTAACTGCGGCTTGCTGTGCCGGACGCGAGCCTGGCGATGACCTCCCACCCCCTCGGCGCCGACCTGTCGCCCTTGCACACGAGCGGCGACGCCGGAGCGCCGCATGAGGATCGCAGTCTGGCACAACCTGCCGAGCGGCGGCGGCAAGCGTGCGCTGCATGACCATGTGCGGGGCCTGCTGGGCCGGGGCCACACCATCGAGGCTTGGTGCCCCTCGACGGCCGACCCGGACTACTTGCCGTTGTCGGAGCTGATCCCCGAGCATGTCCTGCCCCTGGCCTGGCCCGGGCGTTCCGGGCTGGGCAAGCTGCTGCACCTGCCGGGCCGCGTGGAGCGGCAACTGGCGGCGATGGAGGGCCATTGCCGGGCGGCGGCGGCGGCCATTGAAGCCGGCGGCTTCGACGTCGTGGTGGCGCATTCCTGCAGGTTCTTCCGCACGTCGCCGATGGGACGGCTGACCCGCCTGCCGAGCGTGCTGTGCCAGCAGGAGCCGTACCGTTGGCTGTATGAGGCCCTGCCGCGGCTGCAGTGGCTGCCCCCGTTGCCGCGTCTGCACCCGCGCCTGAGTCCGCGCTGGCTGCACGCCATCGCCAAGGACCGGCGCGTGCTGCGCAATGCCCGGCTGCAAGGGGCGGAGGAGGTGCGGAACGCCGGGGCCTTCGGCCGTATCCTGGTCAACTCCCTGTTCAGCCGCGAAAGCATCCTGCGGGCCTATGGCAGGGACGCCGAGGTTTGCTACCTCGGCGCCGACCTTGGCCGGTTCGTGGACCGGGGGCTGCCGCGGGAGCGGTTCGTCATCGGGCTGGGCACCTTCTCCGCGGAAAAGCAGCTCGACTTGGCCATCGAGGCGCTTGCGCTGCTGCCGGAACCCCGTCCGGCGCTCGCCTGGGTCGGCAATGCCAGCTACGGCGGCTACCTGGAGGGGATGGCGGCCCTGGCTGCGGCCCGCGGCGTGCGGTTCATCCCGCACCTCCGCATCCCCGATGAGCAGGTGGTCGGGCTGCTGAACCGCGCTGCGGCCCTGATCTACGCTCCCCGGCTGGAGCCGTTCGGCCTGGCGCCCATCGAGGCCGGGGCCTGCGGGCTGCCGGTCATCGCCGTGGCGGAGGGCGGCGTGCGGGAGACGGTGATCGACGGGGAGAACGGGATGCTCGTGCACAGCTCGCCCCGCGCCATCGCCGATGCGGTGGCCGCCCTGCTCGAGGACCCGGCGCTGGCCCGGCAGCTCGGCGCCACCGGCCGGGCGCACGCCGAGCGGCGGTGGTCGCTGGAGGCCAGCACCGACCGGATCGAGGCGGCGCTGCTGCGGGCGGCGGGTCAGGACGCCGGCTAATGTGGCGACGCGCAGCGATGAGTGCCCGGCCCTGCAATTAGGCGCGGCTTGCCGGCCGCTTTCAGGGTGTGCATAGCCCGGGGAATGCATAGCTTGGCCGTTGCTGCCCCGGGCTGCTCCGTCATTGCGGGCAGCACCTTTGGGGTGGCGGTCCAGGGTGGCGAGGGCAGTCCTTGCATCTTAGATTGCCGCGCCGGAACTGGCTCGCAATGACATGGCGCCCGCACCGGTTGGACGCAAAGGTGATTGTCAAAGTGTGTAGCCGGAAACCGCCTTGAAGTCATCCATCAGCAGCGAATGCTTGGTCATCTTTCGCCGCAGCAGCTTTCGCGCCATCTTTGACCCCCTGGTGTCACGGGCGAAGAAGCGGAACAGCCGGTCCGCAACGGGCTTGCGTGAAAGCAGGTGCGTGCCCGTCCCGTCTGAAGCCAGATGCAAGCCAAACTTCCTTGCAATCGCTTGCAGGGCCGGGAGGGTGTAGAAAGCGATGTGCTGGCCGTGATCCGGTCCGAAGTACCACCAATCCTCCGCAGCGTTCGGTTCGCCAGGGACCAGCAGCGTGGAAAACAACAGGTTGGGCGAGTAGCCGAGCATCTTCTCGATCTCTGCCAGGGGGTCGTCCAGGTGTTCAAAAACCTCAAAGGCGGTCAGCAGCTCGAACGTCATGCCGGGCTGCGCGGCAAAATGCTTGGCAAACAGGTTCTGGCAGTGCAGGTCCTGCCAATAAAAGTCGAAGCCGCGGTCGCGCATCAGGCGGACCAGCACGCCATAGCCGGCGCCATAGTCCAGGAACTTGGCGTCCTTGTCGAAGCTGCTGAGGACCACGCCCTCGATCAGGTTCGACCCGGTCATGGCGCGGTTGACCGGGCCAAGATCGATGTCGTTGATCGCCGAGGCATAGGACTCGGCGAGCCAATAAGGCTCCTCGGTCTGCATGAAGCCGCAGGACGCACAGCGGAAGTAGGACGCCTTGTACTTGCCGAGGACATCCGCAGTGAAGGCCAGGTGGGATGGCGACTGGCATATCTTACACAGCATCGCGAAGCTTCCTGAGGAGTATCGGCGTGTCTATCGAGGCGGGAATGCATATGCAGGCGATGTAGGCCAGGACCGTTCCCGCAATCACTCCGGTTATGCCCATGGTTTTAGTAGGATGAACCGACAAGGCGATGTTGGCAACGGCCGACACGGCGCTGTGGATGGCCTGCACCTTCATGTGCGACGCCGCGGCGAGCAGGCAGGCAATCGGGCTGCAGAACGCATCGATCATGCTCCATGCCGCCATCCAGAGCACCAAGTCGTTCGGGGGAACGACAGCCGGTCCGGCCCAAATCTGGTGAAGGGCCGGGTTCGCATGGCCGCGCCGCTATTGGGATGGAAACCAGTTCCCATGGAACCCCGGCGGTATCCTGTGCGGCAACCGGACTGCGGCGACCGGCGGCGCTTCGAAGGACCGCGCATCGAGGATCGCAAGGTCGGTGGTGTCGTCCGCCACGTTGACGACGAGGCCGACGAGCCAGCCCTCGTCCTCCGCAGCGGCGGCGGCTGCCGGCACGAACACGAATTCGCCGGGCAGGTGGCCGTCGCCGAACTCGTGCACACGGCAGCCGCCGGTTTCGAGGTCGTGCTTGTAGAGCCTCGTGGCGCCGGTGAGCTGCGGGTTGCCGTCTGGCGGCACGGAGACCGTGTAAACGTAACGATGGTTCTGGCCGAAGCGGCGTTCGTCGATGCGGGGGAACTCCTGCGGCGTGGCGTCGATCACGCGCCGGGCGACGCGGCGCGTCGAGGGGTCCAGCGTCCAGCGCTCGAAGCGGCCCAACTCGTCCAGGCCGTTTGCGCCCGAGGCGAACATCGTGGGGTAGGCGATGACGTCGAGGACCACCCGGCCGTCATCGCCATCGAACGCGTTGGCCACGTGGAAGACGAAGCACGGCTCCAGGTCGCACCAGATGATCCCAGCGGCATCGCCGTGCCGCGGCAGGAGGCCGACGCGGGCGTGGTGGGCTGGGTTCCAGCGGAACGGGAAGCCGTGGCCGCCGAGCACGGCCCGCATCGAGAAGGTCACCGGCAGGTCGAGGACGATGGCGAACCGCGCGGTGAAGGCGCAATCGTGGATGCAGGGACCGTGCTCGACGGCGATCGGCACGTCGCGGACCACCTTGCCGTCCGCCGAGACGACGACGTGGCGCACGGCGTCCCAGATGCCGCCGTCATAGGCGATTGCGTGGTGCTCGCCGGTGAGCGGGTCCAGGTGCGGGTGACCGGTGAACGAGCCGCCGAGCGTGCCGTCGAACGGGTTGTAGCGCTGCTCGTCCAGGTCGCCGGACAGCTCGACGGGAAAGCTGCCGGCCTCCACCAGGGCAAAGGCACGGCCGCCGATGCCGACCACGTTGGTGTTCACGGTGTCGTTGCGGCCCCGGCGCGGTCCGGGCGCGGCAGCCCGGCCGAGCGCTGCAGCCGCCAGGCGCGAACCGATCCAGCGGTTGCGATACCACGGGGCCTTGCCGTCCTGGATGGCGATGCCGTGCACCATGCCGTCGCCCAGGAACCAATGGTGGCCCGCATGATCGGGATTGACCGGGTTGGCGCCCATCTTGAGATACTGGCCGTTCAGCCCGGCCGGGATCGACCCGGTCACGGCAAGGTCCTGCAGCGTCAGTTCCGAGCGCATGGGCGCGTGGACGCCGACAAGGTAGGGGCTGGCAGTCTTGGGCAAGCGCTTGCGGTTATAGGCCGCAACCAGCTCGACGCCACGCTCCATGACTGCGCGAACGGCTGATTGAGCAGGGTTCGGCATCGGTCGTGGTCTCCGGCGGCGTCGTGGCGCTTCAGGGCCGCGATGCTAACAAGCTGCCCGGATCATGTCGCCCGTGATTTGGCCGGTGGCCGCGTTGCGCCCACCCCGGCCACCTTTCCAACAGCCGCCGCGGAAGCGGGCTCGGCATGTCGTGGAAGCCACGTCGATGATCGCGGTGCCGGAAACTGGCTTTCCGCTCACCTGACATCGCGACTGGAAGCGCAATGATTTAAGCAGCGGCCGCTGGAATGGCCGCACCGGCCGAACCTGGCGCTGGGTGAGATGGCATGCAGCCGTGGCAGGTCCACGCGAGTTATTCGTGATTTGCGGTTGCCCGCGTGTCAGGCTTTTCTTGCTGCGACGGCCGGATCAGCGGCCGTGCATGCAGGGATCATTCGATGAACCAGATCAACCGCCGAGGATTGCTCGGCAGCGCCGCCCTCGGGGCAGGCGGCCTGGTGGCGCTGGCCAGCACGGCGCAGGCTGCCAACCCCGGCGACGGCGGCTTCGGCCGCAACGCCGTGCCGCTGGGCGGCGGCGACCCGGTCATCAAGCACGACCAGGCGGAAACGGAGGGTATGCCCGACTTCCGCTTCTCGCTCGACGGCAACACGCCGAAGATCACCTCGGGCGGCTGGGCCAAGGAGGCCACCGTCCACCAGTTCCCGATCAGCACCGGCATCGCCGGCGTCCACATGTTCCTGAACCCCGGCGCGTCGCGTGAGCTGCATTGGCACGCCATCGCCGCCGAATGGGCCTACGTCATCGCCGGCGAGTGCCAGACGGTGCTGCTGGACCCGTCCGGCGCGAGCGAGATCAACAACTACAAGCCAGGCGACCTGTGGTACTTCCCGAAGGGCCACGGCCACTCGATCCAGACCATCGGCGACAAGCCCTGCCACTTCATCCTGTCGTTCGACAACGGCGCGTTCTCCGAGCACGGCACCTTCTCGATCACCGACTGGATCGACGTCACGCCGAAGGACATGCTGGCGCTCGACTTCGGCCTGCCGAAGGACCTGTTCGACGCCTTCCCGAAGGGCGAGGCCTACATCCAGGCCGGTCCGATCCTGGCCGCGGCCGACGCGCTCGATGCGCCCTGGCCGAAGGAATCGACCCACAAGTTCCGCCTGCTGAACGACGCCCGGGCGGTGCGCGACTTCGATGGCGGCACCTTCCGCCTCGCCTCGGTCGATGAGTTCCCGATCTCCCGCACCATGTCGGGCGGCGTCATGACCATCAAGCCCGGCGCGATGCGCAACCTGCACTGGAACCCGAACGCCAACGAGTGGCACTACTACCTGCGCGGCAAGGGCCAGGTCGCCTCCTTCGGGTCGGGCGGGCGCAGCAAGGTCGCCGAGTTCAAGCCGGGCGACGTCGCCTACATCCCCGCCGGATACGGGCACGCGATCAAGAATGTCGGCGACGAGGACCTGGAGATCATCCAGACCTGGGACTCCGGCAAGTTCGAGGAGATCGACCTCAACAAGTGGGTGAAGTCCAGCCCGAAGTACCTGCTGGCGAACAACTTCGCCGGGGTGCCCGACGCGACGATCACCAAGCTTAAGCAGGCTTGATCGCGGACTGGTTCCAGCGCGCAGTGGGGCTTGGCGCAGCCTTGCGGGACGTCGAGGTTGCCCGACTCTGATTGAACCGCCCAGTGCGTCCGCGTCATCCCGCCCGCATACGGCGGGTTGGCGCGGCCGTCCGCCGCTTACTGGTCCGAGTTGAACATGGCAATCGTGAACACGCCCTATGCAACATGCCCTCTGGCGCGCCTGTGCTTCTCAGGTCAGGGCGGGATGGCCGCCCCGATTGCGCCGGCACCGCCTGCCCGCCCCGGGATGCGCCGGGCAACGCGGCCCGTCACGCCGCCGAGCGCATAAACTTCGGTACCGCGGCCGGATGCCGTCATGTTCGGCGGGCGTCGTGCGGCGTGCGACCACCGGATCGGGCCCAAGGCCGGCGCGAGCGGATGGCTGGCCGTCGGAAACAGCGGCGACAGGAACACCGCATCGGCGCCGGCCCGCACCGCACGCAACAGGCTGATCCGGTCATGCGCCGAACTGGTCACCAACCGCGCCGCAGGCAGCCGCAGGGTGCGCCGCCAGCCGTTCCGCAGGTGGACCCCTGCCCCGGCCGCTGCCGCCCATCGCGGGTCGCCGGCCACGACCAGGACCGTCCGGCGCGCCCGGCACAGCCGTGCGACCTGCCGCATGAGCACGGCACGCCCCGGCGCGGCATCGTGACGGAACACCACGCCGCACAGCCCAGCCGGCAGCTTGGCGATGGCAGGCAAGGGGTCCGGCGCCCGCGTCCAATCGGTGAACAACCATAGCGCAGGCAACCCCCGGCCGGGCCTGCTGCTGCGCCGCATACGTCGCGCCTTGACCTGGCGTGCCCATGCGACAAGCCTTGCATCCATGCAGAACCCCGACATGCCCGATGACGCCGGCACCGTGCTGGCCCGCCTGGCCCAAGTCCAGGCCCGGATCGCCGCCGCAACCGCCGCGGCCGGGCGTGCGCCAGGGTCGGTCGCGCTGGTCGCAGTCTCGAAGATGCACCCGCGGGATGCCGTGCTGCAGGCGATGCAGGGCGGCCAACTGGTTTTCGGCGAGAACCGGGTGCAGGAGGCAGCAGCCAAGTTCGCCGGGCTGCGCGAGGATCATCCGGACCTGCGGCTGCACATCATCGGCGGATTGCAGACCAACAAGGCCCGGGACGCCGTGCGGATCGCCGACGTGATCGAAAGCCTGGACCGGCCGCGCCTGGCCGACGCGATTGCAGATGCCATCGCCAAGGAGGGCCGTGCGCCCGACCTGCTGGTCCAGGTCAACGTCGGCGACGAGCCGCAGAAGGCCGGCATCGCCAGGGCCGATGCGGACCAATTCATCGAGTCGTGCAAGGAGCGGTTCGGCCAGCGGCTGGGCGGGCTGATGTGCGTGCCGCCCGCCGAGGCCGATCCCACGCCGCACTTCGCCTGGCTTGCTGCCTGCGCCGCCCGGCACGGGCTTGCCACCCTCTCCATGGGCATGTCGGGGGACTACGAGGCAGCCATTCGGCAAGGAGCGACCCATGTGAGACTTGGCAGCGCCATCTTCGGGAGCCGCCCCGCTACCTGATGTTCTACAAACCGGGCCACCCGCCGAAGGCGCAAGCCAAGGGCGATGCGACGCCCCAGGCATACCGTTAAGCAGGCGCCGGATCAACCTTTTGCAGCCACGCCGCCAAGACGCTGGCGAGATCATCGGCCAGATCGGGCGAGGCCCGGCGGTTTGCGGCACGGCGTCGGATGAGGCGGGTGACTCTGCCGGGCCGTCACCCTACATCGTCGACGGCTCCATCGCATGCTAGGACGGGGCCAAGTCCCCCTCTTAGCCCCATGGACGCTTGATGATCCCCCACCGTCGCAGCCTCCGCCTTGGCAGCCGCCTCCAACCGAGGCACGGCGGAGGCAGGGCGTGAGCGCCATCACGCTCCCCCACACTGCGGTGCGTCCGCTGCGCGCGGGCGCCCTGCTCGCGGTACTCGGCATCGTTTACGGCGACATCGGCACCAGCCCACTCTATGCGCTGAAGGCCAGCCTGACACATTTCAGCGAGCCCGGCATCGGCCGGGTCGAAATCCTCGGCGTCCTGTCGCTGATTTTCTGGTCGCTGTTCCTGATCGTCACCATCAAGTACGTCGCCCTGGTGATGCGCGCCGACAACAACGGCGAGGGCGGCATCCTTGCCCTGATGGCGCTGGCGCAGCGCCATACCGTCAGCCCGCGGATGCGCACGGCGCTCGGCCTAATCGGCATCGGCGGCGCCTGCCTGTTCTTCGGCGACGGAGCGATCACCCCGGCCATCTCGGTGCTGTCCGCGGTCGAGGGGCTGGAGGTGGTCTCCCCCACCTTCACCCGGTTCGTGCTGCCGCTGTCGGTCGTCATCATCCTGGCGCTGTTCGCCGTGCAGGTCCGCGGCACCCACAGCATCGGGCGGCTGTTCGGCCCGGTGATGGCGATTTGGTTCCTGGTGATCGCCGTGATGGGCCTGGTGCAGATCGCCCGCAACCCGGCCATCCTGGAGGCGCTGTCCCCGGTGTTCGCCGTGCGGATCTGCCTGGCGCATGGCTGGCTTGCCTTCGTCAGCCTTGGCTCGGTCGTGCTGGCCGTCACCGGGGCAGAGGCCTTGTACGCCGACATGGGGCACTTCGGCGCCAAGCCGATCCGTGTCGCCTGGGTGATGTTCGTGCTGCCCTGCCTGGTGCTGAACTACTTCGGCCAGGGCGCGCTGGTGATGGCCGACCCGGCTGCGCTGGAGAACCCGTTTTATCTGATGGCGCCCGAGCGGCTGCGCCTGCCCCTGGTCGTGCTGGCCACCGCGGCGACGGTGATCGCCAGCCAGGCGCTGATCAGCGGCGCGTTCAGCATCGCCCGCCAGTGCATGCAGATGACGTTCCTGCCGCGCATGGCCGTGCTGCACACCAGCCAGACCGAGGAGGGGCAAATCTACGTCCCGCAGATCAACGCCGCCCTGGCTGTGGCCGTGCTGATCCTGGTGCTGGCGTTCCGCAGCAGCGACGCCCTCGCGGCGGCCTATGGCATCGCGGTGACCGGCACCTTCCTGTGCACCTGCGTGCTGGCGACGGTGGCGTTCCGGCGGCAGTTCGGCTGGCCGCGCACGGCGGCGCTGGGGGTGTTCGGCTTCTTCTTCGTGATGGACTTGGTGTTCTTCGCCGCCAATGCCCTGAAGATTCCCGAGGGCGGCTGGGTCCCGCTGCTGCTGGGGTTTGCGTTGATGGCGATGATGACCTCGTGGCATCGCGGGCGCGAGCTGATGCTGGCCCGGTGGAAGCAGGACAGCCTGCCGCTGTCGTCCTTCCTGGCGCGGCTGCCGCAGTCGCGCACGGTAAGGGTGCCGGGCATGGCGGTGTTCCTGACGGGCAACCCCGACTATGTGCCGGCGGCGCTGCTGCACAACCTCAAGCATAACAAGGTCCTGCACGAGCGCGTGCTGTTCGTGACGGTCGAGAACCTGGACGTGCCGGAGGTCGGCCCCGAGAACCGCACCACCGTCAGCGAGCTGGCGCCGGGGGTGCAGCGCGTCGTGTTGCGCTATGGCTTCATGGAAAGCCCCAACATTCCCCGCGCGTTGGAGGACCTGAACGGCCACGGCCTGGCCTACAACCCCATGCAGGCCAGCTTCTTCCTGGGGCGCGAGGTGCTGGTGCGCGCCATGGTGCCGAAGCTGCGTGCCTGGCGGCTGTTCCTGTTCCTGTTCATGGCGCGCAACGCCGTTCCGGCAACCGAGTTTTTTCGCATACCCAGCGACCGTGTTGTGGAGCTTGGGGTTCGGGTCGCCATCTAGCGCCGTAACGAACCAGGATGTACCCTGCCGCGTTCCAAATGTGTGATGAGCTTACATTGGGCGGGGTGATGACGAAGCTGACCATGCTGCTGGCCCAGGGTCCGGGTCTGCCGGACGGCGACCTGGGGGATCGACTGGTCACGCACCTGTTGCTGAACGCCCAGGGCCAGATCGACCCGGCGGCCTACGAGGCGGACCCGATGCCGTGGCTGGCCACCCGCGAGGCGCCGGGCCACGAGCCGATCCAGGTCGAGGTGATCCGCCTCGACGAGGGATGGGCGCTGCAAAGCCTGCGCGACGCCGACGATCCGCTATGGAGCTTTGAGGGCCACGTGTTCCGGCCCGGCGAGCTGGTGCGGCTGGTACGGCCGGATGGCGAGCAGTTGCTGTTCCGCATCGTGGCGAGCGAGGCGGACTGATAGCCGCCTAGTCGCCGCCCTGGCGCCCCCGGAACGCCGCCCGGGGATAGACGCCCAACACCTTGATCTCACGGGAGAAAAATCCCAGTTCGTCCAGGGCGCGGTGCAGGGCCGGCTGTTCGGGATGGCCGTCCGCGTCGCACATGAACTGGGTGGCGGTGAACTGGCCGCCCAGCATGTAGCTCTCGAGTCGGCTGATGTTCACGCCGTTGGTGGCGAAGCCGCCGAGCGCCTTGTAAAGCGCCGCCGGCACGTTGCGGACGCGGAACACGAAGGTGGTCATCAGGTCCGGCGTGTCTGGCGGCGGCGTGCGCGGCTCGCGGGCGGCGACGTAGAAGCGGGTGGTGTTGTGGACGGCGTCCTCCACGTTGGGGCGCAGCACGTCCAGGCCATAGATTTCGGCGGCCAGGGTGGAGGCGATGGCGGCGTCCTCGGGGCGGTTCCAGTCGGCAACCAGCTTGGCGGCACCGGCGGTGTCCTCCTCGATCACCGGCTCGGCGTGCAGTTCGCGCAGGATGTTGCGGACCTGGCCCAGCGCCACCGAGTGCGAGTGGACGCGCCGCACCCCGGCCAGGGTGGCGCCGCGCGGCCCCAGCAGGCAGTGCTCGACGCGCTGGAAGTGCTCGCCGACCAGCGAGAGGCCGCTGCTGGGCAGCAAGGCGTGCATGTCGGGGACGCGGCCGGCTAAGCTGTTCTCGCAGGGTAGCATGGCCAGCTCGGCGTCGCCGTCGTGCACGGCGGCCATCGCGCCCTCGAACGACTGGCAGGGCAGCGGGTCGAGCGCGGGATAGGCGGTGCGGCAGGCCAGGTGCGAATAGGCGCCGCGAAGGCCCTGGAAGGCGATCCTGCCCGAGGCGTGGCGGTTCATGCGGTCTCCAAGATGGTGCGGGCGCGTTCGAGGTCGGCCGGGGTGTCCACCCCGAACGGGGCGTGGTCCACGCGGGCGCAGGCGATCCGCATGCCGGCTTCCAGGGCGCGCAGTTGCTCAAGGCTCTCCCGACGCTCCAGGGGGCTTTCCGGCAGGGCGACGAAGCGGGCCAGGGCGGCGCGGCGATAGGCGTAGATGCCGATGTGGTGCCATAGCGGCCCCTCCCCGGCTGGGATGGCGGCGCGGGAGAAGTAGAGCGCGGGCGACACCGCCCGTCCCCGGTCGAACGCGCAAGCGGCCTTGACGATGGAGGGCGAGGCGGCCTCCTCCGCCGAGTTGACCGGCGCGACCAGGGTGGCGATGTCGAACTCGGGGTCCGAGAGCGGGGTGATGACGGCGCGCAACTGCACCGGCGGGATCGTCGGCAGGTCGCCTTGCAGGTTCACCACCACGTCGTGCAGGCCTTGCGGGTCCAGCACCGCCAGGGCGGCGTGGACGCGATCCGATCCCGAGGGCAGCGTGGGGTCGGTCATCACCGCCACCCCGCCGGCGGCGCGCACGGCATCGGCAATCTCCGCATCGGCGCAGGCGACGGCGACGGGGCCGATGTCGGCCTCCAACCCACGATCGAGCACATGCAGCACCATCGCCCGGCCGGCGATCATGGCCAGCGGCTTGCCCGGCAGGCGCGTGGACGCCATGCGGCACGGGATCACGATGATGGGGTTCATTAGGAAGGGATCAGGAACGTTGGCGGGGCGGGGGCGTTCGTAGGGCTTGCGCGCACATTAGGTGGGGTGCCGGATCGGCGCAACGCCGGGTCCGCCTCCTTGGAGTTTTATGACATGGTACGTCTTTCCCTTGGGGCTGCGGCCCTGCTGTTGCTGGCTGGGCCGGCGTCGGCGCAGGCGCCGCAGCCCTCGGTCACCGGCGCGGCCCCTAGCTTCACCTCGCCGCAGGCCGAGCAGAACGACGCGCAGCAGCCCGCCAACGCCCACCAGGTCGGCCCCGCCGGCACCACGGCGCAGACGGGGGACTCGACCGGCGCCACCAAGCGGCAGGGGTCCATCGGCGGCAACAACGAGGGCCAGGGCCAGGCGCAAGGCCAGCAGATGAGCCAGCCGTCGATGTCCCAATACACCCCGCAGTTGCAGCAGAACCAGGGCAACCAGCCCGGCAACGTGCGGGAACTGCCGCCGTCGGCTCCGACGCCGGTGAACGATCCCTCAGGCGTCAACAAGGCGCAGGGGCCAGTGAGCAGCCCGGCCGCCAAGACGCAGGCGGGGCAGGCTGCCAGTTCGGTAACGAAGTAACCTCCCAGCCCGACGAGGAGCGCGGCAGCATTGGATGAGCTGATCACCGTGGCGGAGGCTGCGGCGGACCTGGCCGGGGAGGCGATCCGGCCGTTCTACCGGTGCGGCATCGGCGCGGAGCTGAAGGGCGACGCCAGCCCAGTCACCGCGGCCGACCGGGCGGCGGAACAGGCAATGCGCGGGCTGCTGGCACAGCGGTTTCCCGATCACGGCATCCTGGGCGAGGAGTTCGGCTGGGACCAGCCGGAGGCACGGCTGCGGTGGGTGCTGGACCCTATCGATGGTACCCGCGCCTTCATCACGGGCCGCCCGACGTTTGGGGTGTTGGTGGCGTTGCTGGATGGGAACACGCCGATCCTGGGCGTGATCGACCAGCCCATCACGGGGGAGCGTTGGGTTGGCGTGGCCGGGCAGCCAACGCGGTTCCGGGGCGCGCATGGCCGGGCGGGGTGCCGGCCCTGTCCCAGCCTGGGCGAGGCGGAGCTTTCGTGCACGGCGCCGGAGATCTTCACCGCTGGGCAGGAGGCCGCTTGGCGCCGGCTGGCGGCGGCGGCGCGCCGGATGTCGTGGGGCGGGGACTGCTATGCCTATGGCCTGTTGGCGCTGGGCGGCATCGACGTAATTGCCGAGGCAGGGCTGAAGCTGTGGGACTGGGCTGCGCTGGTCCCGGTCATCGAGGGGGCTGGCGGGCGGGTGACGGACTGGACGGGCCGGCCGTTGCAACCGGATGGGGATGGTGCCGTG
>CAXTFY010000048.1:0-20283 GCA_964243265.1 uncultured Acetobacteraceae bacterium | reverse complement strand
AGCTCTCGAACGGGTGGTGGACGATGATGTCCTTGGCGCGGATGGCGGCGAAGCAGTCCCCTGCGAAGTCGCGGATGCGCTCGGGGAAGCGGGGCGTGTAGGGCGGGAACAGCAGGTCCGGCCGGTCGTCTACGATCATCTGCTTGAGGTCGGCAGCGCCCAGTAGGCCTTGCTGCACCACCACCTCGTCGCCGGGGATCTCGTGGTCGTCCACGTCCAGCTCGTCCAGCACCAGGGCGCGCAGGTCGTCGGGCATCGCGGCATCGACCGACAGGTGAATGGCAGTACCCCGGCGGCGCCGCTTCAGCGCGGTCTCGTAGGAGCGAACCAGGTCCTCGGCCTCCTCCTCGAACTCGACGCCGGTATCGCGGATCAGGCGGAACATGCCCTGCGCCACGGTGCGGAAGCCGGGGAACAGGCGGCCCATGAACAGGCTGACCAAGTCCTCCAGCAGCACGAAGCGGATTGGCGCCCCCGTGCTCCCCGGCGCTTGGGCGGGCAGGCGAATGAAGCGGTCGATCAGGCCGGGCAGCGGGATCAGCGCGTTCATGGTGTGCCCGTCCTGCTGGCGGTGCAGCTTCAGCACCCGCACCAGGCCCATGTTGGGAATGAACGGGAAGGGGTGCGCCGGGTCGATGGCCAGCGGCGTCAGCACCGGGAACACGCGGTCCATGAAGTAGCCGTCGAGCCAGGACAGGTCGGCCTGCGGCAGGGTGGTGGCGTCGCACAGCTCGATGCCGGCCTGCTGCAACTGGCCGCGCAGGTGGAGCCAGACCTGCTGCTGCTTGGCGATCAGGGCCTGGGCGCGGGGCTGCACCGCCGCGAGCTGCCCGGCCGGGGTCAGGCCGTCAGCGGATAGCGCGGTGACGCCGGCCTTGGCCTGGCCGATCAGCCCGGCGACGCGGACGCTGAAGAACTCGTCCAGGTTGGAGGCGCTGATCGACACGAAGCGCAGCCGTTCCAGCAGGGGATGGCGGCGGTTCTCGGCCTCCTCGACGACGCGGTGGTTGAAGTCCAGCCACGACAGCTCCCGGTTGATGAAGCGGCTCGGGCTGTCCAGGGCGATTTCGGGCGCGAGCGGGGAGGGGCTGATCCGGTTCATGTTGCCATCCTAGAACAGCGCGGGGCCGGGGGGCGAGGTGTCTGCCGCATCCTCGCCTACACCGTCATGGATGAGGTCTGTCAAGGCCGACGCGGCCAGCGCGCGGGTGACAGGCGCTCCGGCGGCCAGGGCGGCGCGGTCCAGGCGCGCGGCAGCCTCCCGCATGGTGCCGGCGGTGCGGGGGAGGCGGGCCAGCAGCCAGTCCTGCACGGGGTCGGCCACCACGAGCTGCCGGTCGGACAGCAGGCGGGCCAGCAGCGCGCGCAGGAAGGCGTCGTCAGCCGGGCGCAGCTCCACTGCGGTGGTGGCGCGCAGGCGGCTGGCGAGGTCCGGCAGGCGGGTGGCCCATCGGGCGGGCGGCGACTGCGCGGCCAGCAGGACCGGGTGCCCGGCCTCGGCGGCGGCGTTCAGCAGGTGCAGCAGGGCGTGCTCGTCGGCGGCGAGATCGGCGTCGTCCACGGCCACGGGGCCGCGCGGCCAATGCGGCGTCGCGGCGGGCAGCAGGGTGGCGCGGTGCTGCCCAGCCCAGACGTGCAGCAGGTGCGTCTTGCCTGCGCCGGCGTCGCCCCACAGCACTAGGCGCCCGCCGGGCCAGCCGGCCGGACGCGCCAGCCACGCCAGCGCCGCGCCGGTGCCGGGGCTGGGCAGGAAGTCCGCGGCGGTAAAGCCGGGCGCGTGCACGAACGGGAGCGCAAGTTGTCGGAGCGTCGGCGTCATCCTAGGGGTTTCGCCGACGACTCGAGGACGCTGCCTGCCCCTGCTCCCTCCGGGCTTGGGCCGCAGCGCGGACCAAGGCCGGGGGAGGGAGGCGGCCAGGGCCGGGTTTGCCCATTGTGGGACGAACTCCGCTCCCGACCGGGCAGGGCCTGGCCCTTGCCGTTCCCCTCACCCCAACCCTTTCCCGGAGGGAGAGGGAGCTAGGCCAGTGCGCGCCATACGACCGCCTTGGCATCAACCCGGCGGGGGATCCAAGTACAAGGGGCTGGTCAGGTAACGCCGCAGCCAGAAGCGCGCCAGCACGCCCAGCGCCGCCGCCACCGGCACCGCCATCAGCACCCCCAGGAAGCCGAACGCCGCGCCGCCCGCGAACAGCGCGAAAATCACCCAAACCGCGTGCAGCTCCACCCGGTCCCCGAGGAACCGCGGATAGATCACATACCCCTCCAGGATCTGGCCGGCGACGAACACCCCCGCCACCGTCGCCACCCCGGTCCAAGTCGGGAACTGCGCGAACGCCAGGCCGATGCTGGCCACCCCCCCGGTGATGCTGCCGACATACGGGATGAATGACAGCAGCCCCGAGCTGATGCCGACGATCAGCCCGAGGTCCAGCCCGACCGCCGACAGGCTGAACGCGTAGAACACCGCCAGCGCCACGCAGCACAGCGCCTGGCCGCGCAGCCAGGCCGACAGGATGCGGTCCACCTCCCGCGCCTGCGCCCGCAGCACCCCGGCATAGCGGCGCGGCAGCCAGCTATCGACCCGCGCCACCGCCCGCCGCCAGTCGCGCAACAGGTAGAACGCGACCACGGGGGTCACCACCACCAGCGACAGCACGTTGAACAGCGCGAACCCGCCGCCGACGATGCGGCTGAGCGCCCCGGCGACGAACGCCACCATCGACCCGGCCTGGCCGCCAACAAGGTCGCGCAGCTTCTCGTCCACGTACTCCGATCCCAGGCGCTCCTGCAGGTGGCTGATCACCTCCCCGGCCCACAGGCGCAGGGAATAGACGTAGGACGGGACCCGGCCGATCAGGATGCCGACCTGCGCCACCAGCAACGGATACAGCAGCAGCGCGAATAGCAGGCAGGCGGCGACCAGCGCCACCACCATCAGCAGTGCCGCCAGCCCGCGCGGTACGCCCGCCCGGGTCAGCCGGGTGGTCGGCGGGTCCAGGAAGTAGGCGATCCCCGCCGCCGCGACGAAGGGCAGCAGGATCGAGGCGAACAAGTACAGCGCGAAGTACGCTGCCACCAGCAGCCCCGCCAGCAGGGTCAGGCGCTGTGTGCGGGTGGCGTGCGGCGGCTCCGGCGGGCGCGCGGCGGGCGGGACCGAGGCGCGGGTCAGGTCCAGCGTCGTCATCATGCCTCCCTGGATGCATTCCACACGTAGGCGCCGCCCGACCACAGCGTCGTCGCGGCGGCCAGCAGGGTCAGCGCCTGCCGCAACCCGGTCGCGCGCAAGCCGAAGCCCTCCAGCAGCAATACCATGCCCACCAGCATGATTTGCAGTGCCGTGTTGAGCTTGCCGACCCGGAGCGGCCGGATGCGGATGGGCCTCCCGCGCCGCCACAGTGCGATGATGCCGCCGATGATCACCAGGTCCCGCGCTACGACCAGCCCGGCCAACCATGCCGGCAGCAGCCCGCGCAATGCCAGCACGACGAACATGCCGACCAGCAGCGCCTTGTCCGCCGCCGGGTCCATCCACGCGCCCAGCACGGTGCCGCCCTGGCGACGGGCCAGCCAGCCATCCAGCGCATCCGACGCCCCAGCCAGGACGAACACGGCGAAGGCCCAACCGGCATGCCCGTCCAGCACCAGCCATAACGCCGGCGGCACCGCGCACAGCCGGGCAAAGGTGATGAGGTTCGGCAGGTTGAGGATTTCGCGGCGCGGCGCGTTGCGGGTATTGCGCCCGGGCGCATTAGGGACATCGCGCCGGGGCGCGTCGGGGGTGTCGCGCCGGGGCGCGTTGGGAACTTGCTGCGGCAGTGCGGCCAAGCCCAACGTTGCCGGGCCGGGGCCGCTGTGGTTGTGTCCGCCGACCTGATCCGGACCTTGCATTAACCGATCCTACCGCATCCGGGCCTCCCGGGAAGGACCCCATGACCGACCACCCGAACGGCGTCACCTACCGACAGGCCGGTGTCGATATTGAGGCCGGCGATGCCCTGGTGGACCGCATCAAGCCCCTGGCCCGCGCCACCTCTCGCCCAGGGGTCATGGGGGGCCTTGGCGGCTTCGGCGCATTGTTCGACCTCCGGGCCGCCGGGTTCCAGGACCCGGTCCTGGTCAGCACCACCGACGGCGTCGGCACCAAGCTGCGCCTGGCGATCGACACCGGCCGGCATGATACCGTGGGCATCGACTTGGTGGCGATGTGCGTCAACGATCTGGTGGTGCAGGGGGCGGAGCCGCTGTTCTTCCTCGACTATTTCGCCACCGGCGCCCTCGCGGTGGAGCAGGCCGCCCAGGTGGTCGCCGGGATCGCCGAGGGCTGCCGCCAGGCCGGATGCGCCCTGGTCGGTGGGGAAACGGCGGAGATGCCCGGCATGTATGCCGCCGGCGACTACGACCTCGCCGGCTTCAGCGTCGGCGCGGCGGAGCGGGCGGCGCTGCTGCCGGCTAGGGTGCGGGCAGGGGACACGGTGCTCGGTCTGGCCAGCAGCGGGGTTCACAGCAACGGGTTCTCCCTCGTGCGCCGGATCGTGGAGGTCAGCGGCCTGGGCTGGGACGCGCCGGCGCCGTTCGCGCCGGGCCAGGACGTGTCGCTGGGCGCGGCGCTGATGGCGCCGACCCGCATCTACGTGGCGCCGCTGCTGGCGCTGCACCGGGCCGGGCTGCTGCGGGCGGCGGCGCACATCACCGGCGGCGGCCTGCCCGGCAACGTGCCGCGGGCGCTGCCGGACGGGTTGCATGCTGTGCTCGACGCGGGCGCCTGGCCGCTGCCCCCGGTGTTCGGCTGGCTGGCCCGCACCGGCGGCGTTGCGCCTGTGGAGATGCTGCGCGTGTTCAACTGCGGTGTCGGCATGGTGCTGGTGGTCTCGGACCCTGCTGCGGCGACGGCGCTGCTGGCCGAGCATGGCGAGGCCGCCCGCCGCATCGGCGTGGTCGAGGCTGCGGACGGCCCGGCGGCGGCGCGGATCACGGTGCCCGAGGGTTGGCTGGCGTGATGCCGACTGACTGGCGCCGAAGCTGGAGCGCGTCGGCGTCGAGGGGCCTGGTCACTTGCTTTTACCCTGATTGCTGCCGTGTCGCGCCAAACCGTCATTGCGAGCCGGCTTCGGCGCGGCAATCCAGGGTTGCGTGTACCGCGCTTGCCCCTTGGCTTCCCGCGCCGCAAGCACGGCTCGCAATGACGGCACGCCCGCACCGGTCAGACGCGAGCCTGCCCAAGACGCAAGCCTGCCCAAGACTGGCGTCGGTAGGCTGGACAAGAAGCAGTGGCGCTTGGCGTACGGGGTTGCAGCCCCAACCTGACCAATCAGCCCGATTTTAGAGGCAGCAAGGGAGAGAGACCATGGAGTTCGCCTTCTCGGACAAGGTCCAGCAGTTGCAGGGGCGCCTGCTCGCCTTCATGGACGAGCATGTCCATCCCAACGAGCGGACCTACACCGCCCAGCTTGCCGGGGCGGCGGACCGCTGGCAGCCGGTGCCGGTCGTGCAGGAGCTGAAGCAGGTCGCCAAGCGCGACGGCCTGTGGAACCTGTTCCTGGCGCACAGCAGCCGCGGCGCCGGGCTGACCAACCTGGAATATGCGCCGTTGGCGGAGATCATGGGCCGCGTGCAGTGGTCGAGCGAGGTGTTCAACTGCTCCGCCCCCGACACCGGCAACATGGAGACGCTGGAGTTGTACGGGACGGAGGAGCAGAAGGCGCGCTGGCTCAAGCCGCTGCTGGAGGGCGAGATCCGCTCGGCGTTCTGCATGACCGAGCCTGATGTCGCCTCCTCGGACGCCACCAACATCGAGACGCGGATCGAGCGGCGCGGCGGCGAGTACGTCATCAACGGTCGCAAGTGGTGGTCCTCGGGGGCTGGCGACCCGCGCTGCGCGGTGCTGATCGTCATGGGCAAGTCCGACCCGGCCAATACCGACAAGCATCGCCAGCAGTCGATGATCCTGGTGCCGCGCAACACGCCGGGCGTCACGGTCCGCCGCACGCTGCCGGTGTTCGGCTATGACGACGCCCCGCATGGCCATGCCGAGATCACGTTCGAGGACGTGCGCGTGCCCGCCGCCAGCATCCTGCTCGGCGAGGGGCGCGGCTTCGAGATCGCGCAGGGGCGGCTTGGCCCGGGGCGCATCCACCACTGCATGCGGACCATCGGCCTGGCCGAGCGCGCGTTGGAAATGATGTGCAAGCGGTCCCTGGCGCGCCATACGTTCGGCAAGGCGCTCGCCGACCAGGGCGTCACGGTCGAGCGGATCGCCAACAGCCGCATCATGATCGACCAGTGCCGGCTGCTGGTCTTGAACGCGGCCTGGAAGATGGACACGGTGGGCAACAAGGAGGCCCGGCGTGAGATCGCCGAAATCAAGGTTTCCATTCCCAACATGGCCTGCCAGGTGCTGGACTGGGCGATGCAGATGCACGGCGGCGGCGGCGTGTCGGACGATTTTGGCCTGGCGCGGATGTATGCCACCGCGCGTACGATGCGGATCGTCGATGGGCCGGACGAGGTGCACCGCCACCAGCTTGGCCGGCTGGAGCTGGCGAAGTACCGCCCAGTCCGGCCGAACACCATGGCTGCCGAGTAGGCGCCCATGGCTGAGGGCAGCGTGGTTATGACGGCACGGCAGCCGGGGGTCCCGCTGCTCGTGCCGCCGCTGGCCAACCACCGGCTGGATGAGGCGCGGCTGGCGGAGTACTTGGCGCGCGAGCTGCCGGGGTTCGCGGGTCCGCTGGTGGTCAGGCAATTCCAGGGCGGGCAATCGAACCCGACCTACCACCTGCACACCCCGGGGGCCGATTACGTGCTGCGGAAGAAGCCGCCGGGCACGCTGTTGCCCTCGGCGCACGCGGTGGACCGGGAGTTCCGGGTGCAGGCGGCGCTGGCGGGGTCGGCGGTCCCGGTGGCGCCAATGCGCTTGCTATGCACCGATGACGGCGTGATCGGCACGATGTTCTACGTCATGGACCACCTGCCCGGCCGGGTGTTCACCGACCGCACGCTGCCCGGCATGGCGGCTGCCGACCGGGCTGCGATGTACGACGACATGAACCGCGTGCTGGCTGCCCTGCACGCGGTGGACTGGCAGGCAGCGGGCCTCACCGGGTTCGGCCGCCCGCAAGCCTACGTCGCCCGGCAGATCGACCGGTGGAGCCGGCAGTACGTCGCCTCCGCCGTGGGGGACGTGCCGGAGATGGACCGGCTGATGGCCTGGCTGCCGGCCCACCTGCCTGCGGCCGACGAGACGGCGGTGGCGCATGGCGACTACCGGCTGGGCAACCTGATCTTCCATCCGGCCGAGCCGCGCATCATCGCCGTGCTGGATTGGGAGCTGTCCACGTTGGGGCACCCGCTGGCGGACCTCGCCTACAACTGCATCCCATGGCGGCTGCCGGCGTCGCTGGAGGGCCTAACCGGCGTCGATGCGCCGGGCATCCCGGACGAGGCGTCGTATGTCGCCGCCTATTGCCGGCGCACCGGGCGGGAGGGGGTGCCGGAACTGGACTTCTTTGTGGTGTTCTCGCTGTTCCGCTGGGCGGCGATTGCAGCGGGGGTGTACCGCCGGGCGCTGGACGGCAACGCGGCGGACGCCAACGCGATGGCCATCGGCGACAAGTTCCGCGCCCTCGCCCAGGCCGCGTGGGCGCTTGCCGGGCGCGGGTAGGTCAGGCGCCGGGGAACAGCACCCGGCGGGACCGAAGGCGGGGCGGCGTCAAGTGTGCCTGATCGGGAACGAGGCGAGGTAGCCGTCAGGATCGGCCGGGTCGAACGTCTTGCCCATGATCTGGTACGACCGGTAAGGATTGGGCGGTGTCGGTATGCCCAAGGACTTCATCTTGACCTCGGCGCCAGCGGCCAGGAACACTTGCTGCGCCACGTCGCGCCATTTCAGGTCGCCTTTCACCTGTCCCCAGCGCTTCATCTGCGTCATGATCCATAGCGCCATGCTCGGGTAGGGGAACGGGTCGAAGCGGATGCGGTCCGGCGTGGTCTTCGTGCCGCCTAAGCCGTCCGGGTATGTGCCGGTCAGCACCTGCTGGACAACCTCCTGCGGCTGGTCCAGGTACTGCGGCCCGGCGATCAGGGTGGCGATATCCTCGTTGTTCTCGGCCATGTTGGCGTAGGCCGTTGCCTGGATCACTGATTTCAGCAATGCCTGGTAGGTGTTGGGCGTCTCCGTCACCATCCGGCGCGGCACGGCAAAGGCGCAGCAGGGATGGCCGGCCCAGATTTCGCGCGACAGCAGGTGGATGAAGCCGATCCCGTCATACACCGCGCGCTGGTTGAATGGGTCCGGCCCGACAAAGCCGTCGATGGTCCCGTCCCTCAATTTGGAGATCATCTCCGGCGGCGGCATGGGGCTGACTTGCACGTCCTTGTCCGGGTCCAGCCCGGCCTCGGCCAGGTAGTAGCGCAGCAGGTAGTTCTGCATCGAGTGGTCGAACGACACTCCGAACTTGAACCCTCGCCAGTTCTTGGGGTCCCGCCTGTCTTTGTGCTTATTGGCCAGCGTGAGCGCTTCGCCATTGAGGTTCTCGATCGCCGCAACGCTCCACGCGGCCGATTTTGACCCGGCGCCCATCGACATCGCCAGCGGCATTGGGCTAGTCAAATGGGCCGCATCGAACTCACCGCTCAGACACTTGTCGCGGACCGTCGCCCAGCCGGAGGTGCGGACGATCTCCACCTCTAGGCCATTGTCCTCATAAAAGCCCATCGGCGCCGCCATGATGATCGGCGTGGCGCAGGTGATGGGGACGAAGCCGACCTTCAGCTTCTTCTTCTCCGGTGCGCCAACGGTTTCGGCCAGGGCCTCCTGCGCGCGCAGGATCGGGAATACCTGGTCGATGACCGCGGCCACCGTGGCCGCGCCCAGCACCTGAAGGGCCCGGCGGCGGCCGGCCACGCCGCCGAACGCCGCCCGCTCCACCGCCGTCCGCACCGCCGCCGCGCCCAGGGCATCAATGCCCCCATCAGCGCCAGCATCGCAGGACAACGCGACGCTGCGGCAGGCGCACCCGGCAGGGTGGGAAAGACAAGAGGCGCGCATTAGCCGTCCAATCGGTTAGAGGGGGTCAGCCATCAAATGCGGTATGCCACATGCAAGTATGCAATGGAACGCCAAGCCAACCAATCCGTCCTTTATGAATTGTCCAACAGATGCTTGATGTATTGGTACGTGCGCACGCATTGACGGCGCAGGGATGTCACACGAAGCCCAGGCAGGCTTGGGCATAGAAAACATCCAGGCTGTGCAGCCCGGCTTAGCCTCTGCGCAAAGTCTCCTGCGCGAACCTCGGAGAACCTGCTTAGCGCCAACCCCTTGCCAGCAAGCCTGCTTAGGTTTTCATCTGTGCACAAATCTGCAGAGATGCGATGCCAATCCCCTGGTCAGCAATAGGCCACCGCAGCGGCGCAATCGCTCTCAACGGCCTCGATAGGACTTGCAGCCGGTTTGCACGACCCCAGGACAGGAGGCGATCAAAGACGGTGGGAACGGCAGCGGTGGCAGTGGACAACATGCACCTGCTTGGCTGAAGCCGGCAGGAAGCCACGCCGCGGCGGGAAGCGTCAAGTCATGTCTGGTCAGGATGCGTCCGTCACGGGGAAAGCAGGCGGCATTCCGGCATTCGAGCCGTCACGGTCACCCGGTCACCCGGTCGTCAATGCTGACCGGTAAGCGCGCCCCTTGGCAATGCACTTCCTACCAGTGCCGCGGGATACAGCAAACCAACCTATAAACAGACCCACCCCGGAAACGTCGAGGAACACGGTTGTTGCTTTCTAACAATTCATTACAAAGCGGCGGCTGGGAACTCTGGAAATTCCAATGTAATCGACGTTGACTCCTTCTTATTGGGATGCAGGTGGTGCGCTTGTCTGTGCTGATCGTCGAGGACGATGATGACGTCCGTGACCTCCTCGTCGAAGCGATCGCGACTGAGGGAGGCTTCTTGGTCCGTACTGCCGCCACGATCAGCCAAGCGCGTGCCCTGATGGCGGAATGCGGTGAGAGTTTCGCCATCGCCGTGCTCGACATCAGTCTGCCGGACGGCGACGGCTGCGCGTTCTGTGCCAGCCTGCGGCGGCAAGGGTTTCAGCTTCCGGTGATCCTGCTGAGCGGCCTGGGCCATGAGGACGACATCGCCCGCGGCTTCAAAACGGGAGCAGATGATTGCTTGGCCAAGCCATTTGGCATTGCCGAGCTGCTGGCGAGCATCGACGCTCAACTGCATCAGGCGGAACTGCGAGCCGTGGCCGTCGATTGATGATCGCCAACCGGCGCTGGCCTGTTGAAGCTCGCCCGTTGACGACCGCAGGCAACGGCTACCCTGTACTGCAACAGCCTCCCCGGCACTGGCCTTCTTGGAGGACCCGCACCGTGCCATCGCACGAGATAGGCTAGCCGCCAAACGTGCTCGCCGGCCTTCCTGCGATCAGAAGGGTCCCGAGTTCGGCTGAACTTGAGCCAGATACGGCTGACTGGGTTGTGGACGCAGGCCGCAGCGGCAGAACCTCGCTCCCTGGCGCCTCCGGATGCCCCGGCGGCCCGCACGCCTGCGCCGGTCGCTTGACTAGTCTAATGCGGGCACGTCAACTCGGCTGGCTGGCCCGGGAGAGAGGGTCGCCAAGGGAGGACCATCCGGCATGACGGATAAGAGGCTGGACCCGCGCGGCAGCGTTGCCGTCGTGACCGGGGCGGCCAGCGGCATCGGCGCCGGGCTGGCTCGGGTTCTGGCGGGTCGCGGCTGTGCGCTGGCGTTGGCGGACCGCAACGCGGCGGGGCTGGCAACAGTGGCGGCCGACGCCCGCAGCCGTGGCGTCAAGGTGTCCGAACACCTGCTGGATGTGGCCGACGCCGACGCCGTGGCGGCCCTGCCAGCGGCGGTGCTGGCCGAGCATGGCCGGGTGAACGTGCTGGTCAACAACGCCGGCGTCGCGCTGATGGGCCGGTTCGAGCAGGTCTCGGCCGCCGACTTTGAATGGCTGTTCAACATCAACTTCTGGGGCACCGTCCGCATGACGCGGGCCTTCCTGCCGCTGTTGCGCCGGGAGGCCGCGTCGCAGATCGTCAACTTGTCGAGCGTCTATGGCCTGATGGCGCCGCCGGGCCAGGCCGCGTATGCCGCCAGCAAGTTCGCCGTGCGCGGCTTCTCCGAGGCCCTGCGGGGCGAGCTGGAGGGGTCGCCGGTCGGCGTCACCGTCGTCCATCCCGGCGGCGTCCGCACCGCCATCGCCGCCACCGCCCGCGTGCCGGACACAGTGAAGCCGGCTGATGCCGCCGCCGGGCTGGCGGTGTTCAACAAGCTGCTGCGGACCGAGCCGGACACCGCCGGCGAACTGATCGCCCGCGCCATCGAGCGGCGGGAACCCCGGTTGCTGATCGGCAGCGATGCCCGGCAGATCGCGGCGCTGGTTCGGCTGTTCCCGGTTGGCCACTGGAACCTGGTGCAGCGCCTGACCGCCGGCAGGATACGCCGCGCCACCGCCCGTGAAGCGGGGCGCGAGGCCGCCCATGGCTAGCTGGCAGGCACACGCGATGGTGCTGCTGCTGCGCGCGACGCTGAAGCGCAAGCTGGGCCGCGCCAAGGATGTCAGCGCAGCCCGCAAGGCGCTGGAGGGCGGCGCTGCCCTGGGTGGCGCCTATAAGGACAGCGTAGGTGGCGTACCCGGCGACTGGCTGGGGCCGGAGGATGCGCCGCGCACGTTGCTGTACCTGCATGGCGGCGGCTACATCGCCTGCTCGCCCAGGACGCACCGGCCCATCACCAAGGCCTTTGCCCAGGCCGGGCTGCGGGTGTTCGCGCCGGATTACCGCCTGGCGCCGGAGCATCCCTATCCCGCCGCGCTCGATGACGCGGTGGCGGTCTATTGCGGACTGTTGGACGCCGACGCGCAGGGCGTGGTGGTGGCCGGGGACAGTGCCGGTGGCGGGCTGGCTCTGGCGTTGATGCTGCGGCTGCGGAAGCTTGGGCTGCCGCTGCCGGCGCGGGCGGCGCTATTCTCGCCGTGGACCGACCTGGCCGCCACCGGCGGGTCGATCCAGGCCAACACGCGGCGGGACGCCATGTTCCTCGGCGACGGCATCGCCCGTGGCGCCGACGCCTATGTGGGCGGCGCGGACCGGCGGGACCCCTTGATCTCCCCCTTGTACGCGGACTTCGCGGGCCTGCCGCCGCTGCTGATCCATGTCGGCGCGAACGAGGTGCTGCGCGACGACAGCACCCGCTTGGCCGACCGCGCCTTGGCCGCCGGGGTGGCCGTCGATCTCCGGGTCTGGCCCGTGGTGCCGCACGTCTGGCAGATCATGGCCAGGTTCATCCCCGAGGGCCGCCAATCACTGGATGTGGCAGCCCGCTTCCTGCTCGCCTCCATGGAGCACCCCGTCATGCTGGATGCCGTCAACGACCCGTCCGCGCCGGTGACGGCATGACCGTGAACCGCCAATTCCGCTTGAAGCAGCGCCCGCAGGGCCGGGTGACGGCAGCGGACTTCGACTTCGCCGCGCCGCCCGCGGCCGATCCGGGGCCGGGCGAGATCCAGGTTCGCACGGAGCTGCTTTCGCTCGACCCCACCAACCGCATCTGGATGACGGACATGCCGCAGTACATGCCGCCGGTCCAAATCGGCGAGGTGATGCGCGGCGGCGGCCTGGGCCGGGTGTTGGCGTCCCAGGCTGAGGGCTATGCGCCGGGGGACCTGGTGTCGGGGCTGCTGGGTTGGCAGGACTACTACACCGGCCCTCCCGCCGGGCTGCAGGTGCTGCCGCCGGGCCTGGGGCTGCCGCCGGAGGTGCTGCTGGGCGCCTGCGGCATGACGGGGATCACGGCGTACTTCGGGCTGCGCGAGGTCGGCCAGGCAAAGGCCGGCGAGACCGTCGTGGTGTCCGCTGCCGCCGGGGCGGTCGGCTCCGTCGCCGGGCAGATCGCCAAGATCATGGGCTGCCGCGTCGTCGGCATCGCGGGCGGGCCGGCAAAGTGCGCGTGGCTGGTGGATGAACTCGGGTTCGACGCGGCGGTCGATTACAAGCAGCCGGATTGGCGCACGGCGCTGAAGGCGGCGGTGCCAGACGGAGTGGACATCAACTTCGAGAACGTCGGCGGCGAGGTGATGGCCGGGGTCACGAGCCGCATGAACCTGTTCGGGCGCATCGTGCTGTGCGGCATGATCTCCGGCTACAACGAGGCCAAGCCGGCGCTGGGCGATTACGGCAGCATCCTGATGCGCCGCCTGCGCGTGCAGGGCTTCATCGTAACCGACTTCGCGCCGCGCTGGGGAGAAGCAGCAGTGCAGCTCGCCCAATGGATCGGCGAGGGGCGGATCAAGCACCGCGAAACCGTAGTGGACGGACTGGAGCACGCGCCCGAGGTGCTGAACCGGCTGTTCGACGGGGATAACTTCGGCAAGCTGATGATCCGGGTGGCTGCGTAGCGCCTGCTGCCGAATATGGTCCCGGTCCCTAAAGGAGGACGCTAGGATGGCGTTGAACGACTTGACGGGGCGATGGGTCCTGGTCACCGGCGCGGCCTCTGGGATCGGCCACGAAACCGCGCTCGCCTTCGCCCAGGCGGGGGCGGACATCATCGCGGTTGACATCGACGAGGCCCGCCTTGCGGAGGCGTCGCGGCAGGTCGAGGCAGCGGGCCGGCGCTGCCGCAGCTTCGCCTGCGACGTCGGCGACGCCGCGGCCGTCGATGCGCTGGCCGGGGCGGTCATGGCCGATACCGGCCCGCCGGACGTGGTGGTGAACAATGCGGGTGTCGGCTTCCTCGGCCCGTTCCTGGACACGCCGCTGGCGGCGTGGAAGCAGGTGATCGGCGTGAACCTGATGGGCGTGGTGCACGTCAGCCGGGCCTTCCTGCCGGCGATGATCGCCAGGGGCGGCGCGCGTCACCTAGTCAACGTCGCCTCCGCCGCCGGGCTGCATTCGGTGCCGAACCTCGGCGCCTACTCCGCCTCCAAGCACGCGGTGATCGGGCTTTCCGACGCGATCGCGATGGAACTCGGGCGGACGGAGGTCGGCGTGACGGTGGTGTGCCCAGGGATCATCAACACGCCGATCATCCGCAACCGCCGCGCGGTGGCGCCGAGCGTTCCGGTGTCGGCGCTGGACCGGCTTGAGCGGCAGTACCAGGCGAAGGGCGTGCATCCGTCGGTGGTCGGCGAGCGGATCGTGCGCGCGGTCCGGCGCGGCGAGGACATCGTGCTGGTCGGTCCGTCGTCTGCGATGGTGTTCCACGCGCGCCGGCTTTCGCGGGGTCTGCTGCGCAAGGCGGGCGTGTCCGGCGCGCGGCAGCTCGGTTACGTCTGGTAGGGGCGTGCCGCCGAGGTTCGTGTGCCAAGCCGGCAGATGGACGCACACGGTGCAGGGCCCGCACTGCTCCCTCTCCCTCCAGGAGAGGGCCGGGGTGAGAGGGGCGGCAAGGGCCTAATCTGGCCGCTTCAAGGACGAAATCCGCTCCCGTGCATGCCGGGTCTGGCGCTTGCGGCTTCCCTCACCCCGGCCCTCTCCCGGGGGGAGAGGGAGCAGGCAGGCCGGCGGCTAGGGCCATGGCGTGGCCCGCCCGCCCGGTGATGGCGTCCCACCGGCCCGCCTGCACCTCGGCTGCCGGAGTCAGCCACGAACCGCCCACCGCCGCCACGTTCGGCAGCGCCAGCCATTCGGCCGCATTGTCCGCGCCGATGCCGCCGGTCGGGCAGAAACGTGCCGCCGGAAACGGCCCGGCCATCGCGCGCAACGCGGGGATGCCGCCCGCCGGCACCGCCGGGAAGAACTTCACCACGTCGAAGCCGCGGGCCATCGCCTGCATCAGCTCGGACGCGGTGGCGACGCCGGGCAGGAACGGGATGCCGCACCCGGCCGCCGCGTCCAGCAGGTCCGGCGTCGCCCCGGGGCTGAGGGCAAATTGCGCGCCGGTCCCTACGGCCCGCGCCAGGTCCGCCGGGGTCAGCACGGTGCCGATGCCCACCACCGCCTCGGGCACCGCGTCGATGATCGCCGCAGCGCCAGCCAGCCCGGCCTCGGTGCGCAGGGTGATTTCCAGCAACCGCAGTCCGCCCGCCACCAGGGCGCGGGCCAGCGGGACGGCGTGCTCCACGCGCTCGATGGTGATGACGGGGACGATGCGGGAGATCAGCAGCAATTCGTCCAGGCGCTGTCTCGCAGGTTTGGATGCGGTCATGTCGGAGGCTCCAGGGGTGGCATGGCATGGCGCGGGATGATGGCGCCGTGGTGGCCGACGACCGTGCCGGCCAGGCGGTGGCCCGACCGCGCCGCCGCCGCCGGGGAGCGGCCGAGCAACCGGGCTACGAGGTAGGCTGCGGCGAAGCTGTCGCCTGCCGCGGTTGTGTCGGCAACCAGATCCACCGGGTCTGCCTCCACCAGGACCACCGCGCCTGCCTGCATTACCTGCACGGCCGGGCGAGCAAGCTTCAACACCCGCTCGGCCCCGGCAGCGTGGTATAGCAACTCCGCCTCGCCCGTAGGCCCGAACAGCGGCACCAGGTCCTCGGTGGAGGCGAGCACGATGTCCGACCGCGCCAACGCCTGCCGGTAAAGCGTGCGGGCGCCGTCCAGGTCGGGCCAGCCGCGCGGACGGAAGTTGGTGTCGAACACCAGCCGGCCGCCCCGCGCCCGCACCCGGTCCACCGCCCCGAACAACCCCGCCCGCCCGGCGCCGTCCAGGATCGAAAGCGTGATGCCGGAGAGGTAGAGCAGGTCGTACCCCTCCAACCGTTCAATCAGTTCCGTGCCGCCGGGTCCGCTGAACATGCGGCGCGCGGCGGCACTGTCGCGCCAGTAGTGGAACCGGCGTTCGCCCCGGGCATCGGTCTGGATGATGTAAAGCCCGGGCAGGCTCCCCGGCAACCGGCGGACCAGCCCGGTGCCGACGCCCTCGGCGCTCCAGGTGGCCATCATCTCGTCGCTCCACGGGTCGTCGCCCAGGGCCGTGGCGTAATCCACCGCCGCGCCCAGCCGGGCCAGGTAAACCGCGGTGTTGAGCGTGTCGCCGCCGAAGCCGCGGGTCAGGCTGCCGTCCGATTGCTGACGCAGCTCGATCATGCACTCGCCAATGCAGGCGATGCGGGGTGGTCCCTGGGTCAAACCTGGATCAGGCTTATTCAACCACGAACGTGCGCGCATCCGTCGCAGCCTTCAGGGACTTGTCGAGACACTGATGCCACCAGAATACCGCCAGCCGCTCGCTCTCGGCCAAGGACCACCATGGCGTCAGCTTCACCCATTCTCGCCTGCCAAACAACCGAGGCAGTTCCTGCGAGCCGCACGGGTGAGCCCCCTACCGCCATACCCGCCGCAGGTCCGCGGCATGGAACGCCAGCGCCCCCAGCAACGGCAGCGACACCCACCCCCACCAGGCTCCCGCCAGCCCGGCGCGCATCGCCAGCAGCAGGCACATGCCCGACAGCAGGTTGAGCCACAGCGCCCCCGGCGCCACGCCGCGCCCGGTGCGGCGATGCCAGGCCGTCAGCGCCGCGCCCTCCAGCGCCATGCCCAGCAGGATCAGGTCCAGGATGCGGCCGGTGGCGACCCACTCGGTCAGGAGGGAATGCCCGGGGGCAGCACCCCATTTGCCCGCGCGAATGCCAGGATCAGCGCGGTCACCTCCGCCGGCCGTTCCTCGTGCGCCAGGTGACCCAGGCCGGGCAGCAGCTTCAGCGTGCTGCCGGGTACCAGGTCGCGCACCTCGGCGGACTGCGCCGGCGGCACCGAGCGGTCCCCGCCGCCAGCCACCAGCAGCAGCGGCACCCGCAGCCGCGGCAGGTCCGCCAGCAACGGGCGCAGGTTCCAATGCGCCATCATCCCCAACGCGGACGCCGCATGGGCTGGGCGGCGCACCACTTGGCCGTACAGCCGCACCCCTTCGGCATCCAGGGACGATCCGGTGCCGGCCAGCAGCTGCGCCACCATTGCCGGGTCGCGTGCCCGCCAGGCGAACACCTGCGGCAGCCCCGGCAGCCCCACCAGCAGCCGCGCCAAGGGGGAGAAGATCTGGCCCGGCACCCCCTGCAACGGCACGAAGGCGCCGTTCAGGCTGACCATCGCCCGCGGCTGGATCACGCCGTCCAGCGCCATCCGCGCCAGCACCGCCGCGCCCGCCGAGTGCCCGGCCGCCACCGCCGGCTTCATGTTCAGGGCGATCAGCAAGCCTTGCAGCGCCTTTGCCATTCCCGGCAGCGACAGCCGCGCCGCCGCGGGCGCGTCGGTCCAACCATGGCCCGGCAGGTCCGGCGCGACGACGGTGAAGTGCTCGGCAAGGAGGGGCAGCAGGTCGCGCCAGGAGTGCGTCGCCGCCCCGGTCCCGTGCACCAACAGCAGTACGGGACCGGTCCCAGCCACCTGCACGTGCCAGTTCAGTCCGGCGGCGCGGACGGTGCGGCTGGCGGAGCGGTTGGGCCAGTCACGGCCGGGCAGTTCCCCATGGCGAGAATGGGCGCGGGCTGCGGCGGGGTTCATGCGCCGCGTACCGCCTGGGTCAGCGTGGCGGCGTTGGCATAGGGCAGCGGCACGTAGCGCGCGCCCATCTCCGCCGCGAGGAGCTGCCCGGCCGGGCCAGGTCGGGGCGAAGTATCGACCAGCAACGCCGCCATCCCGGCCCGGCGCACGGCGCGTGCCGCCTGCATCGCGTCCGCTTGCGCCCGGTCCCGCCCGCCGCGCCCATCCTGCGCCACGTTGCCGCGTCCGTCGGTCAGCAGCACCAGGCTGGGGGTGCCGCCGCGGCGGCGGATGGCGTCGGCCAGCAGGAAGCCGGCGTCGATGCCGGCCGCGAGGGGAGTGCCGCCGCCGCCGGGCAGGCCGGCCAGGCCGCGCTTGGCCCGCACCAGGCTGCGCGTCGGCGGCAGCAGCAACTCGGCGGAGGTGCCGCGGAAAGTCACCACCGCCACGCGGTCGCGCCGGATGTAGCACTCGGCCAGCAGCAGCTCGACGGCGCCCTTGGCCTCGGCGAGGCGGTTGAAGGCGAGGGAGCCGGAGGCGTCCACGATGAACACCGTCGTCGTCTCCGCCCGCTGCACCAGGCGGGTGACGCGGAAGTCGTCGCGGCGGATCTGCAGGCGGGAACCGGGCTGCGCGCCGCCGCGCAGGCGCTGCCAGGGGGCGGCGGCGCGTAGGGTCTCGATCAGGTTGAGGCGGTCGGGGCCGCGGGGGTCGCCGGGGCGGATGCCGGCGGGGCGGCCGCGGCGTCCGGCCTGGGCGGCGCCGGCCACGCCGGGCGGGGTGCGGGCGGCGCGGCGCGGCGCGGTGGATTGCAGTTGGGCCAGCAGGCCGGCGGGGATGGCGGCGCGGGCGGCCTGCAGCAGGATGTCGGCCATCGCGCCGGCCGTTGGGTCGGCGGCGGCGTCGGGCTGCTGCTCGGACTGCTGCGGGCGGGGTGCGTCCTCCGCGTCTTGGGATTCCTCGGCCTCCGGGGGTGCCTCGGCCATGGGCAGCACCGTCGCACGCGGCGCCAGCACCAGGCGGCACGCCAGGGCCGCATCGGGTTCCGACACCGTGTTCCGGCCGGCGAGCGCCGCCGCGGCACGGGCCATGCGCAGCGCCATCAACGGCGCACGGACCGAGGCGACGCCCAGCGCTGCCGCCGTGCCGCACAGCGCCGCCACCACGGCGTCCCCAGCCTGCACCTGGGCCAGCCGGTTCCGGGCGGCGGCGATGGCGTCCGGCGTGGGTGGATCGCCCTCCGGCTCCCGCGCGCCGACCGGGGTCAGGTCCAGATGGAGGGCCAAGCGATCCAGCAGGGCCGGCGGGGTGCGTTCGTCGTCGGAAGCGCCTTCGTCCAAGGCGACCAGCATCGGGCCGCGGCCGCCGTCCAGGGCGGCGGCCAAGCGGGCGGCGAGGCCACCGGGGATGCGTTCCGCCATCGCCAGCAGCAGGACGCCGCCCTCGGCCTCCGCCAGTAGGCCGCGCTCCATGACGGGACGACCGGCCTGCAGGGTCGCGGCTAGGTCCAGGCCGCCCAGCAGCCGGGCGTCGGCGATGCCGAGCGGCAGCTTGCGCCACGGTGCGCCGTCCGGCAGCAGGCCGCGCATCAGCGCCAGCCAGCGCGTCCGCACCGGGCCATGGCCAGCGCGCAGGGCGATGCCGCCAACGCCGAGAGGGTCGATGGCAGCCAGGGCGGCAGCATGGACTGCGGTTTGCCAGGGGGACGCCGCTTCTCCCTCTCCCTCGGGGAGAGGGCCGGGGTGAGGGGGCGGGGCAGGCGCGATCCTGTCCGGCCGGGGACCGGGTGCTGCTGGGGCGGAGGCCCACTCCTGCCGCAAGACCCCCTCACCCCGGCCCTCTCCCCGGGGGAGAGGGAGAAGCAGGCGGGTCACGTGCCGAACTGCTCCGCCACGGCGCGGGCGACCCGCGTGGTGGAGCCGGCGTCGTCCAAGGGGTCCCGCCGCAGCCGGTGGCGCAGGGCGCTGGGGGCGACGCACAGCAGGTGGCGCACCGCAACCGCCGCGTCCCCGTCCAGCGCCGCCAACGCCCGGGCGGCGCGCAGCAGGGTCAGCTCGGCGCGCAGGCCGTCGGTGCCGAGCGACATGCACAGCCGGGCCGCCTGCTCCAGCACCGCATCGTCCACCTCCACCTGGGGCAGCAGGGCGCGGGCGGCCAGGATGCGCGCGCGCACGGCGGCGTCCTCCACGGCCCACTCCGCCACGAAGGCGCCGCGGTCGCGGTCGAAGCTGTCGCGGCGGCGGACGATGCTGATGCGGTCAGGGATGGCGTCCGGCGTGCGGACCTCGACCGACAGGCCGAAGCGGTCCAGCAACTGCGGCCGCAGCTCGCCCTCCTCGGGGTTGCCGCTGCCGACCAGGACGAAGCGGGCGGGGTGGCGGACGCTCAGGCCCTCGCGCTCGACCACGTTCTCGCCCGATGCCGCCACGTCGATCAGCAGGTCCACCAGGTGGTCCTCCAGCAGGTTCACCTCGTCGATGTACAAGAAGCCGCGGTTGGCGCGGGCCAGCAGCCCCGGCTCGAACGCCTTCTCGCCACGGGTCAGCGCGCGTTCCAGGTCCAGGGCACCCACCACGCGGTCCTCGGTGGCGCCGAGCGGCAGGTCCACCACGGGGACGGGGACGGCGTGGGCGGGATGGTCGGGGCGGGCCTGGCAGTCCTCGCACCAAGCGGCGGGGCGGGCGGGGTCGCAGTGGTAGCGGCAGCCCTCGACGGCCTGCATGGGCGGCAGCAGGGCGGCCAGGGCGCGGACGGCGGTGCTTTTCCCGGTGCCGCGGTCACCGAACACCAGCACGCCGCCGATGGTGGGGTCAGTGGCGGCGATCAGC
>CAXTFY010000047.1:0-20378 GCA_964243265.1 uncultured Acetobacteraceae bacterium | reverse complement strand
AGAAGCACCAGAACGTGCTGCTGCTGATGGACAACGTGTTCCGCTTCGTCCAGGCCGGGGCCGAGCTGTCGAGCCTGCTGGGCCGGCTGCCCTCTCGCGTCGGCTACCAGCCGACGCTCGCCACCGAGGTCGCCCTGTTGCAGGAGCGCATCGCCTCGGTCGCCGGGGCGTCGGTCACCGCGATCCAGGCGGTGTACGTCCCGGCCGACGACTTCACCGACCCAGCCGTGACCGCCATCTCCAGCCACATGGACAGCATGATCATGCTGTCGCGCGATCTGGCGGCGGAGGCGTTCTACCCGGCCATCGACCCGCTGACCTCGACGTCTGTGCTGCTCGATCCCCTCGTGGTCGGGGAGGAGCATTACCGCCTGGCGGAGCGCGCCCGCGAGGCGTTGGCCCGGTTCAAGGACCTGCAGGACATCATCTCCCTGCTGGGGGTGGAGGAGCTTGGCCCGGCGGACCGCTTGGTGGTGAAGCGTGCCCGGCGGCTGCAACGCTTCCTCAGCCAGCCGTTCGTGGTGACGGAGGCGTTCACCGGCACGCCCGGGCGCAGCGTCAGCCGGGCCGACACGCTCGCCGGCTGCCGGGCCATCCTGGACGGGGAGGCCGACGAGTGGGCGGAAAGCTCGCTGTACATGGTCGGCAACTTGGACGAGGCGCGGCAGAAGGAGGCTGCGTCCACGAAGCAAGGCGATGCTGCCAAGGCGGACCGGGCGACGGCAGCTCCGGCGACGGCAACTCCGGCCAAGGCGCGCGCTTCAGCATGAGGCAGCCAGCATGAGGCGCAACGTCATAGGTGCCAACCCAGGCCAGCCGCGGAGCGCTTCGAGCGGTTTGCAGGGCCAGTCATTGCGAGCCGCACTTGCGGCGCGGCAATCCAGGGCGGCCAGCGTGGTCCCTGGATTGTCGCACCGGAGCCGGCTCGCAATGACGGCGTGCTCGGATCAGCCAGCGGCTCCGGCAGGCCGGCACCCATGAAGCTTACCATCACCACGCCGCTGTTGCAGGTCGTCGAGGAGGATGGGGTCCTCATGCTGTCCGCCGAGGACGCCAGCGGCGGGTTCGGCATCCAGCCGGGCCACGCGGCCTTCCTGACCAGCCTGGCGGTCGGCGTCGTGAGCTGGCGCAGCCGCAACCAGGCCCGGCATTATTGCGCCGTGCGCGGCGGCGTGCTGACCGTCAGCCCGGGGAAGCCTGGGACCGGCGGCGAGGTCGCCATCGCCACGCGGGAGGCGGTCCTGGGCGACGACCTGGCGACGCTCGACACGGCGATCCTCAGCCGCTTCCAAGCCGACGCCGAGGCGGACCGGGAGGAACGGATCGACAGCACCCGCCTGCAACTGGACGCGATCCGCCAGATCGTCAGCCGCCTGCGGCCCGGCACGGGTTTCGCGTGACCGTGCCGGACGACCACGACCCCCTGGTCTTGCAGACCCGGCTGCGCGGCGACCGCCATGGGCGCTGGCTGCGCGATGGAAACTTCACGGTATCCCGGCGGCTGGCGCAGATCGGCGTGCTCGGCTGGATCATCGTCGTGCCCATGCTGATCGGGGTGTTCGCGGGCCGGTGGCTGGATGCGCGGTTCGCCTCCGGCCTGTTCTGCACCGCGCCGCTGCTGATGCTCGGCGCGGCGCTGGGGTGCTGGTCCGCCTGGAAATGGATGCAAACCGCATGACCCTCACCTGGTTCAATGGCCTGCCGGGCTGGAGCCTGTCCGCCTGGCCCATCGTCGCCATCCTTGCCGCCCACTTCGCCGCCGGGGTTGGGGTGGGCGCCTGCTACTTCGGCGGGCTGTGGTGGAACGCCTGCCTGTTCGCCAGCGGCGCCCGCCTGGTGGCCGCCATCGGCCTGATCGTCGGCCGCTTCGCACTCCTGGCGGGTTTCCTCACGCTGGCGAGCCTGGAGGGCGCGCTGCCGCTGCTGCTGACGGCGCTGGGCGTCGTGACGGTCCGCCCCCTGGTGATGCGCCGGGTCAAGGCGACCGCGCCATGATGTCGCCGCTGGCGAGCGAGACGCTGTTCCACATCGGCCCGGCGCCGATCACCGAGGGCGTCGTGGCCACCTGGGCGATCATGGCGGCGCTGACCGGCGGGGCCGCCCTGGTCACCCGCCGCCTCAAGCTCGCGCCATCGCGCATCCAGTCGGCGTTCGAGCTGGTCGTGGAAACCGTGGACGGCCAGATCCGCGACACCATGGGGCTGGAGCCGGCGCCGTACCGCGCCTTCATCGGCACGCTGTTCGCCTTCATTTTCGTCGCCAACTGGTCCTCGCTGGTGCCCGGGGTGAAGCCGCCGACGGCGCAGATCGAGACCGATGCGGCGCTGGCCCTGCTGGTGTTCCTCGCGGTGATCTGGTTCGGCATCCGTGCCGGCGGCGTCGGCGGCTACTTGCGGACCTTCGCCACGCCCAGCCTGCTGATGGCGCCGCTCAACTTCGTCGAGAGCATCACCCGCACCTTCTCTCTGATGGTCCGGCTGTTCGGCAACGTGATGAGCGGGGTGTTCGTGGTGGGCATCGTGCTGTCGCTGGCCGGGCTGCTGGTGCCGATCCCGCTGATGGCCTTGGACCTGCTGACCGGGTTGGTGCAGGCGTACATCTTCGCAATCCTGGCGATGGTGTTCATCGGCGCGGCGGTGCGCGACGGGATGCCGGCAACCCCCAAACCAGGAACCAAACCCATTCTAGGAAGCAAAGCATGAATTGGCTGGCGTTCATCAGCATCATCTCGGCCGCGGTGGCGGTGTCGTTCGGCGCCATCGGCCCGGCGCTGGCCGAGGGCCGGGCGGTCGCGGCGGCGATGGACGCCATCGCCCGCCAGCCGGAATCAGCCAGCACGATCTCGCGCACCCTGTTCGTCGGCCTGGCGATGATCGAGACCATGGCGATCTACTGCCTGGTGATCGCACTGCTGCTGCTGTTCGCCAACCCGTTGCTGAAGTAGCGGCCATGGCGGTCAACTGGTGGACGCTCGGCATCCAGGCGATCAACGTCGCCATCCTGGTGTGGCTGCTGCAGCGCTTCTTTTGGCGCCCGGTGTCGGCCATGATCGAGCAGCGGCGCACGGCGGTGCAGCATACGGTTGCCGAGGCGGAGGCCAGTCGCACCCAAGCCGCCGCGGCGCTGGCGGACGTGGCGCGGACGCGCGCGGGCTTCGGGGCGGAGCGCGACAAGCTCCTGGCCGACGCGCACGAGGCGGCGGACCGCGAGCATGCCGCGACGCTGGGCGACGCCGCCAAGCAGGCCGCCCTGTTGCTGGCCACGGCGAAGGCGGAAATCGACAAGGAAAGGGCGAATGCCGAAGCGGCCTGGAGTGGCCGGTCGAGTCAGCTCGCCGTGGACATCGCGGGACGACTGGCCCATCGCCTGGAGGGCCCCTTAGTCCAGGCGGCCTTCTTGGATTGGCTGGTCGCGGCGATCCAGGCGTTGCCGGCCGGGGAGCGGCAGGCTGCGAACGGCGCGGCGCTGGAGGCCCTCAGCGCGACCGCGCTCAGCCCCGCCGACCAGGAGCACGCCGGGGCGCTGATCGGCCGTGCGTTTGGCGCGACTCCCAGGATCGCGTTCAAGGTGGACCCCAGCCTGATCGCCGGGCTTGAGCTGCATGGCGACCACTTCACCGTGGGCAACTCGTGGCGCGCGGACCTGGCGACGATCCTGGCGGACCTGACCCATGCCGCATGACGCCGCCCTACCAGCCGATACATGGCTGGCGGAGGCCCGCACACGGCTGGGCGCCGCCACGCTCGGCGCGCAGGCCGAGGAGGTCGGACGGGTCGAGGAGGTCGGGGACGGCATCGCCCTGGTGTCGGGCCTGCCCGGCGTGCGCCTCGATGAGCTGCTGCACTTCGGCCGCGGGCAGACCGGGTTCGCGCAGGTGCTTGAGCGCGACCGGATCGGCTGCGTGCTGCTGGACGGCGTGGACGGCGTCGAGGCCGGGGACGCCGTACGCGGCACCGGCAACGTGGTACGGGTACCGGTGGGGCCGGGGCTGCTGGGCCGGGTGGTCGATCCGCTCGGCCGGCCGCTCGACGGCAAGGGGCCGGTCGCCGCCGAGCGATTGGACCCCATCGAGCAGCCGGCGCCCGAGATCATCGACCGCGACCTGGTGGTGCAGCCGGTGCAGACGGGGCTGCTGGTGGTGGATGCGCTGTTCGCCCTCGGCCGCGGCCAGCGCGAGCTGATCATCGGCGACCGCGCCATCGGCAAGACCACCATCGGCATCGACACGATCATCAACCAGGCCACCAGCGACATCATCTGCCTCTACATCGCCGTCGGCCAGAAGGCGTCCAGCGTCAAGCGCGCCATCGACGCCATCCAGGGCAGCCGCGCGGCGGCGCGGAGCATCATCGTCGTGGCCGGGTCGGCCAGCCCGCCGGGGCTGCAATGGATCGCGCCGTTCGCCGGGATGGCCATGGCGGAGTACTTCCGCGACCGCGGCGGGCACGCGCTGGTGGTGTTCGACGACCTGTCCAAGCACGCCGCCACCCACCGCGAGATCGCGCTGCTGACGCGGCAGTCGCCGGGGCGGGAGGCCTATCCCGGCGACGTGTTCTACGTCCACGCGCGGCTATTGGAGCGGGCGGCGAAGCTGTCCCAGGCCAAGGGCGGCGGCAGCCTGACGGCGCTGCCCATCGTGGAGACCGACGCGGGCAACCTCAGCGCCTACATCCCGACGAACCTGATCTCGATCACCGACGGCCAGATCGCGTTGGACGCCAAGCTATTCTACGAGGGGCAGAAGCCGGCCGTGGACGCGGGCACCAGCGTCAGCCGGGTCGGGGGGAAGACCCAGGCGCCGGCGCTGCGCGAGGCTGCGAAGACGCTGCGGCTGGATTACGCGCAGTTCCTGGAGCTGGAGGCGTTCACGCGGTTCGGCGGCATGCCCGACACCCGGGTGCGCGGCCAGTTGACGCGGGGCGCGCGGATACGGGCGATCCTGCACCAGCCGCAGCACGCGCCGCTGCGGCTGGCCGACGAGGTGGCGCTGGTGATGGCGGTGCAATCCGGCCTGCTGGACGCGCTGCCACTGACGGACCTGGTGCGGTTCCGCGCGGGGCTGCGGGATGCGCTGGACCAGGGGGCGGCGGAGGCCGTCCGGGTGGTCCAGGACACCGGCAAGCTGGACGACGCGCAGAAGCAGTCGATCCAGGACGTGCTGCAACGCTACGCGCAGACGGTTGCGCCGCCCAAGACGGCCGATGCGCCGGTCGCGGCTGCCCAGCCGGCATGACCGAGCGGCTTGCGGACATCAGCGCCCGCATCGGCGGCATCCAGCAGCTTGGGGCCGTGGTGAACGCGATGCGTGGGATCGCGGCCGCGCGGGTGCAGCAGGCAGGGGGGCAGCTTGCCGCGGTAGACCGCTATGCCGCGGTGATCGCTGCCGCCATCGGGCGGGCGATAGTACTCGCCCCTGCCATCCGGCCCGGCAGGGACCGCAGGCCGCCCCGCCCCGCCCTGGTGCTGTTCTGCGCCGAGCAGGGGTTTGCCGGCGCCTTCAGCGGGCGCGTGCTGGACACCATCGGCGGCAGTCTCGGCACGGCGGAGCTGTTCCTCGTTGGCACGCGGGGCCGTGCGGCGCTGGCCGAGCGCGGCATCACCGCCGGGTGGACCGGCGCGATGCCGTCGCACTCGCCCGGTGTGCCCAAGCTGGCCGACCGCATCGCCCAGGCACTGTACAAGGGGATCGCCCAGGGGCGGATCGACCAGCTCGACGCCGTGTTCAGCCAGTGGCAGGGCGGCCAAGGCATCCGGGTGGAGCGCCGGCGGCTGTTCCCCTTCGACATGACGGCGTTCCCGCCCGCGGTGTCTGCCGCCGCACCGCTGCTCTACCTGACCCCGGCGGCGCTGCTGCAGGACCTGACGGCGGACTACCTGCACGCGCAGCTCTGCGAGGCGGCGCTGCACTCCTTCGCGGCGGAGAACGAGGCGCGCATGGAGGCGATGGCCGCGGCGCGCAGCGGGATCGAGCGCCAGCTTGCGTCCTTGCAGGCCAAGCAGCGCCAGGTGCGGCAGGAGGAGATCACGGCGGAGATCATCGAGCTTGCCGCGGGGGAGACGGCGAGCCGGTCCGTTGCCTAGAGCATGTTTGGTTCAAGCGGTTTCGCTTGAACCAAACAAATGCTCGCAAAAACAAAGTCTAGAGCATGTCTGGTGTCTCCACTTGCATCAAACATGCTCTAGGGCCAACCGCCGACGGTTTTGGCTTAGCCCCAACGTGCCCCCGTCATTGCGAGCCGGCTTCGGCGCGGCAATCCAGGGCGGTTGAGGCCGCCCGTGCAGCTCCTGGATTGCCACGCCGCAAGCGCGCCTCCAATGCCGGGGCATCCACTACCGGTCAGGATGCCCCGCAGGTGAGAAACTCTAGCAGCCTGCCTCTACAGGAGGACGGGCGCGCAACCGTAGGCCCGGGCAGGCTAGTGCTGCCGCGGATTGCACCGGGTCACGCCGGGCTCCCCCACCGCCAGTTCCTGATCTCCGGCAGGTCCTGCCCATGCTTGTCGATGTAGTGCTTATGCTCGATCAGCTTGTCCCGGACCATCTGCTTCAGGTACGCCCCCCGTCCGCCCAGCCCCGGCACCCGGTCCACCACGTCCTGCACCAGGTGGAACCGGTCGAGGTCGTTCTGCACCCGCATGTCGAAGGGCGTCGTGATCGTCCCCTCCTCCTTGTAGCCGCGCACATGCAGGTTGGTGTTGGCCCGGCGGTACGTCAGCCGGTGCACCAGCCACGGGTAGCCATGGAACGCAAAGACGATGTGCTTGTCCGTGGTGAACAGCGAGTCGTAGTCCTTGTCGCTCAACCCGTGCGGGTGCTCGCTCGCCGACTGCAGCCGCATCAGGTCGACGACGTTGATCACCCGTATCTTCAGCTCCGGCAGGTGCTGGCGCAGGATCGACACCGCCGCCAGCACCTCCAGCGTCGGCGTGTCGCCGCAGCACGCCATCACCACGTCCGGCTCGCCGTGCTGGTCGTTGCTGGCCCAGGCCCAGATGCCCAGGCCCTCGGTGCAGTGGACCACGGCCTGCTCCATCGTCAGCCACTGCGGCATGGCGTGCTTGCCGGCGACGACGACGTTCACGTAGTGCCGGGTGCGCAGGCAGTGGTCCATCACCGACAGCAGGCAGTTGGCGTCCGGCGGCAGGTAAACCCGGACGATGTCGGCCTTCTTGTTGATCACGTGGTCCAGGAAGCCCGGGTCCTGGTGGGTGAAGCCGTTATGGTCCTGCTGCCAGACGTGCGACGCCAGCAGGTAGTTCAACGATGCGATCTTGCGCCGCCACGGCAGCTCCAGGGTGACTTTCAGCCACTTGGCATGCTGGCTGAACATGCTGTCCACGATGCGGATGAACGCCTCGTAGCTGTTGAACACCCCGTGCCGCCCGGTCAGCAGGTAGCCCTCCAGCCAGCCCTGGCACTGGTGCTCGCTGAGCATGGAGTCCAGCACGCGCCCGGCCGGGGCCAGGAACTCGTCGTTCGGCTCGGTGCGGGCGTCCCACTGGCGGCTGGTCGCCTCGAACACCGCGCCGAGCATGTTGGACAGCGTCTCGTCGGGGCCGAACAGGCGGAAGTTGCGCTGCACCCCGTTCAGGGCAACCACGTCGCGCAGGAACCCGCCCAGCACGGTGGTGTCGGAGGCGTCGATGGCCCCCGGCGACGCGACGCGGACGGCATGCTGGTGGAAATCCGGCATCCGCAGGTCGCGCAGCAGGCCGCCGCCGTTGGCGTGCGGGTTGGCGCCCATGCGGCGGTCGCCCTGCGGCGCCAGCTCGGCCAGCTCGGGCAGCAGGGCGCCGGCCTCGTCGAACAGCTCCTCCGGCTTGTAGCTCCGCATCCAGGCTTCGAGCAGCCCTACGTGCTCGGGGTGCGCGGGATCGACCAGGATCGGCACCTGGTGGGCGCGGAAGGTGCCCTCGATCTGCAGGCCATCGACCACCTGCGGCCCGGTCCAGCCCTTCGGCGAGCGCAGCACGATCATCGGCCAGCGCGGGCGCGGTGCGGCCTCGCCGGCGCGGGCGGCGGCCTGGCAGGCGCGGATGGCCTCGACCGCCTGCTCCAGCACGCCCGCCATGAGCTGGTGCATCGTCTCGGGATCGTCGCCCTCGACGAAGTACGGCGTCCAGCCGCAGCCGCGCAGGAACCCCTCCAACTCCTCGGGCTCGATGCGCGACAGCACCGTGGGGTTGCTGATCTTATAGCCGTTCAGGTGCAGGATCGGCAGCACGGCGCCGTCGGTGATGGGGTCGAGGAACTTGTTGGAGTGCCACGCCGTCGCCAGCGGCCCCGTCTCGGCCTCGCCGTCGCCGATGACGCAGGCGACGATCAGCCCGGGGTTGTCGAACGCGGCGCCGAACGCATGGCTGAGCGAGTAGCCAAGCTCGCCGCCCTCGTGGATCGACCCCGGCGTGGTCGGCGCCACATGGCTGCTGATGCCGCCGGGGAAGGAGAACATGGTGAACAGCCGCTTCAGCCCGGCTTCGTCCTGGGTGACGTCGGGATAGACCTCGCTCCAGGTACCCTCGAGATAGACGTTGCCCACGATGGCCGGGCCGCCATGGCCGGGGCCGGCGACATACAGCATGTCCAGGTCGTACTTCTTGATGGCCCGGTTCAGGTGGACATAGACGAAGTTCTGCCCCGGCGTGGTGCCCCAGTGACCCACCACCAGCGGCTTCACGTGCGCCAGCGTCAGCGGCTCGCGCAGCAGCGGGTTGTCATACAGGTAGATCTGGCCGACCGAGACGTAGTTGGCCGCGCGCCAGTAGGCGTTCATCCGGCGCAGCTCGTCGGCGGTCAGCACGGCCTGCCGGCGAGAAGCGCCGTCATCGCCATGCAGGCCCAGGATGTCGCGTGCTGGTAGGGGAGTGTCCATGTTGCCTTAGGCTCCTGATGCGGTTTTGCCGGGCCGCAGGCCGTCCGGCGGCGCGGCCGGCTGCGATCATCCTGGCCGGCTTTCCATGGCGGCGGACTCAGGCGTTATAATCGGCAGCTGCGCAGCGCCGCAGGCTCGGAATCTACCTAGCCGGGCTGACGTCGCCTCAGGGCGCGGGTGGCCTGTGGGGATCAGGGTTGAACGCAGGGGCAGGCCAACCGGAGCGGCTCCGGAGCCTGGCTGCCCATTGCCGAAAGGACCGGTCATGATGCAGTTCAGCACCGTCGATCTCGTGTTCATCGTCATCCTGCTGAGCCTAAGCTTCTGGCCGGTATCCCTGGTCCTGGGCGCCCTTGCCGCCGCATGGGGCGTCCAGGTGCGTGGTGCGGGCCGGGCCGCGCTGTTCGGCTTCGCCGCTCTCTGCGCCCTGCACTGCCTGGGCGCCGCCGCGCTCTGGCAGGCCAGAAGGGCCGACCAGGCCCGTGCGGCCGCGTACGATGCCGAGCTGGACGCCGAGTACCAGCGCACCCACCGGACGCTCACCCAGCCCGAAACCATCGAAGGGCTCGCCTTTCCGCCCGGCACGGTCGTCGGCTGGACCGACGCCGGGCACACGCGCCTCAAGGAGTTCGAGTTGCCGGGGCCGACGCCGCTGTTCGGTGCGACGCTGGATTGGCGGGCCACCGATGAGCAGGGGCACTGGACCGTGCATCTCGCCGCCGCATCGGTGATCGACGGCTGGCCCTGCCAGGCCGGCTACAACGTGCAAATCTCGCACGAGGGCCACCTGGTTTCGTGTCAACTGGCCGCCGACCGCATGTGGCGTGGCCGCCTGGTCCCGGCGGCTACCTACGTCCAGCCTGGCCAGGACGGCGTCTCCCTCAACCTGCCCAGCGAGCGCCCCCTGGACCTGCCGGAATTAGGCTTGGTCGCCCACAACTCGCTGACGCTGAACCCTGACGGGTCCGTCCACACGATCTACGTGGAGCCGGAGGACGACTACGCCGTGCAGGGCGTCCCGCTGTGGAACAGCGTGACGTTCCGCTATCCCGAGGCAGCCGCGGCGGCGACCCCGCCCTATCCGGCGCCGGTCAGCGTCAACGGCGCCCTATCCCGCGACACCGCCATGGGGGACGAGACCGTCCGGCAGGGCACCGGGGTCACGGTTCAATGGGCGACCGGCGCGACGACGATCGAGGGGCGCATCTGCGGCCGCCTCAGCCCGCTGCGCGACGCCGAGCCGTGTTGATCCTGCCCCTCCGTGCGTCGTTGCGAGGAGCGCTTGCGATGCGGCAATCCAGAGGCTGCGCGACCGGCACCGCCCGTGCCCACTGGATTGCCGCGTCGAAGCCGGCTCGCAATGACGGTGGTAGACCCGGTGCGACGGCGTAAGGGTCAGAGCGCATGGCGGCTGGGCTCACTCGAAGTCGGTCGGCAGCGCAGGGTCGCGCAGATGCGCGAACATCCGCCGGAGCTGTCGCGGCAGCACCCGGCCCGATGACAAATCGTCCGGCAACGCGTCCTCGGCGAACCAGGCGACCTCCGACGTTTCGGAGCTGACCGCCGCCGACCCGCCCACGGCTGCGCAGATGAAGAACATCTTGCAGCAGGAAAACACGCCGGGGTGGTGGCCCTGGCGGGTGCGATCCCACACGGCGGCGAGCTTCTGCACCTGCACGGCATAGCCGCTCTCCTCGCGGACCTCCTTGATGACGTTCTCGGCCGGGGTCAGGTTCACGTCCGCCCAACCGCCGGGCAAGGTCCAGCGCCCGGCGTCGGCCACCTCCCGCACCATCAGCACCCGGCCCTGCGCATCGAACACCGCGCCGCGCACATCGACCTTGGGCGTGGCATACCCGGCCTCGCCGGCGAACAACGCCTCGATCCGCTCGGCGGGGGCGCCGGTGTGCGCCGCCATGATGCGGGACGCCAAGGAGCGCAGCGTCTCGTAGCGTTCGCGGTCATACGGGCCGGGGTCGAAGGCCAGCCCGGTCTGCGCGATGGCCTGCAGCTCGCGCGTCCAGGTCAGCCATCCCGGTTCCGCCGTCATGCCGGCCTGCTACGCCACAGGCGGCAGGTGCAGCAGCGCCACGTCCGGCTGGCCCGGCAGCGTCGGGAAGCGGCGCAGCACCAGGGGGTCGTGCCCGGGGATGACGTGGTCGGGGCCGTCCGCCAGTTCCTCGCAGATGCGCCAGCCCTCGGCCATGCGCGCCACGTCCTGCACCAGGGGAAACGGGTTGCGGGTGCGGATGTTGGCCCAGTAGTGCGCGGCGTCGCTGGCCAGCACGACATGGCCGCGCGCCGTGGGCACCCGCACCACCTGCAGCCCGCCGGAGTGCCCGCCCACCAAGTGCAGCGTGACGCCGGGCGCGATGGCGGCGGTGCCGTCGTGGAAGCGCACCCGGTCGGCGAAGACGTGGCGGACGGCGTTGGTCACGTCCTCCACGTCCAGCGGGATGCGCAGCACGCGGTGGCACATGCAGCGTCCGGTGGCGTAGGCCATCTCCGCATCCTGCAGGTGGAACGTGGCGGCGGGGAAGGCGTCCATGCAGCCGGCGTGGTCGTAGTGCAGGTGGGTCAGCACGACATCCGCGACCGTGGCGGCGTCGATCCCCACCAGCGCCAGGGCCTCCGCGGTGCTGCGGAGCAGGGTGCGGTTCCGGCGGGCGCCCGCCGCGGCGCCGAAGCCGGTATCGACCACGATCGTGCGCCCCTCGCCGACGATGGCCCAGACGAAGTAGTCCAGCGGCATCGGCGCGGCATGGTCGTCGGGGAACAGGAAGCTCTCCGCCGCCGTGCGCTCCTGCTTGGTGGCGTAACGGATCGCGAAGGCTTCGTATGTCATCTGGTTGCCTGCTTGCCGGGCTTCCTCCTAGCATGAGGCGAAATGGGGGAGGAAGCGGTGGCGGACCATCCGGAGTACGAGGGCGAGAAGTTCGCCATGGGCCTGCAGAACCGCCGGGAGGTGCTGGGGGCGGAGTATGTCGATGCCTCGCTGGCCAACGCGGACGAGTTCATGCGCGCGTTCCAGCGCGTCACCACCGAGTGGTGCTGGGGCGACGTGTGGGGCCGCCCGGGGCTGGACCGGCACACGCGCTCGCTGCTGAACCTGGCGATGCTGACGGCGCTGAACCGGGCGCCGGAGCTGAGGCTGCATGTGCGCGGGGCGTTGAACAACGGCGTCACGCGGGAGCAGATCAAGGAGGTGCTGCTGCACGCGACGGTGTATTGCGGCATTCCGGCCGGGCTGGATGCGTTCAAGGCGGCGGCAGGCGTGTTCGCGGAGATCGACGCCAAGGCATTGCCCTCGAAGGCGCCGCCCTCGAAGGCGGCAGAGTAGCTTGGCCCAGGACAACGGAGCACAGGCGGTCGGCTTCGTCGGCATCGGCAACATGGGCTGGCCGATGGCGGCCCGCGTCCACGCCGCCGGGCACACGCTGCTGGTGGCCGACCAGCGGCGCATCGTGGCGGAGAACTTCGCGCAGCAGGTGGGCGGCACGGCGCCTGACACCGCGGCGGAACTCGCCGCCGGGTCGGAGGTGATCGTGACGATGCTGCCGACCAGCGCTGCGGTCGGCATCGCGTTGGACGGGCTGCTGCCCAGCATGCGGCCCGGCACGGTGGTGGTGGACATGACCTCCGGCGCGCCCGGCGAGACCCGCGCCCTGGCGGACCGCGTGGCGCAGGCCGGCGGGGTGATGATCGACGCCCCGGTGTCCGGCGGCGTCCCCCGGGCCAAGACGGGCGAGCTGGCGATCATGGTCGGCGGCGACGATGCGACCGTGGAGCGGGTGCGCCCGCTGCTGCAGTCCATGGGCACGTCGATCCTGCGCACCGGGGCGGTCGGCTCGGCGCATGCGATGAAGGCGCTGAACAACCTGGTCAGCGCCGGCGGCTTCCTGATCGGGATCGAGGCGCTGCTGATCGGCCAGCGTTTTGGCCTCGACCCGGCGCTGATGGTCGATGTGCTGAACGCCTCGACGGGGATGAACAACTCGACGCAGAAGAAATTCCGCCAATTCGTGCTGTCCCGTTCGTTCGACAGCGGGTTCGGGCTGGACCTGATGCTGAAGGACGTGGGCATCGCCATGGGGGTGGCGCGCGACACCGCGACGCCCGCGCCGTTCAGCGCGCTGTGCCGGGAGCTGGCGGCTGCCTGCGCGGCGATGCTCGGGCCGGGGGCGGACCATACGGAGCTGGCGAAGCTTTCCGAACGGCTGGCGGGCGTGGAGTTGGGTCCGCCCGCGCCCGGCTGACCAAGAGGGGCTGACACCAAGGCGGGGCTGACCAGGGAGAAAATGATGGCGGGGATCGGCCGGCGTGCGGCGCTTGCGGGGGGCCTGGCCGCCACGGCCTTGCAGGCCCGCGCGCAGGGGAGGGCGCCGCTGCGGGTCGGCGTGGTGAACGACCCCAACGGCATCTACAGCGACAACGGCGGCGTCGGCTGCGTCCATGCCGCGCGGCTGGCGGCGGAGGAGGTCGGCAACACCCTGCTCGGCCGGCCCATCGAGGTGCTGCACGGCGATTGCGCCAACAAGCCGGACGTGGCGGCGGCGATCACCCGGCAGTGGATCGACCAGGCCGGGGTGGACCTGATCGTGGACGGCGCCAACTCGGCCGCCGGGCTGGCGATCCAGCAGGTGACGCGGGAGAAGGCGCGCATCTACATCCCGATCGGACCCGCCACGTCGGACCTGACGGGCAAGGCCTGCTCGCCGTTCTGCTTTCACTTCGCCTATGACACCTATGCGCTGGCCAAGGGTACCGGGGATGCGATCACCAAGGCCGGCGGCAAGACCTGGTTCTTCATCACCGCCGATTATGCGTTCGGCGACGCCCTGCAACGCGACACCACTCGGTTCCTGGAGGCCGCTGGGGGCAGGGTGATCGGGGCGGTCCGCCATCCGTTGGGAACCAGCGACTACTCGTCGTTCCTGCTGCAGGCGCAGGCGTCCGGGGCGGACGTGGTGGCGCTGGCCAATGCCGGGGCGGACACGCAGAACGCGCTGAAGCAGGCGGCGGAGTTCGGCGTGGGGCGGGATGGCAGGCAACGGCTGGCGGCGTTGCTGATCTTCGTGACGGACGTGTTCTCGGTCGGGTTGGCGGTGGCGGGCGGGCTGGACCTCACGACGTCGTTCTACTGGGACCGCACGGATGCCACGCGGGCCTTTACCCGGCGGTTTATGGCGTTGAAGCCGAAGCCGCCCTCCATGCTGCAGGCCGGCACCTACAGCGGCGTACGGCACTGGCTGGCGGCGGTGGGCCAGGCTGGTACGGTGGAGGCGGCGACCGTGGCGGCGGCGATGCGCGCGATGCCGGTCAACGACATGAACAACACCGATGTCGCCATACGCGGGGATGGCCGGGTGATGTGCAACATGTACCTGATGCAGGTGAAGACGCCGGATGAGAGCAGGGGGCCGTTCGACGTCTACAAGCTGCTGGCGACGCTGTCGGGCGAGCAGGCGTTCCGGCCCTTGGCGGAGGGAGGGTGCCCGCTAACCATGTAGAGAACCGGGTAGGGAGATGCTCCTTGCCCAGGCTTTGCCAAGGCATTCGCACAGGTTACCAGGACCGTGCGACTTCCTCTCCCTCCGGGAGAGGGCTGGGGTGAGGGGGGCCGCAAGAACCGGTCTTTTCCATGTCAACAGCCAGCTTCGCCCTTGCACAAGCGAACCATGTTCTCGTCGCCTCCCTCACCCCGACCCTCTCCCGGAGGGAGAGGGAGTAGGAAGCGCCCTCATGCCGTGTGCATCAGCCCTGGCCTGATGCTGCCCTCGTCCGTATCGCGGGAACGCTGGCCAACTCCCGGTATCGCAGCAACTGGCGTGCATAGGCATCAGCCAGGCCCGGGTCCGGATGGATCGTCTCCTCCCGCACCGGCGGGGTGCACACCGCCGCCGGTGCCTCCCCCGTCACCGCCATGCGCGCCAGCCGTGCCGCGCCGAACGCGCCGCCGTGCTCGCCCGCCGCCAGCCGGTGCAGCGGTATGCCCAGCGCGGCTGCAATCACCGCGATCCAAACACGGGACCGCGACCCGCCGCCGATCACGTCGGCCTGCGTGACCCGCGTGCCCGACGCCGTCAGCGCGTCCAGGCAATCGCGCAGCGAGAACGCCACCCCCTCCAGCACCGCCTGCGTCAAGGCCGCCCGGTCCGTCCCATGCGACAGCCCCGCAAATGCGCCGCGCAGCGCCCCATCGTTGTGCGGCGTCCGCTCGCCGCCGAGGTAGGGCAGGAACAGCGCCGGGGACGGCGCGGACGGCATCGGCACCTCGTCGAGCAACTCGGCCTCGGTCCGTCCGGCGATGCCGGCCCACCACGCCAGCGAGTCCGCGGCCGACAGGGTCACGCCCATGTTGTGCCAGGTGTCCGGCAGTGCATGGCAGAAGGCATGCACGGCCGCCTGCGGATAGGGGCGGAAGCCGTCCGTGGTGGCGAACAGCACGCCGGAGGTGCCCAGCGACACGAAGGCATCGCCGGGCCGGATCGCCCCAAGCCCGACCGCCCCGGCCGCGTTGTCCCCGGCACCGCCGGCCAGCAGAGGCGGCCGCGCCATGCCCCAGCGCGCCGCCAGCGCCGGATACAAGGTGCCCGCCGGGGCGTTGCCCTCGACCAGGCGCGGCATGGCCTTGCGCGACAGGCCGGTGGCGGCCAGTGCGGCATCCGACCAGTCCCGCGCGCCGACATCCAGCCAGAGCGTGCCGGAGGCGTCGGACATTTCCTCCAGCATCTCGCCGGTCAGGCGGTAGCGGACCCAGGCCTTGGGCAGCAGCACCTTGCGCGTCTGGGCGAATACGCCGGGCTCATGGGCGCGCACCCACAGCAGCTTGGGCGCGGTGAAGCCGGGCATGGCGATGTTGCCAGCGACTTGGCGCAACTCGGGGAAGTCCCGCTCCAGTTGGGCGCACTCCGCCGCGGCGCGCACGTCGTTCCACAGGATGGCGGGGCGCAGCACATCCCCCGCGGCGTCCAGCAGCACGGCGCCGTGCATCTGGCCGGACAGGCCGATGCCCTGCACCACGGCCAGCTCCGCCGGATGGTCCCGGTGCAGCGTGTCCACGGCCGACAGCATGGCCTGCCACCACGCCTCCGGGTCCTGCTCACTGTGGCCCGGCGCGGGGCGGGACACCTGCAGCGGCGCCGAGGCGCTGCCCACCACGCGCTGCGCCCCGTCCACGAGCAGCGCCTTAACGGCGGAGGTGCCGAAATCCAGTCCTAAGAACATGGCGTCAGGAGAGGATGGCTGCCTTCTTCCTCTCCCTCCAGGCTTGGGCCGCAGAGCGGACCAAGGCCGGGGTAAGGGAAGCGGCAAACACTGACTTCAGCCAATGCTGACCCACGCTTCATCGGTGGAGGACCGTGCTTGCCCGCCCCCTCACCCCAACCCTCTCCCGAAGGGAGAGGGAGCAGACAGACAGGCTCACGCAACCAGGGGATGGTGGGCCAGATGCGGCAGGGCCAGGCCGGTGCCGTCGAACAGGTGGCACGCCGCCAAGTCCACCTGCAAGCGGACCGGGTGGTGCGCCTGGGTGGTATCATCGCCATCGACCTGAACCGTAATGTCGCCCACCCCCTCCGCCGTCACATGCAGCAGCGTCAAGCCGCCCAGCCGCTCGACCATTCGGACCTCGCCGGCCAGGGCCCCCCCTGCGTCCGGTTGCAGCGCCTCCGGGCGGATGCCGAGCGTCGCCGCCTCCCCGGTCCGCAACGCCGCGCCGTCGGCCGGGACGTGCAGCCGCTCGCCGGATGGCAGCGCGACCTCCACCCCGGACGCACTCGCCGCCGCGACCGTCACCGGCAGCAGGTTCATCCGCGGCGAGCCGATGAACCCGGCGACGAACAGGTTGGCCGGGTAGTGGTACAACTCCATCGGCGTGCCGACCTGCTCGACCATGCCGGCCTGCAGCACCACGATCTTATCGGCCATCGTCATCGCCTCGACCTGGTCATGCGTGACGTAGATCATCGTCGCCTGCAGCTCCTCGTGCAGGCGCAGCAGCTCGATCCGCGTCTGGCCGCGCAGTGCGGCATCCAGGTTGGACAGCGGCTCGTCGAACAGGAACACCTTGGGGTCGCGCACGATGGCGCGGCCGATGGCGACACGCTGACGCTGCCCGCCGGACAGGTCCTTGGGCCGGCGCTCCAAGTAGGGGCCAAGTTGCAGGATGCGCGCGGCCTCCCCCACCTTGCGCGCCCGCTCGGCCTTCGGGATACCGGCCAGGCGCAGGGCGAAACCCATGTTGTCCGCCACCGTCATGTGCGGATACAGCGCATAGGACTGGAACACCATCGCGAGGCCACGATCCGCCGGGCCGACCTCGTTCACGCGGGCGCCGTCGATCCGCAACTCGCCGCCGGTGATCGCCTCCAGCCCGGCGATCATCCGCAGCAGGGTTGATTTGCCGCAGCCCGAGGGGCCGACGAACACCACGAACTCGCGGTCGGCGATGTCCAGGTCAATGCCTTTAATGACATCGACGGGGCCGTAGGCCTTGCGCAGGCCGCGCAGCGTCAGGGTGGACATGGGGTGGCTCCTACTTCACGGCGCCGAAGGTCAGCCCGCGCACGAGCTGGCGCTGGCTGAACCAGCCGAACACCAGGATCGGCGCGACCGCCATCGTGGACGCCGCCGACAGCTTGGCGAAGAACAGGCCCTCGGGGCTGCTGAACGAGGCGATGAACGCCGTCAGCGGCGCGGCGGCGGCGCTGGTGAGGTTCAGGCTCCAGAACGCCTCGTTCCAGCACAGGATCAGCGACAGCAGCCCGGTGGATGCGACGCCGGGCAGGGTCAGCGGCAGCAGCAGGTGCCAGACCTCGGCCCCGGTGCCGGCGCCGTCCATGCGGCCGGCCTCGAGGATCTCGACCGGCACCTCCTTGTAGAAGGTGAACAGCATCCAGACGACGATGGGCAGGTTCATCAGGGCATAGATGACGACCAGCCCGGTCCGGGTGTCCAGCAGCCCCGCCGTGCGGAACAGCAGGTAGATCGGCACCAGCACGCCGACCGGCGGCAGCATCTTGGTCGATAGCATCCACAGCAGGGTGCCGCGGGTGCGCTTGGTCGGGTGGAACGCCATGGAGTAGGCGGCGGGGATGGCGAACAGCAGCGCCAGCACGGTGCCGCCGACCGACACCACGACGCTGTTCAGCGCAAAGCTCAGGTAGTCGGCGCGGGACAGCACCTCGCGGTATGAGTCGAGCGTGGGGGTGAACAGCAGGCGGGCGCCGATGGCGTCGGTCTCGGACTTGAGGCTGGTCAGCCCCATCCAGAAGATCGGGAAGAACAGCAGTATGGCCACGCTCCAGCCGAGGAGAGTGATGAAGATGCGGCGACCGAGGCTTTCTTCCATATTATGCCGCCATAACCGGTTGACGTTCCAATACGCCATCCGTCCGCAAAGCCTTCATTGCGAGGGACGCTTGCGGCGTGGCGATCCAGGGACGGCGAGCACAATCTTGGCGGCCCTGGATGGGCTCGTCGCAGGTGCTCCCCGCAATGACGGCATCGACGGTGGACGCCGGGCGCATCACACCTCCAACCGGCGCGCGATGGAGCGGACCAGGAAGAACGCCACCACGTTGGCCAGCAGGATCGCCACGACCCCTCCGGCCGAGGCGCCGCCGATGTCGAACTGCAGCAGCGCGCGGGCGTAGATCAGGAAGGCCAGGTTGGTGGTGGCATTGCCGGGGCCGCCGGAGGTGGTGACAAAGATTTCGGCGAACACCGTCAGCAGGAAGATCGTCTCGATCATCACCACCACGCCGATCGCCCGCGACAGGTGCGGCAGGGTGATGAACACGAACTGCGCCACCACCCCGGCGCCATCCATCCGCGCGGCCTCACGCTGCTCATGGTCCAGCGACTGCACCGCCGTCAGCAGGATCAGCAGCGCGAACGGCAACCACTCCCACGACACGATGGCGATCACCGACGCCAGCGGAAACTGCGCGAACCAATCGACCGGCTGCATCCCGAACGCCATCGCCACCGCGCCCAGCACGCCGTAGATCGGGTGCATCAGCAGGTTCTTCCACACCAGCGCGCTGACGGTGGGCATGACGAAGAACGGCGAGATCGCCAGCACGCGGGCGATGTTGACCCCGGGGAACGGCTGGTCGAACAGCACCGCCAGCAAGGTGCCCAGCCCCACGGTGATGACCAGCACCGACCCCAGCAGCACCATCGTGTTGCGCAGCGACGCCCAGAAGTCGGGGTCGGTGACCAGGAACCTGTAGTTGTCGATCCCGGCGAAGCCCTCGCCCGCCGGGTTGAGCAGATTGTAGTACTGGAACGAGAACCACAGCGTCATCACCAGCGGGACGATCATCCACGCCAGCAGCACGATGACGGAGGGCGCGACCAGCAGCCCGCCCACCCGCCGGATCGGAGCGGCAGCAGGCGCCACAACCGGACGGGTCAGGGCGACGGACATGGCAGCGCCTACTTCTTCGGGTAGCCGGCTTGGCGGATCGTGCGCTCAGTCGCCGCCTGGGCGGTCTTGAGCGCCTCCTCCACCGTCGATTGCCCGGTCAGCGTGCCGGCGACCGTCTGGCCGACCTGGGTGCCGATGCCCTGGAACTCGGGGATCGCCACGAACTGCGCCCCCTCGTACGGGCGCGGCTGGGCAGTCTTGCCGTCCGGGTTGGCGACCTCGATGGCCTTCTGCACGAAGGCAGCGAACGGCGCGACCTGCTTGTAGTCCGGGTTGTCATACGTGGACTGCCGCGTGCCCGGCGGCACCGACACCCAACCGTTCTCCTTGGCGACAAGCTGGATATACTCCTTCGAGGTCGCCCAGGTGATGAAGGTGCGCGCCGCGTCCTTCTGCTTGGACGACGCGGGGATGCCCAGGTTCCAGCTCCACAGCCAGGTCGGCCCACCCTGGTAGGTGCCGGTGGGCATCGGCGCGAAGCCCACCTTGTCCGCCACCTGCGACTGCTTCTTGTCGAACAGCAGCCCGCCGGCCACCGTCGCGTCGATCCACATGCCGCAGTGCCCGCTGGAGAACAGCGCCAGGTTCTCGTTGAAGCCGTTGGACGACGCGCCGGGCGGGCCGTCGGCCTTCAGGATGCTGCTGTAGTATCCCAGCGCCGCCCGCCAGGCCGGCGAGTCGATCGTCGCCTTCCACTGGTCGTTGAACCACTGGCCGCCCATCGCGTCCACCAACGTGGTCACGTAGGCCATGTTCTCGCCCCAGCCGGGCTTGCCGCGCAGGCACATGCCGTAGATCTGGTTGGGCTTATCGGTGATCTTGTCGGCAAAGCCGCGCACCTGCTCATAGGTCGGCGCGTCGGGCATCTTGATCCCGGCCTTCTCAAACAGGTCGGTGCGGTAATACGTCATGGCGCTTTCGGCGTAGAACGGCAGGCCGTACAGCTTCCCGTTATAGGTCAGGCCCTGGCGCACCGGCTTCAGGATATCGTCCACGGCATACGCCGCCGGCAGGTTGTCCATCGGCTCCAGCCAGCCCTGCTTGGCCCAGATCGGCACCTCGTAGTTGCCG
>CAXTFY010000046.1:16127-20599 GCA_964243265.1 uncultured Acetobacteraceae bacterium | reverse complement strand
ACGCCGCCAGGCGCGACCGCGAGCGCGCCGAGGCGGAGCGGCGGCTGCGCGACGCCCAGGCGCTGGCCGCCGCCAACCGCCGCATCGCCCGCCGGACCATGGTGGGCCTGGTCGCGACCCTCGTGCTGGCGGTGCTGGCGGGCTGGCAGTGGCGCGAGGCCGGGCAACAGCGCGACCGCGCGCAACGCAGCCTGGCCCTGGCAACGGACACCGCCAACGGCCTGGTGTCCGACCTGGCGCAGAAGTTCGACCACACGGTCGGCGTGCCGGCGCAAACCGTAAAGGACATCCTCGACCGCGCCCGCGCGTTGCAGGACCAGCTCCTGGCCTCGGGCGAGGTGACGCCGGACCTGCGGATCAGCCAGGCCGACGCGCTGCTGCATACCGCGTTGACGCTGGAGACGCTGGGCGACACCGGCGGCGCGCTCGCCACGGCGCAGAAGGCCAACGGTATCCTGCACGGCATGCTGGATGGGCCGATCGACGTTCACCACGACTATGCGGTGTCGTACATCTATATCGGCGAGGCGCAGCAGGCCCAGGGCGACCCGGCTGCGGCCTTGGCGAGCTACCAGACGGCGCTGGCGGTGCGGCAGGGGATCGCCAGGCTGCACCCTGGGGACCGCAGGGCCAGGCGGGACATCGCCGCATCCGAGGACGTGATCGGCGACGCCTACCGCTTCGGGGGCGACAGCGCGGCGGCGCTGCCGCACTACGCGGCCTCGCTTGAGATCGCCAAGGAGCTTGCAGCAGGGTCGGACATCGCCGACCGGCACCGCGAGCTGTCCGTCGCGCAACACAAGGTGGGGTTGGTGCAGCAGGACCTCGGCGACATCAAGGGCGCCGTGGCCAGCCAGGCCGAGTCGCTTGCCGTCGCCACCAGGCTGTCGGAGGCGGACCCCGGCAACACGAAGCTGCTGCTCGACCAGGCCATTGGGCAGACCAGCCTGGGCGATGCCCAATCGGCCGGGGGCGACCGGACGGCCGCGGTGGCCAATTACGCATCCGCCACCGCAACCCTGGAGCGGCTGGTCCGGTCCGACCCCGGCAACACCGACTGGCAGCGCGACCTGGCGTTGAGCTATGGCAAGACCGGCGACGTGCAACAGGCCAAGGGCGACCTCGTGGCGGCCGAGGCGAGCCTCGAGGCGTCGCTCGCGATCCGGCAGCGCCTCGCGCAGTCGGACCGGGGCAACGACCGCTGGCAGAACGACCTGCGGATCGGGCAGTTCGAGCTTGCAAGGGTCCACCAGGCGGGGGGACGGCTGACCGAGGCGCTGGCCGACTACCAGGCTGCGTTGGCCATCGCCCAGCGGCGGGCGGACCGCGACCCCGGTTCGGCCTCTAACTGGAACGATGTGGCCCTGGCCCTTGGCTCCATCGGCGCCATCCAGCAGGTGCAGGGCAACGCTGCCGCGGCGCTGACGAGCCTGCAGGGGATGCGGGAGGCGAGCACGAATGCGGTCTCGCGCGCGCCGGGCAACCCGGGCTTCCGGCGCAGCCTGGCCCTCGCCCATGTCTTCACCGGCACGATCCAGGAAGCGGCGGGGGAGCCTGGCGCGGCCCTGGCCAGCTACCGGGCGGCGCTGGCTGCGGCGGATGGGCCGGACGCAGCTGCCGTGCTGCGCCCGCCCGAGCAGGCCGACATGCACGCCCGGATGGGCCGGTTGCGCGCCGCCGATGACCGCCAGGGAGCGATGGAAAGCTATCGCGCGGCGCTGGCGATCGACCAGGCGCGGGTGGCGGCGGAGCCTTCCAGCCTGCGCCTCCAGCATGAAACGGCTGATGTCATGGAACGGCTCGGCCAGGTGCAGGAGACGCAGGGCGACCTGACGGCAGCCTTCGAGAGCTACACCGCGGCGCTGGCGGGCCGGCAGAAGCTTGCCGACCTGCTGCCCAACAGCGCCGCGCAGCAGAACGAGCTTGCGGCCACGCTGGCCGCGGCCGGCGAGCTTGCCGGCCGGCTGGGCGAGCAACGGGAGGCGCGGACCTTCTTGCTGCACGGGCGCGACGTGACCGCGCGCTTGTTGGAGAAGCGGCCCGGCGACGCAGCGCTGTCCGGCACCCTCGCGGGCTTCGACCAGCGGCTCGCGGGTCTCGACGCCCCGCGCTGAGGGCCACGCGGCGAGGGGCTGAGCCGTGTGGACAGGGCTGCGTCAGCGGCAGGCGTAGGGCAGCGGGGCCGGGGGGTGCCACACCATCTGGAACCCTGTGCAGCCCGGGCCGAACACGGCGCCTGAATAGACCGGGCCGTTGACGGAGCCTGCCAGGTTCACGCTGACGTAGCCGAACGGCCGCACGAACCAGTGCGTGGCCGAGAAGCGCAGGTTGCCCGGGTCGGGCACCGCCAGCATGGCGAAGCACCCTTCCGGCCGGCTGGGGCTGCCGTCGCCGAAGTGGAACCGGCCGTCCAGCCGGCCCGTGGGGGTACCCTGCACGTATAGCTCCACCGGGGTGGCGCCCTGGGCGCAGGTGTAAACCCCGGTCCACGTGCCCTCCAGCGGGACGGCCAGCGCCGCCGTACCGGTCAGGAGCCACGTCAATCCCGCTAGCATGGCCTTGTGCATCAGTCCCCATCTTCCTTGGTTGCCGGCCCAGATGTCCCACCGCACGGGCCGGATGCAAACGAAGCGTTTCACCGCAGGCGTTTCACGGCGCATCACCCGCATCGCGTGATGACGCGTCATCGGCATCGCGCGTCATCCGTGCAGCAGCGCCAGGATCTGCGGCGTCGGACGGAGCGAGTACATCCGGCAACGGCCGAAGCCCTTGGCCATCGCCTGCCACCCCACGTACTCGCAGGCATGGCCGACCGGCGACGACGCATGCAGGGCGGCGGCGAACTGCTCCGTGACGTAGGTCTGGCCGACGGGGGTCACCGCCTCGATGCGGGCCGTGCGGATGACCTCCTTGCCGATGAACTTGTGGCGCCCCGTCACGCGGTCCAGCCCGCGGGCCGCCGGGCCGACATGGGCGCCGAGCCGCAGCGCGAGTGTCGGTGGCAGCCCGGCGGCGGCCACCCGATCCGGGGTCATCACGCGCTGCAGCCCGTCGCAGCAGCGCAGGGCGGGGGTGATCCCGCTCAGCACGACGAAGATGCCGTCGCCGGCGGTCTCCGTGTACTCGACGGCGCCGCCCAGCGTGGCGAGCACGTCCGCGAATCCGCCGATCACATGGTCGAGGAAGGGGTGGTGCGCCGCCTCCGGGATGGTGCTGAAGCCCTTGACGTCGCCGAACACGAAGGCGCGGGCGACGCGGTCCCGCAGGCCCGGTGGCAGAGGGCTGCCATCGGGCGGCGGGTCCTGCGCCATGCCCAGGCGCATCGTGTGCGGCGTCGTTACCAGGGCTGCGGCGCGCATGGCGGCCAGGCCGCGGGCCTGCTGCCGGGCCATGGCGGCCACCGTCGGCTCGGCGGGGTCGCCTTCCAGCGTTACTTCGGACACGCCGGCGGCTCCGGCCAGGACGGCTTGCAGCCGCGCTGCCCAGCCGGGGCCATGCCGGCGCGCGACTGCCTCCACGCAGGCCGGCGCGGCGCAGGCGGTGACCAGGCTGGTGTGGGCGCCCGCGGTGATGAAGGCTTCGGCGGCGGCGATGTCGGCTGGCCCGAGGACCGCGCCGTAGGCCAGCACGGGAAGCGCCCCGTCCGACCGCTCCCGGACCAGGGCTTGGACTTGGGACTGGACCTGGCCGTGGGCTGCCGCAGCGTCGCCGTGCCCCGCTTCCCAGCACACGACGGCGGGGGAGGGCAGGGCGGCCAGGATGCCGGGGTCGCCGACGCCGTGCTCGGACAGCCATTCCAGTTGGCGCCGGGTCGAGGCAAGCTCGTCCAGGTGGACGCTGCTGGCTACGCCCGCGCGCAGGGCGTCCAGCGCGGCGGCGGCGTCGCCAAGCAGCAGGGCCGCCTCGGCGACCGTGGCAGCCGTCCAGTAGCCCGGTGCGGCGGCCAGGGCGCCGTCGCGGGCGGCGCACGCCAGCGCCGCGCTCCGCTCCCCGTTGCCGGCGATGCGGTGCAGCGTCGCCGCGTTGATGGCGGGGAAGTAGTCGCTGGTGGCGCGGAACACCGCCTCGTAGGCCACGGCGGCGTCGTGCGCGAGGCGGGTGGTTTCACCGGGCGGGGCGGCGTAGGCGCGGTCCTTCTGCAGCCGGGCCGCCAGCGCCAGCAGGTCGGTCCGCAGCGCGGGGTCGGCGGCGTCCAGCGCGCCCGCCTCCCGCAGCGCCTGCAGGCTGGCCGTCGCCTCGCCGGTCGCGCCGGCGCGGGCGTAGGCCAGCGTCTTCTCATACTCCAGCCGCAGGTCGCCCGGGTGTTCGTCCAGCCCCTGCCGGGCCAGGTCGATGGCGTCCAGGTGCTCCCCCCGGCGCCGGGCCGCGGTGACGGCGGCGTGCCAGGCGGCCAAATCCCGGACGGGCGTGCCGGCTGTCATGCCCCAGCCTTCATGCCTCGGCTTCTGCCCGGCAGGCCGCCGTGATGCGGC
>CAXTFY010000046.1:0-16027 GCA_964243265.1 uncultured Acetobacteraceae bacterium | reverse complement strand
TCATGCCCCAGCCTTCATGCCTCGGCTTCTGCCCGGCAGGCCGCCGTGATGCGGCGCAGGTTCGGGTCGAAGGCGTGGCCGCCGGGGCTGAGGAAGCTAGGCCCGACGATGCCCTCCAGGAACGCCAGGTTTTCCACCGGTGTCAGGGTCCGCCCGAGTTCCCGGCCAAGACGCCCCTGCTGCACCCGGCTCCACTGCCATGTCAGGCCGGAGCCGGACAGCAGGTCGGCGTCGGACAACGGTGCGGCCAGGGAGGCCAAATCCGGTGAGGCAGGGGTCGGCGGGACCAGATCCTGCCGGGGCAGGCTGGGCGCCTGGGCGTTGCCGGACGGTCCGCGGCGGCAGCCTGGCTCGGTCAGGAGGATCAATCGGCGCAGGTCGTCGCGGTCGGCCCTCCCGAGGCCGCAGCGCCTGGCGACCGCGTCCGCCGCATCCGCCGACGCGGCCTCGGCCGCGAACCGCGGGCCGCCGGGCCGGTACAGGTAGTCGTGGCCCAGGCAGGCCGCGAGCAGCAGGGCGCGGCGGCGTGCAGGGAGGGGGTGGCCGGACCAGGCGGCCAGCTCGGCGAGCACGGCTGCATTGGTGGCGACCTCAGCATGGTGCAGCGCCGAGTGGTAGGGCGGCCCGCCCCAGCGCGTCACGGCTGCCGCAAGGGCGTGGCAGGTCGATGCAAGCGGGTCCGGGCCGAGGCGGAGCGGTTCGAGCAGGGATGTTGCCAGTCTCGGAAGGTCCATCCCGCCCGCCCACACGCGGTATAGCGCAGCCATGCGCCGCCCAAGCGATGCGGCGTCGGGCGGCATGTTGGGTGGCCCCTTGGGGCGGAGCAGAAACTCCGGCACCGGCTCAGGCATCATGGGTGCCCGTGCCCCGGCCGGCCAGGGCCTGCTCGGCCTCGCGCAGCGCCTCGACGGTCCGCCCCATCAGGGCCAGCAGGCTTTCGGGGTGGCTCAGAAGGAAGGCGCGGAAGTTCTCGTACGGCAGCGACAGCAGCACCGAAGGCTCGACGGCGCGCACGGTGGCGGTTCGCATGCCCCCGGCGAAGAAGGCCAGCTCGCCCAGCAGCGCCCCGTGGCCGAGCCGGCGCAGCGGTTCGGCCCGGCCGTCCTGCGTCACCTCCAGCACGCCGTCGCACAGCACGAATACGCAGTCCGCGCGGTCGCCCAACTCGACGACCGTTTCGCCCGTAGCGTAGAGTTCCTGCCGCATGCCCGCCGCCAGCGCCGCGCGGGACCGCGCCGGGATGGCAGCCAGCTCGGGCACGGCCGCGAGCGCGTCGCAGCGCTGTTCCAGCGTCATGCCGGGATGCCCATCAGGCCGCCGTGCCGTGTTGCAGCCACTCGTTGAACTCCGGGTTGTGGGCCAGGTCGGCCCAGGACGCGTCGGCGGCGATGGCGCCGTCGCGCACGAACACCACACGGCCACAGCCGCGCGCAAGGTCCATGTCGTGGGTCACGACGATGACCGACCGGGTGCGGGCCTCGGCCTGCAGCACGCGCACCAGCTCGGCGCGCAGCCTGGGGTGGAAGGCGGACGACGGCTCGTCGAGCACCAGGAACGGCGCCGGGCTGAGCAGCGCGCGGGCCAGGGCAACGAGCTGCTGCTGCCCGCCCGACAGCCGACCGCCGCCCCGGCCCACGGGGTAGTCCAGCCCGGCCTCCAGCACGGCCGCGTCCACGGGCGACCCGCGCAGGTGTTCCAGCACCAGCCGGTCCACCTGCTCCAGCCGGCGGACGTTGCTGGGGTCGGGTGCTGCGAACAGCAGGTTCTCGCGCCAGGTGAGCAGGGGGTTCAGCCGGTCCGCCTCGAACGGGTGGCTGATGCCGGCGACGACCGCCGCGAGCGGCCCCTGCGCGTCGGCGCCGGGCACCGGCAGGGCGGCGCCTTCCAGCTCCTCGATGCGGGCCGACAGGGCGACGGCGACCAGCAGCGGCGCCACCGCGTCGGACGGCGGCGGCGCGGGCGAGGACAACGCGTCGAGCGCGGCCATGCGGAGCTGCCAGGTGCCCTCCTCAATCCGCGCCGCGGCGATGCGGTTGTAGTCGTCGGGGCTGCCGGCCTCCGCCAGCAGCGGCGCCGTTTGCCGCACCAGCGCGGCGGCCAGCGCCGCCATCTCGCGCCCGAACGGAGTGGCGGCCAGTGCCCGCACGGCCTCGCGGCTGTGCGCCGAGGTCAGCCGCCGGGCGACTGCCTCACCGTCCGCTGCGCAGCCGAGCTGGCCCTCGACCAGCATCTGCCGCGGTGTTCCGTGGCCCGGCGCCAGCGTGTGCAGCCGCGTGCCCAGCGCCGCCTCGGTCGCGTCGCGGAACCCGGCGCGCACCGCCCGCAGGTTGAGGCCGGAGGCTGCCGCGGGGGCCGGCACCGCGTCCAGGCCCTTTTGCCGAACCAGGTCCAGCAGGCCCAGGCCGCCCAGCCGCTCGCCGACCGCCGCGAGCGCCGCCGGGTCGGGCGGCGTTCCCGCGCCGAACAGGTTGTCGCGCAAGGGGGCGTCGAACATGATGGGGCGCTGCGGCAGGTAAACGAAGGTAGCGTCAGGGCTGGGTGACGCCGGGTGGGTGACGTTGCCCTCCAGCGGGCGCTGCCGGCCGAGCATGATCCGCGCCAGCGTTGATTTCCCGGCCCCGGCAGGCCCCACCACACCAAGCAGGCCGCTGGGCGGGACCACGAGGTTCAGGCCGGCCGGGCCGCCCTGCACCGCATGGCTGCCGGCAAAGCGGTAGCGCACCCCATCCAGCACCACGGCGTCCCCGGCCCGCGCGGCAGCCGGCGCGTCGGGCGGCGCCTCGTACTGGCGCAGCCGGTCGGCCGACACGTCCGCAACCTGGAACTGGCCGAAAAGCTGCGTCAGGTCACCGAACTTGTAATAGAGCTGCGGCAGGGTGGAGATCAGCACCACGATCAGCCCGGCGGTGGCGCTGCCCCCGTCCGGGCCGCCAGCGCCCCTGAACAGGTCAGTGAACACCACCAGCGACAAAGCGGCGGCGAAGCCGAAGGCGAAGGTCAGCTTCTGCCCCACCGACATGGCGCTGTTCACGTCGGCGTTCTCCAGCGCCACGCGGTCGCGCACGGCCTGCAGGCGGCTGAACCGGCTCAGCACGCCGCGCAGCAGCCCCGACACCTGGATTTCCGCCACGCCTTGCAGCGTGTCCTCGAACCCGGCCTTCACCGCCTCGTCGCCCTGCACCATGCGGCTGTCCAGGTCGCGCTGCCGGCGCAGGATGGGCGCCGCGGCGGCCAGGCCCAGCAGGGAGATCGCGACGCCGACGGCCGCGGCCAGCCAGCTCTGCGCCACCAGCACCCAGGTCACGGCGACCACCGACAGCGCGGTCGAAACGGCCTGCACCACAATCTGCCGCCGCCCGCCGACGCGCGCCAGGTCCCCGCCCAGGCGGCTGATGATCTCGGACGGCGCGCGCCGCAGGTAGAAGGCGTCGTCCTGCCGCAGCAGGTTCCGCAGCAGCTCCCGCTCCACGTCGCGGCGGGCGCGCTGGACCAGGCGGTTGTTGGCCGCAAGCCCGGCGAAGTCCACCGCCGACTGCGCGGCGACCGTGACGGCGTAGGTGGCGAGCAGGAACACCGGCAGGCTTGCGCCGCAGGGCTGCGGTTCAATCGGGAAGCCGGCCCCGGCCCAGCCGGCGAAGCTGCAGAGGCCGTCCGCTGGCGTCGCGCCGCGGCTGAGCACGACGGTCAGCGAACGCAGCACTTGCAGCTCGATGAACACCGCGACGGCCGACAGGGCGTTCAGCCCGAGCAGCAGCGCCAACATGCCGCGATAGGGCGGCGCGAACACACGCAGCCACTCGTGCAGCGGGAGCGCCGTCGCCGGGTTGGGTGGCGAGGGGGTTGCCACCGGGTTGCGCAGCAAGGGAGCCGCCGTCGCGTTGGGCGGCGAGGAGGCCGCCGCTGGGCCATGCGGCGAAGGGGTTGCCGCCGGGCTAGGCGGCAAGGGGGCCGGCCAGCAGCAGGTCGGCGACCGCCATGCGGGTCATGCGGCAGTAGTTGGTGGCGGTGCTGGCGAAGGTGCCGTTCTCCGCCAGCTTGTTGACCGGCTCGCCCCCGCCGCACAGGCGGAAGTACGGGCACTGCGCGCGGCACATCGCGACGCCGGCCTGGATGTCCCGCTGCATCTGGGCCAGCACCGGGCTGCGCAGCAGGTCGGCAAACGCGCCAGCGTGGACGTTGCCGATGATGAAGTCGCCATAGCGGGCGTCCGTCTGGCCCAGCAGCTCCGGCGAGTAGGTGGACAGGTTGCCGCGGTGGTCCATGCTGAGGATGGAGAACGGGTCGGTCAGCATGTTGCGGCCCATGTCGGGCGCGGGGCCGGGGCCGGGCCAGGGCGGGCTGTACACCGCGCCAAACATCTGGTTGATCTCGCGGATTGTCTTCACGACGCCCGCTTGCGCGGCGATGGCCCAGAACTCGGCGAGGAACGCCTTGTAGCGGTCGCGCGTGGCCTGCCCGGGCTGCAGGCCGGAGACGTGGCCGCCCTCGGTTTCCTCGACGTTGAAGCCGACGTGGGCGATCCCCTCGGCGGCGTAGAAGTCGTGCAGTTCCCGCGCGGCGTCCAGGCTGCCGTCCGACAGGACGGTGATGGCGTGGAACGGGATGCCCGCCGCCCGCAGCCGCCGGATGCCGGCCAGCGCGCGGGCGAAGGTGCTCTGCCCGGCGCGGCCCAGCCGCTTCGCGTCATTCAGCCGCTGCGGGCCGTCGATGCTGACGCCCATGCGCATGCCCGGCTCGCGCAGCAGGTCGCACCAGTCGTCGTTCAGCAGGGTCGCGTTGGTCTGGAAGTGGTGGGTGACGGCGAGGCCGGCCGGCCGGTAGCGGTCCATGATCGCCATCGCGCGGCGGTAGAACGCGACCGGCAGCACCGTCGGCTCGCCCGCGTGCCACACGATGTCCAGGTTGCGGCCGACCCAGCTGGAGGCGAAGGTTTCGGCGAACAGCGCGTGCAGGGTGGCGTCGGACACGGTGTCGCGCACCGAGCGGGACGGAAGGTAGCAGTAACTACAGTTTATGTTGCAGAATGGTGTCGGTTGAACAACCAGCAGGTTGATGCGCGGCTTATGCGGCATGCTGACACCTGCGTGAAGCGGCCGGCTGCATAGATCGGCCGCGCCGGAGTGAGATGCTTGGTTCATCATGGCCTTGGCTGTTGTCCCTGCCTTTGGAGGGGGCGGTTCCTCTGTCTAACAGCCAACCTAGCGGCGGTGGCGCGCCGTGGGTATGAAAGATTTCACTGACATTAACGGGGCGCTGGGGCAGGGTCCGGCTGCCTTTCGAGGCGAACAGGAACCCATAGGACCCCGTAGGAGAGGAAAAGCCCATGCCGGTAGTGCAGTCCATGGACGGCAAGTTCTACGACATCCCGGACGACCAGGCGTCGCAGTTTGAGGTGCCGCGCGAGAAGGTGAAGGAGCTGCTGGAGAAGATGGGCGCGCCCACTCCCCAGGGTGGTCCCGGGGATGCCGGCCAGGGGGCGCCCGGGCCGATGCAGGGACCGATGCAGCCGCCCATGCAGGATCGCGCGCCAGGGGGCGCACCGGGCGCCGGACCGTCCGTGCTGGTGCAGATCTACGGCTCCCCGCAGGCGCCAGCCTATGGCTACGCGCCGCCCGACGCGCAGGGGATGCAGGGGCAGCCGCCGCCGGGGCAGCAGATGCAGGCCCAGGGAGAACCCGCGCAGGGCGGCGGCGACGGGGAGGTGAACCCGTACTGGTGGTGGCGCAACATCACGTTCTACCGTCCGTGGGGCAACTACTGGCCCAACTACTGGCGCAACTGGTAAGCGGACGGGGGCGCCACGGCCATGGAAACGCCGGGTCATTGCAGTCCTGCGGAGGGGGTGGGGGTCGCCTACCACCCCTTCCTGCATGACTATCTGCTCGATAGCCGCGCGCTGTTCGACTTCGTCGAGCTGCCGATGGACCTCTACTTGGACGAGGCGCGGTCGGGGCTGCTCGATCCCGGGCAGCGGCGGCTGCGGCAGGTGACCGGGGCCGTGCGATGCACATGGCGCGGCAGTGCGCTGTCGCTCGGCGCGGTCCCGCCGGGTGGCGCGCCCGCGTTCCCGCCCCATACCGTCCGCCGCATCTGCGGGCTGCTGGCCCTGGCGCCGCATGCGCCCTACACGGAGGCGGTCGGAGTCCGGGCTGCAGGCGGGCCGCTGCATGCCGTCGCGCTTACGCCGGCGGTTGCGCGCTGCGCCGCCGCGCGGCAGGCGGCGGCGTGCGAGGCGCTTGGCGTCCCGGTGCGGCTTTGCCTGCCTCGGGAGGCCGTCGCTGCGCCGGCAGGGGAGGACGGCGCCGGACTGGATGCCGCGGGCTTTCTTGCCCTTGTTGCGGCGTGTGGTGGCACCAGCTTCGTGCTCGACACGGCGGACCTGGCCGGGGCCGAACCGCACGACGCCGCGCGGCGGCTGGCGGGAGTGCCTATCGCGGCCTTGTCGGTGTCGAGCGACGACCCGGCGGCCTGGGACGCGCTGGCCGTTCTGGCCGGGCACCTTGCGCCCGGGGCGGTGGTGCTGCGGCGCGACCGGCAGCTTTTTCCGCTGGAAACGATCGGGCGCGACCTCGGCCGGGCCGCTGGCCTCCTGTCCAGCGCGGCGCCCCGGACCCCGGCTGGGCCTTTGGCACCACTGGACTCTCGTTTCAGCCTGTCCGGCACGGCCGGGGCGCCCCCCACCGGTCCGGCGCACACGCTGGATGCCGTACCGGACAGTTCGCCGGCCTGGCGGCACTGGCGCAAGGAGGTGGACGACATGCACAAGGGGCAGCAGATCATGGCGCTGATGTCTGGGGCTGGAATGTCGGGGGCCGGCCCCCGTCCGCCTGGCAGCCCGCCCCGGCAGGCACCGCGGTGAACGCCGTCGCGCAGCGCCTGTTCGATGCGGGGCGGCAGGAGCTGGGGCGCAGCCTGACGGCGCTGTGCGGTGAGGTCGGCGCCGCGGAAACTTCCGTCCTGCTGCCCCGTGGCAAGGGCGAGCTGTGGTTCTTCGCGTCCAGCAACCCCGCCCTGCTGGCTGAGGGCGCCCCGGCCGTGCCGGTCAACGCCAGCTTTTCCGGGCTGGCGTTCCGCACCGGGCAGACCATCGCCTTCGCCGACGCGGCCGGTCAGGAGGCGCACAACAAGGCGGTGGACGAGCACCTGGGCGTGCGGACCCGCGAGTTCGCCGCCATCCCGATCCACGGCCAAGCCGTGGTGGGCGTGCTGACCCTAGTGAACCGGCAGCCCGGCGCCGTGCCGCGCCCGTTCGACGTGCCGGAGCTGCGGCGTGCCGCGGCGCTGGCGTTGGACATGGCCCACCCGGTTGCCGTGCTGGCCCGCCTAGCGGACGATGGCGCGGCGGACGGGGCCGACCCGTCGCTGGTCGCCGACTTCGCGGCCTTGACGGGGCCGGAGCAGCGGATCGTGCACGACCTGGTTGGCTCGCTGCTGCAGAACCGGGGCGGGTAGGCCATGGCACAGGGCGATCCCTCCGCCATGCGCGACCTGGTTGACGTCGAACGCCTGCGCGAGGCGCTGCGCACCGGACGCGGGGCGGGGGTGAAGGTGGCGGTGCTGGACAGCGGCGTTGACGGCGGGCACCCGGCGTTCGCGGACCGGCTGCGCGCGCAGTTCGATGTCGTGGCCGGTCGCAGCGGCCCGTACTGCGTGCAGGCCACGCCGACGGACGGCATCGGCCATGGCACCGCCTGCGCCGGCATCGTGCTGCAACTGGCGCCCGAGGCTGATATCTACAGCGTGAAGGTGATCGGCAACGACTCCCGCGGCACGGCGGACCAGCTTGTGGCCGGGCTGACCTTCGCGCTGGACCAGGGCTACGACGTGATCAACATGAGCCTGGGCACCACCGACGCGCGGATCATGCCGCGGCTGGGCGCGTTGGCCGACCGGGCGTTCTACGAGGGGCGCATCATCGTGGCGGCGGCGAACAACCAGGGCCGCACCGCCTACCCGGCGCAGTTCTCGTCGGTGCTGTCGGTGGACATGGAAGCGTTCGAGGAGGCGACGGCGCTGCGCTACGACCGGGGGAGTGCCATCGAGCTGTCGGCCCGCGGCATCTACGTGGAGGCGCCGGCGCCCGGCGGCGGCACGCAGCTGTTCACCGGCACCAGCTTCGCCTGCCCGCACGTCAGCGGCATGGTGGCCCGGGTGCTGTCGGTGCATCCCGGGTTGGCTGCGCATGAGGCGCGGCTGGTGCTGAGCCTGCTGTCGCCGGGTGGCGCCTGATGGGCGCCCGGGCGCTGCGGGGCCAAACACGCGCATGATGGGACGTGCATGACGGGGCCTGCATGACCTGGCGCGCGGGCCGCCGGGCATGAGCCTGCTTGCCCGCATCCCGGTGTTCGCCGGCCTGCCGGACGAGGCGCTGCGGCGGCTGGACGGCGGCGCCGCGCCGTTCGAGGTGCATAACGGCGAGGAGGTCTTTGCCCAGGACGACCCGGCTGATGCGCTTTACGCCATCACCGGCGGCGAGGGCACGGTGCGGATGGGCGCCGTGGACCGGCGCAGCAAGAAGCTGATGGTGGAGGTGTTCGCCCAAGGCGACGTGTTCGGCGAGATCGGCGTGATCGACGGCGGCGCCCGCACGGCGACGGCGACGGCGGAGGGCCGGGTGCGGCTGGTGCGGATCGGCGGCGGCGCGTTCATGGCGGTGCTGGGCGAGACGCCGCTGCTGGGGATCAACCTGGCCCGGCTGATGTCGCGGCGGCTGCGGCGCACCTTCGCCCTGTTCCAGGACGCGACGTTCGAGACGGTGGAGGTGCGCCTGGGGCGGCAGGTGCTGTACCTCGCCTCCCTGCACGGGCGCCGGACGGAGGCGGGCACGATGCTGCGCAGCCGCCTGCGGCAGGGCGACCTGGCGGACCTGCTGGGGACCACGACCCGCAGCATCATCACGGTGCTGAACGGCTGGCGGGCCTCGGGGATCGTGCATTACGACGCCGAGCGCGCGCAGCTCACGATCTGCGACGAGGCAGCCTTGCGGGCGCTGCTGGACGCATGACGCCGGCCGTCATCCATTTCTGCGGCCTGATGCCCGGGGCGGCGGCGGACGAGGCGGGGCTGCGGGCCGGGCTGGCGGAGGTGCTGCGCCCCGTGGGGCACGGCTTCGGCGGGCTGGCGGCCGGGGCGGACATCGCGGTGGCCGAGGCGCTGCTGGCCCAGGGTGCGGCGGTGACGGCGGTGCTGCCCTTCCCGCCCGCGCCGTATGCCGCGCACTCGGTCCGGCCCGGCGGCGAAGCCTGGGTCGCGCGGTTCGAGGCGTGCCTCGCCCGCGTGGAGCTGCACGTGCTGGGCAGCGGGTTCCGCGGTGACGGCGACTACGCCGCGGCGTCGCGGCGGGCGATGGAGTTGGTGCGCCTGGCGGCCGGCGGGCGCTCGGCGCCGTGCTGGCAGCTTGCCGTTTGGGACGGCGCTGGCGGGTCAGGCCCCGCCGGCACCGCGGCGGACGTGCGCGGCTGGCTGGCGACCGGCGGCAGGACCTTGGTCATGCCGAGTCCCTGGCCGCGGCGCGGCGCGGGGCTGCCAGCCTGATTGGCCTTTTCGGCGGAGGGCCGACGGTCACAGGGTTATGCAGTGCCGCCGCGGTCTGGAGACGAAGTTCGAGATCAGCCGCAGGTGCATGAGGACCGTGGCGAAGCAGGCGACGGCGCGCAAGCTGGTATGGGTCTTGTCCAGGCGTAGGCTGCGGTGCTTCCTTGAGCGGCAGACTGGGTTTCCGACCATGTGCCGGGTCCGGCGGAGGGCTTTGCCTCGCGGGTGCTGGACGCGGCGGTTCGATGGCATCCGTGGATGTGGTGCGATTTTGGGACCGGCAACGGCGTAGGGCTCGGGTGGCCATCGGATCAGCGTTTGGCTCCGATCTGGTTCCCGGACGTTGGCCTGGAACATCTGACGGGAGCGGCGAAGAGGGCTTTGCCGTGTCGGCGCACATTGTGCAAACAATGGAAAAGTATCACTGCTTTCCTGGAGAAAGCTGGGCTGTGGAGATTAAAGGTCCTTGGCTAGCCAGAGCGCGTCGAACGGCGCCGCTGACTTGATCGACGGGCGCCAGCCGGCGCTGGGACCCGAGCCGGGTTTCGTCAACCGGATGCGCCGCGGGCTGCCTGCGGCTGGCGATCATTGGCACTTGGAAGGGGCCGTTCTGATGATCCCTGGGGTGAAATGTTGGCGTTGGCACGCGGTCGGCCAGACCGGGAGCCAGACCGGGAAGGTGCTGGACATCCTGGTGCACGGCCACTGGCGAGCTGCGGGGCAGCTAAGCGCGCGGTGATGCCCTTGGTCGAGCACAGGAGGCACAAGGGGCTGACCCAGGGGCGGAGAACCCGCACCAGCCTACCCGACGGCGGGAGCGGCCGATGCAGCGCTCAAGCCAGCCGGCCAGGCACAACGGTTCCTCTCTGCCCACGACGGGACCAGCATCCTCGTCCGCCTCCGCCGCCATCAAGTGCCCGCCACCCAGTATCGAACCGTTGGGACCCAGGCCCATCAGGTTTGGGCCGAGGCTACCGGCATCACGGCAGCGGCATGCCATGGGCCTGCCGTCCTCGGCACGCATCACCGTCATCTCAGCCTGACAAGTTGATGGTTCCGTTATGACTTCCGCAACAAGCCTGTGAATTGACAGTGGCCGTGCTATCCTATCCTTTGCCGCCCGTTGGTGCCGATTTCCTGGTGCGAGGAAGACCTAGTGTCACTGTCTAGAATAACCTGGCACGCGCATCCCACGTCGCCCACAGCACGGTGGTGAATGCTTCTGCTGGACTGTTCCCCGTCATGCTCATGGCAGGGCGTGGCGCACGCTTTGGCCGCTTCGGCATCAATGGGCTGAAGGCATCGACCGGCCTCACCGCCTGGCCGGTCCTCTGATGAGCGGTCGAAGGTGTCCGCCGCCGGGCAACCCTGCGGAACCTGGTCTTCGCCCGCCTGAACGAGCACCCGCCCTTGCGACAGTCTGTTCATCGGCGGCTTGTGGGACTGTATTACGGCTGCGGGCAGGTCGAGGGTGGCGCTGGGAACCGCACCTCGTTGGTCCGTCGGCACATCCGATGATTTCGCACGGCTGGACCGCAGCGCGCTGGCCCAAGCGTCCGGCGCACGACGTCCGGAGTGGTGGCCGGATGACCGGCGCCAACTCAGCCCCTCTGGGTCGCCGCCGTCGCGCTGCCGTTGACCCAGGCCGTCAGGGCTGCACGCCGGGGGCTGCTGTTCCTGTCCGCCGATCTCTCCCAACGCCTGGTCGGCTGCTTTTTGGTGCACGACCGTGCTGCTCGGCCGCTACGCCGACGATTGGGCGGAAGCCTGACGTGAGCGCCATTTCAAACCGTGCAGGAGATCGCTTTTGGATGCCGTCGTGATGCCAGAGAGCCCATCCACCAACGACCGGATCCTCGTCTTCATTCCCGGTTACAACTGTGCAAAGCAGATCGGGCGCGTGATCGCGCAGTTGACGTCAACCATGGCGCCGCCGATCAACGAGGTCCTGGTTGTGGATAATCGTTCGACCGATGGCACCACGGACGTGGCGGTCGCGGCATTGCAAAAGGCGTCGCCTTCCAAGTGGCAGGTCGTCCGCAACCAGAGCAACTACAATCTCGGCGGCTCGCACAAGGTCGCCTTCAACTATGCACTGGAGCATGGCTTTACCCACGTCATCGTCTTGCACGGGGATGACCAGGCCAGCATCCAGGACTTCGCGGCGCCGATTGCGGCGGGGTTGCATCGCAAGTACGACAGCCTGCTGGGCGCACGTTTCATGAAGGGTTCGCAACTGCAGGGCTACTCGCTCTATAAGACGATTGGCAATTACGGTCTGAACGTAATTTGCGGCCTGCTGTTGTTCCGCTGGATTGCCGATCAAGGTTCGGGGCTCAATCTCTACAGCACGAAGTACCTGTCATCACGATTCTACAGCAACTTCGACAACACGCTGGTATTCCCGAACATGATGTTCCTTTATGGAGTCATGGCAAAATCGACTTACAAATTCGTTCCGATCACTTGGCGTGAGGAGGACCAGTCGTCGAATGCCCGCGCCGTACGGCAAGCCATACGGGTGATCAAGCTCACCGCCGCGCGCCGGCAGGTTGCCCAGGCCGCGGCATCTGGATCGGCGGCGCCGGCCCGTGATTATCCGTTCGACGTCGTCGCTTCAGGAGGCTAGCACAGCACCATGGGCAAGAAGATCGTCATCACCGGCGCCGCCGGGTTCATCGGCTCGCAACTCGGCCTGCATCTGCACCGGTCGGGCTTCGATGTGCATCTCGTGGACAACCTGAAATACGGCTACCGGGAAAACCTTGCCGTCGATGGCGCGGAGTTCGGCAGCTTCCACCACACCGACATCCGCGACCCCGCACTCGGCGCCGTTTTCGCCGGTGCCGACACCGTTTTCCATCTGGCCGCCATATCGGCGCTGCCGGTCTGCCAAAGCGAACCGTTCGAGGCGATCAGCGTCAACGTCGCCGGCACGGCAAACGTCCTGGAGTTGTCGCGACAGGCCGGCGTGCGGCGGGTAATCGTGGCCAGCACCTCCGCCGTGTATGAGAACAGCAAGCACTTCCCGTGCCGGGAGGACGATGCGATCTCACCGAGCCTGCTGTACTCCGTCTCCAAGCAGCAGACCGAACAGCTTTGCCGCTCCTATACGCTGGATTACGGCATGGAGGTCGCGGTAACACGCTATTACAACGTCTATGGTCCGCAACAGGATATCCGGCGCAAGTCGCCGCCCTTCGTCGGCTATGTCATCCGGGAGCTGCTGGCCGGCCGGCAACCCGTCCTGCACTCGACCGGGGAGCAACGGCGCGACTACGTCTTCGTCGATGACGTGAATGCGATGAACATCGCCTGCATGGAACATCCCGCGGCGCCGGGCCAGATTTTCAACGTGGCCGCCGGGCAATCGTGGTCGGTTAATGAGCTGTATGAGATGATTGCCGAGTTGCTTGGCAGCGACGTCAAGCCGGTGTTCCGCTCCGCTGGCATGTTCTGGGAACGGTATGAGAACCTGTTCTCAGGTCCAAGCCCGCTCAAGCGGGAGAAGCTTGCGGCCGAGGTCGATAAGTTCTCTCTCGGCAGCACGTTCCATGCAGAGACCGTGCTGGGATGGACGGCACGGACCGGCATGCGCGACGGACTCGTGGCGACGATCGACCGTATGCGTGCGCTCCTGACGTCCAATAGCTGAGCCTCGCCCTAGTCAGCGGCTCCCGGCTGCTTTTGGTGCCGTGGCGGATAGCCGTCAGGCAGATGATGCCAGCAATGCTTGGAGCTTCGGGCGTTTTGTAGTTGCCAGCCCGGCGCTGTTGAGCAATCCGGTCATCCTGACCGGATTGCTCGCCGCGCTGGTGGGGACGTGCTGGAGGCGGGTTCTGGGTTCGCTGGCGCAATGCGACCGGCGCCTGTGAGCAAACGCCGAACCGAGACCCCGCTGGAGTCGGGACTGCCGGGTCGGCACCTTGGAGACGTGGGGCACGCCGACGCGCAGCTTCAGGGGGGGACGTACCCTGACACGCGCGCCCTTGTCCGCTGTGGCGGGGATGCGGGAGCGCAGGTGTTGCGACTACGACTTGCCGCGCCGGTACAACATCCCTGTTGCCGGTCAATGCCGCCCAAGGCCCTGGACTCACAGGTCGGCACTGGGTCGCGGTGACCTGTCGAGTTCCAGTCATCATGAGAACGCTGCACCCACGCCGCAAGTGTGGCTCACGACGACGGCAGTTCGTCGGACCGAGCGGTTCGCCGCTGGAGCCGGAGCTGACGGCGGCGCTGGCTCGCAAGCGATGCGGGCGGGCGGCGGCGAGCCGAAGGATCGCCGAAACAGAACGTGGGATTAGGCGCGTTGCCTGAAGCAGTCGCTAGGCCGCCAGCAGCCTCGCGGCAGTCGAGCGCCAAGCTTGGCTGGGCGATTGTCGCGGCTTCCCGGTCTGACGCGCATGGGCACCCTTGATCGGCGGGTGCCATCGCCCGCCTGCAGCCGCTTACAGCATGGGCATGCCACCGGTGACCGGGATGAGCGCGCCGGTCATGTAGCTGCCCTCGTCCGACGCCAGCAGCACGTAGGCCGGAGCCAGCTCCGCCGGCTGTCCGGCGCGGCCCAGCGGCGTGTTCTTCCCAAGTGCCTTGATTTCCTCCGGGTCCTTTGCGATGGGCTGGATCGGCGTCCAAACCGGCCCCGGCGCCACGCAGTTGACCCGGATGCCCTGCGGTGCCAGCAGGTTGGACAGGGCGATGGTCAGGCTGGCGATGGCGCCCTTGGTGGCGGCATAGACCAGCATCGACTTGCCCGCGACCTTGGCCTGCACGCTGGTGGAGTTCACGATGGCGCTGCCGGGCTTCATGTGCGGCACGGCAGCCTGGCACAGGTAATACATGGCGAACACGTTGGTGCGGAAGGATTGGTCGATCTGCTCACTGGTCACGTCGGCCAGGTCCTTGTTCACCGCCTGGGCGGCAGCGTTGTTGACCAGGATGTCGAGCCGGCCAAGCTGCGCCACCGTCTGCTCCACGATCGCGTGGCAGTGCGCCTCGTCCTGGATGTCGCCCGGCAGCAGGATGGCGCGGCGGCCGGCCTTGGCGATCCAGGATGCCGTGTCCTCCGCATCGGACTGCTCGACCGGAAGGTACGAGATGGCGACGTCGGCACCCTCCCGCGCATAGGCGATCGCCACTGCACGGCCGATGCCGGAGTCGCCCCCGGTGATCAGCGCCACGCGACCGGTCAGCAAGCCCTTGCCGACATAGCTGTCCTCGCCGTGATCGGGCGCTGGCGTCATCTTCGACGTCAGGCCGGGCGCTGGCTGCTGCTGATCGCCGGGGAACCCGGGTTGCGGCTGCGATGTGCGGGGATCGGTATTCATTTGGGCTACCTTTATGACGGACGTCTGCAGGGTGGCGGGACGAACTGGATCTTCTACAAGGCTAGGAACGCCCGCCGTCGTGCCGCCTTTTGCCGTGGGGCTGCTTGCCGTGGCTGAACCGAGACGCTCAACGCGTTCCTGACCGGTGACGTTCAACGCCTCGACGTTGTCCCTGCAAGCGCGAACGCCGCAGCAGCAACACGCGTTCCGCCCGTAGGTTGCGCTGCCGGGCCATCAGGACGTTTGGCCCGACAGTCGCCACCGGCGCCCGTCAGCGCGAGCCGGCTTCGGCATGGCGATCCAGGGGCGGCCGGCGCCGTCCATGCAGCTCCTGGATTGCCGCGTCGCAAGCGTTCCCCGTAATGACGGTGTTCCGTCGATTGCCGGAACACGCGGTTGGCATCAGGCCCTTATTCCTGCACCTCGTCCCGCAGGTAAGGCTCCACCACCCCTTGCAGCTTCATCGTCATCGGGTTGCCTGCCCGGTCGGTCGTCTTGCCCACGGCCACGCGCACCCAGCCCTCGCTGACGCAGTATTCCTCCACGTTGGTCCGCTCGACGCCCTTGAAGCGGATGCCGATGCCGCGCTGCAGCAGGTCGGCGTCGTGGTAGGGGCTGCTGGGATTGGTGGACAGGCGATCGGGCAGGTCGGTCATCGGCGAGGTCTCCGGAGGGAATGCGGCAGCGTGTAGCCACCCCGGCCCGCCGCGCCAAGCCGGCCCGCTGCGTGATGCCGGATTGGCAGGCCCCGCCGCCGCGTGGGAGGCTGCCCGCTGCACGCAATGGGGACCGCACATGGCTGACACTGGAAAGATCGCGCTCGTGACTGGCGCCGGCAGCGGCATCGGCCGGGCGGCGGCGGCCGGGCTGCTGCGCGCCGGCTGGACCGTGGCGCTCGTCGGCCGCCGCGCCGATGCCCTGCAAACCACCGCCACGGTGGCCGACCCCGCGCAGAGCCTCGTCCTGCCGGCCGACGTGACACAGCCCGCGGCCGTCGATGCCGTGTTCGCCGAGGTCGAACGGCGGTTCGGCCGCCTCGACCTGCTGTTCAACAACGCCGGCCGGGGCACCCCGCCGCTGACCCCCGATATGCTCGAAGTCGAGCAGTGGATGCAGGTCGTGGCCGTGAACCTCACCGGCTCCTTCCTGTGCGCCCGCGCCGCCTT
>CAXTFY010000045.1:0-20633 GCA_964243265.1 uncultured Acetobacteraceae bacterium | reverse complement strand
GGGCCTGCCCGACCTGCCGGCGCAGGTGCGCGCGGTGCGGACGGCGGTGGGCGTGCTGGGCGGCCGGCTGCGGCTGGCGCTGCCCAACCTCGTCGTCGCCCGGCGCGCGGCGCTGGTGCGGGCGGAGCGTGGGATGCCGGACCTTGGCACCCGGGTCCGCGCGTCGCACCAGGCCGTCGAGGCGCGTGGAACCCGCCTGCTGCTGGCCTTGCCGAACCTGTTGGCGGCCCGCCGCGCCGGGCTGGTGCAGGTGGAGCTGCGGATGCCGACGCCGCGCAGCCTTGTCGCCGCGCAACGGGGGCAGTTCCGCCTGGCTGGCGCCGGGCTGGACGCTGCCCGCCAACAGGCCATCGCCCGGCAGCGCATCCAGGCGGACCGCGTAATAGACCGGCTCCATCCTGCCCCGTTGCGCGGCGCCATCCGCGAGGCGCGGGCGCGGTTGGATGGATTGGCAGCGCGGCTAAGTTCGGTATCGCACGATGCAGTGCTGGCGCGCGGTTACGCGATGGTCTATCAAGGCACAGAGCCGGTGACGCAGGCCGCCGCCATCCGCCCTGGCTCCGCGTTGCGCCTGCGGTTCGCCGATGGAGATGTTGCAGCGACGGCCGCCGGCAAGGCTGCGGCCGGACAAGGACTGCTGCCGATTTAGGCATCCGGCTTTACACTACGGCCGCGAGGGTCTATATGAGTGCTGGCGCTTTTTCGCGTTGGGCTCACGTGCTTTTGGAACTATGTCTCTCGACCCCCGGCTTGACCGGGGTCCCCTGACCCTTCCGGTGCTCCCTTCTGGTCAAAGTAATTCGGTTCGCACCGTGCGAGCCGCCGTGTCTAAAGGTCGAGCGTATCATGGCAGTCGGAACGGTTAAGTGGTTTAATTCGCAAAAGGGTTTTGGCTTCATCCAGCCGGAGGACGGCAGCAAGGATGTGTTCGTGCACATCTCCGCCGTCGAGCGCGCCGGAATGGGGTCCCTCAACGAGGGGCAGAAGCTGAGCTTCGAGTTGGAGCGTGGCCAGCAGGGCAAGACGTCCGCGGTCAACCTGCAGGCGGCATAGTCCTCAACCCCTAGAGCTGCCCAGGGTGGCAGCGGCCGGAGGCAGTGTTATGGCAGCCCATAAGTTTGGCTCCGGTCAGAAGGTGGAGTTTTCCCCCAGCGCGTTCGATGGCAATGCGCCGCGGGGAAGCTACATCGTGGTGCGGCAGATGCCGAGCGAAACTCGGGATCTGCAGTATCGTATTAAGAATGCCCGCGACGGGCACGAGCGCGTCGTACGTGAGAGCCAACTCGGCCAAAGCTAGGCCGGGTGCCGCCGGGTTCCCCGGCGCTCCCCCTATCAGCCCGAGGCAGCGCGCCGGCGTTGCCGCGGGCTTCGTCATTTTTGCCGCAAGGAAATCCGATGGTTTTCAAGCCCAACTACAACCTGCAACGGGCCGAGCGGAACCGCGCCAAGCAGGCCAAGAAAGACGAGAAGCTGCGCGACAAGGAGGAGGCCGCCGCCAAGCGCCGCGCCGACATCGAAGCTGGCATCGACCCCGACATTGCCCCCAACCCGGCCACCGACCCTGTGGATGAAGACCATGGCGCTTAAGCGGAAGATCGAGAGCAGCTTCGTTGCCTTCGACGTGACCTACGTTGATGGCACCTTCAGCAGCAACCGCCGTGTGCCCAGCACCGCGTTGGGTGGCCTGGATGGCGACGCTCCGGCACAGGAGATCATCGCGGAGCAGGATGCGGCCATCGGCGAGAAGTCCGGCAAGCCGCGGCCGGCAATCGAGTCTGTGGCACGCTCGCCGTTGCCCGAGGTGATCAAGCTGCCGTTGAAAAAGAAGTTCTAGGCCTTTTTCCCCTCTCCTTCCGGGAGAGGGAGCAGCCAGCAGCACCCTCAACCCGCATCCTCGCGCGGCCAGCGGCGATGCAGCCATAGCCAGGCCTCCGGCTGCATCCTGATATATTCCTCCAGCTTGTCGTTCACTGCCTGGGTCAGCGCCGCCACATCGGCGCTGCGGTTGCCGGTGTCCGGCAACGGCAGCGGCCGGTCGCACGTCACGCGGAACCGGGCGGGGCCAAGGCGTTCGACATAGCCCGGCACCACCGGGCAGCGCAGCCGCAACGCCAGCACGGCCAGGGCCGGCGCCGTCATGGCGGGACGGCCAAAGAACCGGGCCTCGATCCCGTCATTCATCTTCTGGTCCATCAGCATCCCCAGCCGTCCGCCCCCGGCCAGGTGGCGCATTGCCTGCCGGGCGCCGGCTGCGCCCTTGGGGAACATCTCGACGTCGCCGTGCATGGCCTGCCGCCGCAAGTCCAGCAGCATCGCGTCCAGGGCCTTGTTCTCGATCGGCCGGTACATGCTGTAGAACGTCACCCCGCCGACCGCCGAGGCCACCGGCAGCATCTCCCAGTTGCTGATATGGCCGCTGATCAGGATGGCCGGGCCGCCTCGGGCGATCAGGGTGTTCAGGATGTCCTGTCCCACCAGTTCCCAACCCGGTCCGGACGGGGTCGGCCTCAGGTCGGCCAGGTGCGGCAGCTCGCCCACGGTGCGGCCAAGGTTCTCCCATACGCCGCGGACCACCCGGCGTCGGGCCTTCGCATCCAACTCCGGCAGGGCGGCGCGCAGGTTGGCGTCGGCGACGCCGGACACCGGCAGCAGCGGTCCAACCCAGCGTGCCACCGCCCCGCACAAGTTGCTGGCGCACACCGGCCCGAGCGCCCGCAACCCCCGCAGCACCAGGCGCGTCAGCCAGGTTTCGGCGTCGTGGCGCAGCGTCATGCCAGGCCGTCCAGGATCGCCTCAATCGCATTCGCATCATCCCAGGCCAGCGACACGCCGACGACCAGCACCGCGTCGCGGACGGCGGGCGGCAGGCGGACGGCGTCCTTGCGGGTCGTCACCGGCGTGGCATCCAGTGCGGCGGCCCGGCGCAGCACGCGGGTCAACTCGGGGCCGGTGAACCGGTGATGGTCCGGGAAGTCCATCGTCTCCACCACCAAGCCCCCAGCCTGCTGCAGGGTGGCATAGAACTTGGCCGGGCGGGCGATGCCGGCGAAGGCGACGAGGCGCCGGCCGTGCAGGGCAATCTCTGGGGTCAACCGGGCCGCGAGCACCGGCAGCCCCGGCGGCAGGGCGGCCCGCGCGCCCGTCAGGTCCGGGCCGATCAGCACCGCCGCCCGGCACCGCGCCGCCGCCATCGCCACGGGTTCCCGCAGCGGCCCGGCCGGCAGCACGCGGCCGTTGCCAAACCCGGCAGCGCCATCGATCACCAGCAGCCCGGCATCCTGCACCAGCGTCGGGTTCTGCAGGCCGTCGTCCATCACCAGGGCCTCCGCACCCGCCGCGACGGCGGCCCGCGCGCCGGCGGCACGGTCGGCGGCCACCCAGGTCGGAGCGACCGCAGCCAGCAGCAGCGGCTCGTCGCCCACCAGTGCCGCATCGTGGATGCCGGGGTCCACCCGCAGCACACCCCGCACCCGCCCGCCATAGCCCCGGGTCAGGCAGTGCGCCGCCACGCCGCGGGCGTGCAGCCGGCGCAGCAGGTCCAGCGCCAGGGTGGTCTTGCCTGTCCCGCCCACACCGGCGTTGCCGCAGCACAGCACCGCCACCGGCGCCCGCCAGCCGGGCTGCGCCAACCGCCGGGCTGTACCCCGCGCGACCACGGCGGCCGCCGGGGCAAGCAGGCGCGGCAGCACGCCATCCTGCCGCCAAAAGCCTGGCGGCATCATGGGGCGAGCAGGTCCAGCAACGCTTGGGCCGTTCGCTCCGGCAGCCCGGCCGCGCCCGTCGCCGCGGCCTGCGCTGCGGCCCCGATCCCAGCCCGCCGGCCGGGGTCCCGCAGCATGGCATCCACCCACCCCGCCAGGCCGTCCGCGTCGGCCACCTCGGTCAGCCCACCGGACCGGGCCAGACTCTGCACCGCTTCGGCGAAATTGGCGGTGTGCGGTCCCATTGCGACAGCGCAGCCAAGACGCGCCGGCTCCAATGGGTTCTGCCCTCCATGTCCGATCAAGCTGCGGCCGACAAACACTACCGGGGCCAGACGATAGAGCAGGCCCAGCTCGCCCAGGGTGTCGGCAATCCAGATGCCCTCCCCCGGTGGGTCCTGGCCCAATGAGCGGCGCCCGGCGTGCAATGCGGCGGCGATCCGGGCGCCACGCTCCGGATGGCGAGGCGCGATGATGGTCAGCAGACCCGGATGCCGCACGGCCAAGCGCCGGTGTACCTGCCCGGCGACCTCGTCCTCCCCCGGATGCGTGCTGGCGGCCAGCCATACCGGGCGTCCTGCCAGCAGGTGCTGCAACCGCGCCAACTCCGCGCCATCCGCCGGCAGGGGCGGCGCGGACGACTTCAGGTTGCCGGGCGCTGTGACGCGCTGCGCGCCCAGGCCGCGCAGCCGGGCCGCATCCTCCTCCGATCCTGCCTGGACCTGGTTGAACATGCCCAGGACGTGCCGCGCGAAGCCTGGCGCCCGGCCCCATCCCCGCGCGCTGCGGGCAGACATGCGGGCATTGACCAGCATGGCCGGGATACGGCGCGCGTGTAGCGCCGCCAGCAGGTTGGGCCACAGCTCCGCCTCGACGAACGCCGCCGCGTCCGGCCGCCAATGGTCCAAAAAGCGTCCGGCCCAGGCCGGCACATCCAACGGCACGAAGCGGTGCAGCACCTGATGCAGCCCAAGCGCCGGCAGCCGCTCCCCCAGCACGGCCGCCGAGGTGGCGGTGCCCGTCGTGAAGACGACCGGGACCCGGCAGGGCAAGGCGGACAGCACCGGCAGCACCGACAGGCTTTCCCCGACGCTGGCCGCATGCAGCCACAGCAAGCGGCCGGGCGGGCGAGGGGTGGCGTCGATGCCCTCGCGCTCCAATAGGCGGTGCGGAGCCTCCTTGCCGCGCGCCGCGCGCCGCCGCAGCATTATGCGCAGGCCGGGCACGGCCAGGGTGGCGGCGCCATGCCAGACGGTGCCCTGCCAAGAGGGGCCATGCCACTGGAGGCCATGCCACGGGGGCGCGGTCATGCTGCGCACAACGCCTCGGCTTGGTCGGCGGCCTGGGTCAGCGCGGCGCCGATCGGGGCAACCCCGTCGCGCCACATCCCGCGGCGGACCACGATAGGCTCGCCGCAGACCAGAACGCCATGGCCCCAGGGCAGCGGCAGGATCATGCGGTCCCAGGTGTGCAGCCTCCGGCGCCGGGTCAACCGTGCGGCGCACGGCACGATGGGCACGCCGGCCAGCGCCGCCAACTGGGCCACGCCAGGCGCTACGACCCGGCACGGCCCGCGCGGCCCATCCGGCGTGATCACCACCTGGTCCCCGGCGGCCAGCACCGCCAGCAGGGCGCGCAGGCTGGCTGATCCGCCTTTCTGCTCGCCGCGCTTGGCGGTCGAGCCGTGCACCAAGTCCACGTCGAAGCCGCGCATGATGTGTCCGATCATGCGGCCATCCCGGTTCCGGCTGACCAGGACGTGCATCCGGCCGCGCGGCGCCCCGGCCTCGGCCCGCCGCTGCACAGCGAGCGTCCACAGGGCCGGCATCAGCGGCAGGCACTCATGCCAAAACGCGAAGATGGCGGCGTTGGCGAACAAGTAGGGGCCAAGCTGCTCCGCGCCATGCAGGGTCCATCGCGTGTTGCGCAGCGCGAACCGCAAGTAGGCGCCCAACGCACGGGTGCTCAAGGCGGTCGTACGCGGATGGCGGAGGAGGGTCTTCAGCACAGGCGGCAGGCTAACATGGGCGGGCGGTAGCATGGCGTCCCAGGCCGGGCAAACCGGCACCAGCAAACCAGCCCCAGCAAACCGGTCCGGGCAAACCAGAGTCCGGCCTGGATCAGCCCGCGCCGACCACCACGAGGTTCGCCAGGAATGCCTCGGCGCATGCCCGCCAACTGAACCGCTCGGCATGGCGGCGACAGGCGGCGCGGTCGCCGGACAGGGCGCGCAGCGCCGCCGCCCGCAGGTCATGGTCCAACGCGCCGACCCCTGGCGCCGCGCCCTCCAGGATGTCCGCCGGCCCGGTGACGGGGTGGGCGGCGATGGGAGTGCCGGAGGCCAGGCTTTCCAGCAGCACCAGCCCGAACGTGTCGGTCAGCGACGGGAACACGAACACGTCCGCCGCGGCATAGGCGCTCGCCAGCGCCTCGCCATGCAGCTCCCCCAGGAATCGTGCCGCCGGATAGGTGCGCGCCATGGCGTCACGCTGCGGGCCGTCACCGACCACGACCTTGGTGCCGGGCAGGTCCAGCGACAGGAAGGCGCCGATGTTCTTCTCGACCGCGATGCGTCCGACGTACAGGAACACCGGCCGCGGCGCCCGATCCCCGGCAGCGCTGGACGGCTGGAAGCGGGCCAGGTCCACGCCGCGCGTCCAGGGCCGCACGTTCTCGAACCCCCGGTGCGCCAGCTCGCGTTGCAGGCTGCTGGTGGCCACCATCGTCGCCGACCCGGCGTTGTGGAACCAGCGTAGGCCCGCATAGGCCAGCCCCGTTGGCGCACGGGTGCGGGCGTGCAGGTACTCGGGGAACCTCGTGTGGAACGACGTGGTGAACGCCAGCCGCCGCCGCACTGCCCAGCGCCGCGCCGCCAGGCCCAGCGGCCCCTCGGTCGCAACATGCAGCGCGTCGGGACGGAAGGCCTCGATCATCAGCATCAGCCGCCGCCCCGGCATCAGCGCCAGGCGGATGCTGGCATAGCCCGGCATCGCCACCGTGCGGAAGCGGTCGGGTCCAATCACCTCAACCTGGTGCCCCAGCAGGGTCAGTTCAGTGGCGACCATGGACAGGGTGCGGACCACGCCATTCACCTGGGGGTGCCAGGCGTCGGAGACGATTAGTATGCGCATTGGCAGCATGCGCATTGGCTCACGCCGCTGCCGTCTCCTCGGCTTCGGCGGCCCTGGCCTTCTCGGAGGCAGCCCCGAATAGCGGGGCCTTGTCCGAGGGGCACGGCGTGTAGAACGACAGCTTGTTCAACGCCGCCCAGTCCAGCAGCTCCAGCCGGCCGTCGTGGTGCTCGACCAGCGCGGTGCAGCTCTCGACCCAGTCGCCGTCGTTCACATACAGCACGCCGTTCACCTGCCGCATCTCGGCATGGTGGATGTGGCCGCACACCACGCCGTCGAAGCCGCGGCGCTTGGCCTCCGCCGCCAACGCGGTCTCGAACAGGTCGATGGCCTTCACCGCGCCCTTCACCTGGCGCTTGAGCCACTGCGACAGCGACCAATAGGGATAGCCCAGCCGGCGGCGGACGCTGTTGAACCAGCGGTTCACCACCAGGGATGTCACATACGCGCCGTCGCCCAGCACCGCCAGGAACCGCGCGTAGCGCAGCACGCCGTCGAACTCGTCGCCGTGGATGACCAGCAGCTTCAGGCCGGCGGCGGTGGTGTGCTCCGCCTCGTTGCGTAACGTGATGCCGGCGACCTGCAGCGCGTTCGGGTCCAGCATCGGCGGCAGCCAGGCGCGGAACATCTCATCGTGGTTACCGGGCACATAGGTCACCTTGGCGCCGGTGCGGGCATGGCGCAGGATCAGTCGGATGACCTTGTCGTGCGCCGCGTCCCAGTACCAGGACTTCCGCAGCCGCCAGCCATCGACGATGTCGCCGACCAGGAACAAGTTCTCACACGACATCCCGCCGAGGAAGTCGGCCAGAAAGTCGCTGCGGCACCCGCGGGTGCCCAGATGCAGGTCCGAGATGAAGACGCTGCGGTAAGTCTGGGCGTGGGAGGCGCCTCGTGGGGTGGCGATGATGGCGTTCATGCGATCGCTCAAACCTCGCGTGTTGCAACAGGACTGATGTCCTTGCCGCGGCCTCATACGCTAGGCTGGCCCGGCCGCACGTGAAACTTCAGTGATGCAGGAACGCTGCCCCGATCCAATGTCGGAAAGGCCGCCGGCATGACCGGCGGCCTTTCTTAAGCGGCTGACATCGTTGGCTTAGCGGGTCTGCTGGATCGCCGACAGCAGCCACTGCCCGCCACGGGCCCGCAGGAACGTCCACATCTCCGTGGCCAGGCTGCGCACCGCCACGTCGCCCTCGACGATCCGGCCCGTGGAGTCGCGCGTCACGTCCAGGGCGGAAAAGCGCATCGCCACCGTGGCGTACTCGCGCCCGCCCTCGGCCCAGGCCTCGGCCAGGTCGCCCTTCTCCAGCCGCACGTGGGTGACGCTGTTGTGCAGGCCGCGGCTGTTCTGCTCGGCCAACTGCTCGGCGAAGTAGCTGACCATCTCCGGCGTCGCCAGGCCACGCAGGGCGTTCACATCCTGCGCCGTCCAGGCCGCCTGCACGGCCTGCAGGTTGCGGTCGAACGCGGCGTAGTCGGGCTGGCTGATGGCAATGCCGGTGCCGGCGCTGGGTGCCATGCCGCTGGCCTGCATCGGGCTGGGCTGCGCCGTGCGCGCCATGCCCGGCATCCCCGCCATCGCCGGCTGCCGGCGCATGAACATCCGCACCAGCCAGCGCCCGACGAAGAACAGCACCGCCAACTGGATCAGCAGGCCCAGGAACCCGCCGCCGCCGCCGAAGCCGTGGCCCATCAGCAGGCTGCCCAACCCAACGCCTAGCAGGCCACCCGCCAGCCCACCCATCAGGCCCGACCCGAAACCGGACCGTCCGTAGGACGGCTGCGCCCCATAGCCGGGGAAGGACGGCGACGGCCGCTGCGCCAGGCTGCGGTCGAACGGCACGGCGCCCATCGGTGCCGTGTTGGTCATCGGCGGCGCGGAGTAGCTCCGCATCCCGCGGCTGCCCATGCTGCCGCCGAACCCGGCCCGCGCATCGGCGAACGATGGCGCCAAGGCCAGCGCGGCGACGGCCAGGGCGGCTATGAACGAATGGGAACGGCGCATCGAGGTGATCTCCAATCTCTGCAGCCAGATATAGTTTGTTGCAGGGCTGAATGTAGGGGTCCCCGCAAAGCCCTTGACCGCCGCCGAGGCCGCCGACTACTGCAGGGAACCGTTGACAGCCGCCAGCCCGGGCGCGACCGTCTCCACTGCCGGGCGGAGACCCGGCGGGGGGAAACTGATGCGGCTGATGATCCTGGCCGGCCTGTGCGCCGGGGCCTGCGTCGTGGCGAACCCGGCTACTGCGCGGCTGACGGGCCTGCAGGTCCTGTCTGAGGAACCCTTCGCCGCCGGGGCCGCATTCGGCGACGCCGGCCCCTACGTCCGCATCACCGCGACCGCCACCGGCGAGCTGGACCCGGCCGACCCCGCGAACGCCGGCATCGCCCTGCTGAACCGCGCGCCGCGCAACGCCCGCGGCCGGGTGGAGTACAGCACCGACGTGTTCATCCTGCGCCCCGCCTACCCGGCGCGCGGCAGCGGCGTGCTGCTGTACGACGTGACCAACCGCGGCGCCAAGTTCCTGATGTCCTGGGTGAACGACGCCACGGAGCCAGCGAACGGCAGCGTCAACGACCCGCGCACCCTGGCCGACGCCGGCAACGCCTTCACCCTCCGGCAGGGCGATACGATGGTCTGGTCCGGCTGGCAGCCCGAGGCCGCAACGGCCAACCACGGCATGACCATCCAGGTCCCCATCGCCACCGACGGCCCCAATCCAATCGTCCAGCGCATCCGGCACGAGTTCATCAACGGCACCCGCGGGCCGGAGTCCAGCGCCCCCATCCGCCTGCCCTACCCCGTCGCCGACATGCAGACCGCCCGCCTGACCGTGCGCAGCCGCGAAGGCGACCCGCGCACCCCCGTGCCGCGCGATGGCTGGAACTTCCGGGACAGCCGCACCATCCAGTTGCTCCCCTTCGGCAGCGCGCCCGCCCCACGCCGCATCTACGACCTGACATACGACGCCACCGCCCCGACCGTGGACGGCATCGGGTTCGCGGCGACGCGCGACCTGGTGGCCTACCTGCGCCAGCGGGACGGCATCCAGCACGCCATCGGCTTCGGCATCTCGCTCAGCGGCCGGTTCCTGCGGCATTTCCTGGACCTGGGCATGAACCGGGACGAGGACGGGCGGCTGGTATTCGACGGCGTGCTGGCGCACATCCCCGGCGCGGGCAAGGTGTTCGCCAACGAGGCCTTCGCCATGCCGTTCCGCACCGCGACGCAGCATGAGGACCGGTTCTACCCGGAGGTCTGGGGCGCCTACACCTACCGCGACGGCCCCGGCGGCGGGCTGCTGCACGGCGGCGGGTTCGACCCGTTGGTCATCGAGAGCAACACCTCCACCGAGTACTGGCAAAAGGCCGCCTCCCTGGTGCACAGCGACCCTGAGGGGCAGGACGCCGCGCTGCCGTCAACCGTGCGCATGGTGTTCGTGTCGGGGACCGAGCACATCGGGCACGCCGGGACGCTGGCGACGCCGGGCTACTGCGCCAACCCGCGCAATCCCAACAGCGCCGGGCCGGCGCTGCGGGCCATGCTGTCCAACCTGCAGGCTTGGGTGGTCCGTGGCACGGTGCCGCCCGACAGCATGGTGCCCCGGCAGGGCGACGGCACCGGCGTGCCGGCCACGGCGGTACGGCGCCCCGCGATCCCGGGCGTGACCTGGGCGCCGGGCGACAACGTGGTGGGTCAGCCGGTGAACTGGGTCAACCCGCCGGCCACCCCGGTCCGGCCGTTCCCGACCTTCGTGTCGGCGGTGGACGCGGACGGCAACGAGGTCGCGGGGCTGCGACTGCCTCCCCTGGCGGTGCCGCTCGGGACCTATGCCGGCGTCAACGTCTATCGCGACATGCCGACCGAGCTGTGCGACCGTGACGGCACGTTCATCCCCTTCGCCCGCACCCGGGCAGAGCGCGAGCGCACCGGGGACCCGCGGCCGTCGCTGCAGGAGCGCTATGGCAGCCGGGACGCCTATGCCGCCCGGGTCCGTGCAGCGGCCGATGCCCTGGTCGCGGCACGGTTGCTGCTGCGGGAGGACGCCGACCGCTATGCCGACGCGGCGGCGGCGATGGCGGAGTTCTGACGCCCACGCTGCCCCAGGGCGCGCACCGAAGAAGGTTTCCAGCTTCCTCTTCCTTCGGAAGAGGGTTGGGGTGAGGGGGGTCTTGCAGCACGGTCCCCAGCCAACATCTCGCCCGGTTCTGGCTGTCCCCGGCTGCGAAGCCAAGTCAGCAAGCCCCCCTCACCCCGGCCCTCTCCCGAGGCGGGGAGAGGGAGCAGGCAGCTTTCCGGTTCCGCCGCACCCCGGCCTGCGCTAGCGTCCCTACGATAACATCGGGAGTCGGCATGAGCGGCATAGCGGCGGAGCCAGCACAGGACACCAGCCTGACCGGCTGGATCGGTGACCTGTCGGCACGCGAGCGGCGGACACTCGGGGCCTGCATCGGCGGTTGGGCGCTGGATGCGATGGACGTGCAGCTCTACAGCTTCGCCATCCCTACCCTGCTGGCGGTGTTCAGCCTGACCCGCGCCGACGCCGGGCTGCTCGGCACAACGACGCTGATCGCCAGCGCCATCGGCGGCTGGGGCGCCGGGTTCCTCGCCGACCGCATCGGCCGGGTGCGGACGCTGCAACTGACCATCCTGTGGTTCGCCGCCTTCACCTTCCTTTCGGGGCTGGCGCAAAGCTACCACCAGTTGTTCGCCACCCGCGCGCTGATGGGCTTCGGCTTCGGCGGTGAGTGGGCGGCCGGCGCGGTGCTGCTTGGCGAAGTCATCCAGCCCAAGCACCGCGGCAAGGCGGTCGGCGCCATGCAGAGCGGCTGGGCCGTCGGCTGGGCGGCGGCGGCGCTGCTGTATTACGTGATGTACTCCCTGCTCGACGACACGACCGCCTGGCGCGTGCTGTTCATGGTCGGCGTCGCCCCGGCCATCCTGGTGTTCTTCCTGCGCCGCCTGGTGGACGAGAGCGACGTGTTCAAGGAAAGCCAGCGCGTGATCGCCCTGACCGGCGACCGTCCGCGCTTCCTGGAGATTTTCCAGGGCGGCCTGCTGCGGACGACGATGCTGAGTGCGGTGATGGGCACCGGCGCGCAGGGCGGCTACTACGCCGTCACCACCTGGCTGCCGACCTTCCTGCGGACCGAGCGGCACCTGACGGTGCTGGCGACCTCCGGCTACTTGTGGGTCACGATCCTCTCGGCCTTCGCCGGCTACTTGGGCGGCGCCTACTTCGCCGACCGCATCGGCCGGCGGGCGACGTTCCTGGTTTTTGCGGTCGGCTCCTGCGCAATCGTGCTGCTCTATACCATGACGCCGCTGTCGGACGGGCTGATGCTGGTGCTGGGCATCCCGCTGGGCTTCTTCCCGGCCGGGGTCTTCAGCGGCATGGGGGCGTTCTTCACCGAGCAGTTCCCGACCCGGGTGCGCGGTGTCGGCCAGGGCTTTGCCTACAACTTCGGCCGGGCCACCGGGGCGCTGTTCCCGTGGCTGGTGGGCGTGCTGTCGGCCAGCATGTCGCTGGGCGCGGCCATCGGGCTGTTCGCCGCCGTCGCCTATGGCGTGATGGCGGTGGCGGCGTTCCTGCTGCCGGAGACCCGGGGCAAGGCCCTCACGGCGTAGCAACTGGGAGTTGGCGCATGAAAGTCGGGGCACGTTGGCCTGGCTAGTTGGCCTATTTGCCAAACGTCATGCGACGGGGCTGCGGTCCCTGTGTTAGAGTTGCTCAACCTGAACAGGAGACGGTCCATGGTGGACGCCAGCGAAATCAAGCAACATGCCAAGGTCATCGGCGCCGACGGGGTGCATCTCGGCACCGTGGACAAGGTCGAGGGCGACCGCATCAAGCTGACCAAGGACGACTCGTCCGACGGCAAGCACCACTACATCTCGATGGGGCTGGTGGCCGAGGTCGAGGAGGGCACGGTGCGGCTGTCCGCCGATGCCGACAACGCGTTGCTGCTCGAAGAGTCCGAGTAGTCCCGCCCGCACCGTCCCAGGCGCCGGCACAGGAGCATCGCTTGTGTCGCCTGCTCCCTCTCCCGACGCGGGGAGAGGGAGCAGGCACCATCCCTACCCCGGCAGCGTCACCGTCGCCCGTACCCCGCCCCCCGTTCGGTTCGCCAGCGTCACATCGCCCCCATGCGCCCGCAGGATGTTGCGCGTAATCGGCAGTCCCAGCCCCGTGCCACCGGTCTCCCGGTTGCGGCTGCTGTCCAGGCGGTGGAACGGCTCGAACACCCGGTCCAGCTCCTCGGGCGGGATGCCGGGGCCGGTGTCCTCCACCTGCACCACGACTAGGCCATCGCCGGCGCCCTCATGCGGCGTGCACAGCACGATCCGGGCATCCCCGCCATAGGCGACGGCATTGCCGACCAGGTTGGCGATCGCCCGCTTCAGCGCCACCGGCCGTGCCTGGATCGCCAGGTGCTCCGGCCCGGCATAGGCCAGGTGCGCGGCCGGCCGGGCGTCCGCCGTCTCGTCCAGCACCGTCCGCAGCAGCACCGCCAGGTCCATCGGCACCGCCGGCTCGCTGCCCGCCACGTCGCGGCCGAACGCCAGGGTGGCGGCCACCATCGCCTCCAGCTCCTGCAGGTCGGCCAGCATCTTGCGGCGCTGCTCGTCGTCCTCCATCCACTCGGCCCGCAGCATCAGCCGGGTGATGGGCGTGCGCAGGTCGTGGCCAATGGCCGTCAGCAGGAAGGTGCGGTCGGCGACGAAGCGGCGGATGCGCCCAGCCATCGTGTTGAACGCGTGGGCAGCAGTGGCGACCTCCTCCGGCCCAGTCTCATCCAGGGCGGGAGCGTTCACGTCGCGTCCCAGGCGCTCGGCGGCGGCGCCCAGCAGCCGCACCGGGGCGGTCAGCCGCCGCACCGCCCACAGCGTCAGCCCGGCGGCGGCCAGCGTCATGCCCGCCCACGCCCACAGGAACGACGCCGACGCCCAGGGACGCGCCGGCGAGAACCCGGTACGCAGGATCAGCCAACGGTCGTCCTGCAGGTGCAGGTTGAGCACGATATGCTGCTCCCCTGCCGCACGCACCTGCGTCTCCCGCGGGCGCAGCGGCTGCGGCACCTGGCCATACAGCAGGAAGGGGCGGATGGCGCGTTGCAGCTCCCGCGGCGCAGCGTCGGGATTGTTGTACGGCAGCGTGGTCTCCACAGAGGCCTGCACGCCGGTTGCCGGGTCGAGGTTTGCCGCCGCTGCCGCCCAGCCGTCCGGCGGAACGGCGCCGATCACGCGCATGGCGGCGATCACGCGCCCGCCCAAGGCCCAGCCGTCCGCCAGGCGATGCATCTCATCCTGGTCCCAGGTATGCACCACCAGGCCCATGCCTTGGACAGCAGCCAGGCCGAGCAGCAGCACCAGCGCGGTACGACTTGCCAGGCTGCGCGGATACATCCGTCTCAGGAAGCGGCGTCTCAGTAGGGGGCGTCCCAGGAGGGGGCGTCCCAGGGCGGGGTGCTCCAGGGCAAGGTGCTCCAGGGCGGGGCGCCTGAACATGTTCATGCCTGCTCGACCTCCGCCGCCAAGACGTAGCCGCCGCCACGCACGGTCTTGATCAGGCTGGTGCCGCCCTCCCCCTCGCCGCCCAGCTTGCGGCGCAGCCGGCTGATGGCGACATCGATGGCGCGGTCGAACGGCCCGGCCTGCCGCCCGCGCAGCAAGTCCAGCAGCATGTCGCGCGTCAGCACCTGGTTGGCCCGCCCGGCCATGGCGGCGAGCATGTCGAACTCGCCCCCGGTCAGCGGCACCTCGATCCCCTGCGGGTTCAGCAACACGCGCCGCGCCTGGTCCAGCGTCCAGCCGGCGAAGTGCAGCGACTTCGGCGTCGTGCCCTGGCGTAGGCCGCGCTCGGTAGTGCGGCGCAGGACGGCGCGGATGCGGGCCAGCAGCTCGCGCGGGTTGAACGGCTTGGCCAGGTAGTCGTCGGCGCCCAGCTCCAGGCCGATGATGCGGTCGGTCTCCTCGCCCATGGCGGTCAGCATGACGATGGGCACGTCGCTGATGCCGCGCAGCCAGCGCGCCAGCTCCAGCCCGCCCTCGCCGGGCAGCATCAGGTCGAGGATCACCAGGTGGTAGGCGCCGGCCGGCCAGGCGCGCCGGGCCTCGCGGCCATCGCGGGCGCCGGTGACGCGGATGCCGTGCCGTTCCAGGAAGCGGGACAGCAGGTCGCGGATTTCGCGGTCGTCATCGATCAGCAGGATGTGCGGGCTGATGTCCATGCGGCGCAGCATAGGCATGCGGGGCGGCGTTGGGCAGTGCCGGCTCTGTAACGTAGCGTGCCGCCGCTGCCGGCAACAAGTGCTGCCAGGCGCCGAACGTCTTGGCCCGGCAGTTCCAGCCTGCACCCATCCTTGCGGGCCGGCGTCGGCGTGACGCCCCAGGGGATCAAGGACCATCCTGGCCGTTCCTGGCTTGCAGCGACGCGGGCCCGCTCCGCAATGACGGCACCCCCATCGCCGGTCAGGACCTTCGGCGGCTGATATGAGTAACTTCCGACCCTGTTGCGGCGGCTTGGATGCCACTACCTATGACTAACGCAACCGGTGCCTCGCGCCCCCGGCCTACAATTTATTGACCCGGGACGTCGCGCCCCGCGGTCGCCGGCTGCGTAAGGTGCTTCAAATGACCAGCGCAAGTCATCGGTGCCCAACCAGGAGATGGAAATGCGTACCCCAACACTGATCGCCTGCAAGGCAGTTATTGCAGGCGGTCTTGGCCTGATGGTTTTGGCCCCCGCGACCCCTGCATCGGCGCAGTATGCGGTCAACTGTCCGGTGGGCTACGCCTACTCGTACGGGAGTGGCTGCATCCCCGCCGGCGGCGCCTACTCGTCCTTCTATGGCGCCCCTGGCTATGGCGGCTACGCGCCACTTTATGAGCCGTTCGGTTTCGCTTACGGCGGCGGGTTCGGCGGCTATCGCGGCGGCGGGTTCCGCGGCGGCGTTGGTGGGTTCCGCGGCGGTGGTGGCGGGTTCCGTGGCGGCGGTGGCGGGTTCCATGGCGGCGGCGGTGGCGGCGGGTTCCACGGCGGCGGTGGTGGCGGTCACGGCGGCGGTGGCGGCGGCCATCGCTGACCCCTCCCGCCAGGAATGCGCTTGGCTCGCAGCATCCCGGCGAGCAGGATTTGAGTACGTCAATCCCACAGGAGGCACTACCGATGATTGAAGCCACCAACACCCGCGTCGCCGTTCGCTTGTCCACCGCCCTGGCCGTCGCGCTGCTCGTCGGCCCGGTCCGCCTGCTGGCGGCCGAGGCGCCCCATGCCCAGCCTGCACGGGCCGTGTCGCGGGCAGCCCAAGCGCCGGAAGACGTCACAGCCCGCATCCAGCGGCTGCACAACCAGCTGCAGATCAAGCCCGACCAAGAGGTGCTGTGGGCGCCCATCGCTGACGCCATGCAGGACAATGCCAAGTCGCTTTCCACCGCGATCCAGGCCCGGTCGGACAAGGCAGCGACCATGAACGCCGTGGATGACATCAACACCTATGAGGCCGTCGCCGCCATCCATGCCGCGGGCCTCAAGCGCCTGGCCGACACGTTCGCGCCGTTGTACGCCGCCATGCCCCCGGCGCAGCAGCGGAACGCTGACATGGTGTTCGGCCACCGCCTGAAGACCGGCCAGCAAGGCTAGCCGCGATGCCAAGGTCGGGTCGGGACGCCATGTGGTCGGAGGCGCTGGTAGTGCTGGCGCGCACCGACCGGCTGCCGCGGGAGGTGTTCCTGCCCACCGCCGCCGGATGGGAGCCAGCGGTCGATGTGCTGGAAACCGAAGCGGGGCTGCTGATCGTCGTCGCGCTGCCTGGCGTCCGGCCGGACGATGTGGAGGTCGGCATCAGCGCCGGCGAGTTGCTGGTCCGCGGCACCCGGCGCTGGCCGACCGTGCAGCGGCCCGCCCGGGTCCACCGGGTCGAACTGCCGCATGGGCGCTTCGAGCGGCGGTTGCCGCTGCCGCACGGCGCCTATCAACTGACCGGACAGGACTTCGCCGATGGCTGCCTGATGCTGACCTTGCGGAGGCTGGACTGATGGATGGCTCGACTGCTGCCGGGGTGAGCAGCCCGGACGACCTGCCGGGCAACACGGCGACCGAGACGCTGGTTCTCGTGCCGGTCACTGACACCGTGCTGATGCCGGGCATGGTGATGCCGGTGTCGATCACCCGTCCCGACGCCGCCGCCGCGCTTCAGGAAGCCGCCCGCACCCAGCGGCATATCGCGGTCGTGCTGCAGCGGGATGCGTCGGGGGACCAGCCCGATGCCGCGCCAGGCTTGGACAGCCTGCACCCGATTGGCACCGAGGCGCGGCTGCTGCGCTACTTCACTGGGCGCGACGGCTCGCATAATGCCATCGTGCAGGGCCTCGGCCGGGTCCGGCTAATGGGCCTGGCCGAGCCGCAATCGGTCACGGTGCAGCGCATCCCCGAGCCTACCGCCCGTACCCCTGAGATCGACGCGCGCTTTCATCACTTGCAGGAGCGCAGCCAACAGGTGCTGCGCCTGATCGAGAACGCGCCCGCCGAATTGACTGCCACCGTCCAGGCTATCGACCAGCCCGGCGCATTGGCCGACTTCGTGACGGGCCTGCTGGACCTGGCGCCGCTGGAGAAGCAGGAAATCCTCGAGACCTTCGACCTGGTGTCCCGCCTGGACCGGGTGATCGCCCGCCTGGCCTACCGGCACGAGGTGCTGCGCCTGTCGCACGACATCGGTCAGCAGACCCGCACGGCGATGGAGGGCCGTCAGCGCGAGTTCCTGCTCCGCGAGCAGCTCAAGACCATCCAGAAGGAGCTGGGCGAGGGCGACGACGCCGCGCCCGAGCTGGAGGAGCTGCAGCGCAAGCTGGACGGCGCCGGGCTGCCGGAGGATGTCGCGACCCAGGCCCGGCGCGAGCTGCGCCGCCTGCAGCGCATGCCGGACGGCGCGGCGGAGGCCGGCATGGTCCGGTCTTACCTGGAAGTGCTGTCGGAGCTGCCCTGGCGGCTGGAGGCGGAGGCGCCCATCGACATCGCCCACGCGCGGGGGGTGCTGGACGCCGACCACTTCGGGCTGGAGAAAATCAAGCGCCGCATCCTGGAGTTCCTCGCCGTCCGCAAGCTGAACCCGGACGGCAAGGGGCCGATCCTGTGCTTCGTGGGGCCGCCGGGGGTGGGCAAGACCTCGCTCGGCCAGTCGATCGCCCGCGCGGTCGGGCGCAAGTTCGTCCGCGTCAGCCTGGGCGGCGTGCATGACGAGGCCGAAATCCGCGGGCACCGCCGCACCTATGTCGGGGCGCTGCCGGGCAACATCATCCAGGCGGTGCGGCGTGCGGGCGAGCGGGACTGCGTGATGATGCTCGACGAGATGGACAAGCTGGGCGCCGGCGGCTTCCAGGGCGACCCGGCCTCGGCGCTGCTGGAGGTGCTGGATCCCGAGCAGAACGGCACCTTCCGCGACGCCTACCTGGGGGTGCCGTTCGACCTGAGCCGGGTGCTGTTCATCGCCACCGCCAACCAGCTCGACACCATCCCGGGCCCGCTGCGCGACCGGATGGAGATCGTGCAGTTGTCCGGCTACACCGCTGAGGAGAAGGCGGCCATTGCCCGCGGCCACCTGCTGCCGCGGCAGTTGCGACAGAACGGGCTGCAGGCGTCGATGGTGGACCTGGACGACGCCGGGCTGAACTTGGTGATCGACGGCTACACGCGTGAGGCCGGCGTGCGGAACCTGGAGCGCGAGGTCGGCGCGGTGTTCCGCAACGTCGCGGTGCGCGTGGCGGAGGGTGCTGCCGGTCCCCTGCATGTCGGCGTGGACGAGGTGGCTTCTATCCTGGGGCCGCGCCGGTTCGACGCGGACGTGGCGCAGCATACCGCCATGCCGGGCGTGGCGACCGGGCTGGCCTGGACGCCGGTCGGCGGCGACATCCTGTTCATCGAGGCCAGCCGGGTGCCCGGCTCGGGCCGGCTGACGCTGACGGGCCAGCTCGGCGACGTCATGAAGGAGAGCGTGCAGGCGGCGCTCAGCCTGCTGAAGTCGCGGGCGGCCGGGATGGGGATCGCGGCCGAGCAGTTCGCGCAGGGCGACCTGCATGTACACGTGCCGGCGGGGGCGACGCCGAAGGATGGTCCCTCGGCGGGGGTGGCGATGTTCGTGGCGCTGTCGTCCCTGATGACGGGCCGTACGGTGCCGCCCACCACGGCCATGACGGGCGAGATCAGCCTGCGCGGCCTGGTGCTCCCCGTCGGCGGCATCCGCGAGAAGGTGATCGCCGCCGCCAGGGCCGGGATCAACACGGTGATGCTGCCCGCCCGCAACCGGCGCGACCTGGAGGACATCCCGGCCAGCGCGCAGCAGCGGCTGCGGTTCATCTGGCTGGACACGGTCGATGACGCCCTTGCGGCCACTATCGGTCCCCTCCCTGCCGAGGGAGCGGCGGCGGCCGACTGAGGAAGCGCGATTGGACAACCGGACCGCCCTTCTCGATGTCCGCCGGATGGGCGAGGCTGATCGCCTGACGGTCGCCGGCGGCCTCCCGGCCCCGCTCCTGATGCAGCATGCCGGCCAGGCCGTCGCGCAGAGGATCATGCAGCGTTGGTCCGTGCGCCCCGTCGCCGTGCTGTGCGGCCCCGGTTCCAATGGAGGTGATGGCTTCGTGGCCGCGCGGGCATTGGCCGAGGCCGGATGGCCGGTGCGGGTCGCATTGCTCGGGTCCCGTGACGGCCTGGCGGGGGACGCGCGGCACCATGCGGAGCTTTGGACCGGCATGGTCGAGCCGCTGGCGCCCACGGTGCTGGACGGGGCGGACCTGGTGATCGACGCGGTGTTCGGCTCCGGCCTGAGTCGCGCCGTCGAGGGCGCGGCCAAGGCGACGCTTGCCGCCTGCGGAAGCCGGCCAGTGATCGCCATTGACGTGCCGAGCGGCGTCGCGGGCGACACTGGCGCGGACTTGGGCGCGGCGCCGGCGGCCCTGACCGTCACATTCTTTCGCAAGAAGCCTGGTCACCTGCTGCTGCCGGGCCGGACGCTGTGCGGGGAGGTCATGGTCGCCGACATCGGCATCCCTGCCGCGGTGCTGGACACCCTCGCCCCAGACGCTTGGGAAAACGACCCGGCGCTATGGGCCGCTGACCTGCCGCGGCCGGGGCATGGCGGCAACAAGTACACTCGCGGCCACGCCCTAGTCTGGGGCGGCTGGCCGATGACCGGTGCGGCGCGCATGGCTGCCCGGGCGGCTGCCCGCGCCGGGGCGGGCCTGACGACGGTTGCGGCCCCGGCGGCGGGCCTGCTGGTCTATGCCACGGCGCTGACGAGCATCATGGTGCAGCCCATCCGGGCGCCCGAGGACCTGGACCGGCTGCTGGCCGACGCACGTTTCAACGCCCTGCTAATCGGGCCGGGGGCAGGGACAGGCGCGGACACGCGTGCGCGGGTGCTGGCGATGCTGGGGACCGGCCGGGCGACGGTGCTGGATGCCGACGCGCTCACGGTGTTCAAAGATGACCCGGCGGCGCTGGAGCAGGCAATCACCGGCCCGTGCGTGCTGACGCCGCATGAGGGCGAGTTCCACCGGCTGTTCGGCACGCCGCCGGAAGGACAGGGCGGCGACAAGCTGTCCCGCGCCCGGTGGGCGGCCCGGCGTTGCGGCGCGGTAATCGTGCTGAAGGGCGCCGACACGGTGGTGGCCGCGCCGGATGGCCGCGCCATCATCAACAGCAATGCCCCGGCGACGCTGGGCACCGCTGGGTCAGGCGACGTATTGGGCGGCATCGTGCTGGGATTGCTGGCGCAGGGTATGGACCCGTTCCTGGCC
>CAXTFY010000044.1:0-21035 GCA_964243265.1 uncultured Acetobacteraceae bacterium | reverse complement strand
GCATCGTGCGCCTGCACATGCAGGGCGCGTGCAGCGGCTGCCCGAGCAGCAGCGCTACCCTGAAGCACGGCATCGAGAACATGCTGCGCCATTACGTGCCCGAGGTGACGTCGGTGGAGCAGGTCGAGGCGTAGCGTCCGGCAAGGCTGGAACCGGACGCCTGGCGCGGCTTTGGGTCATTTGCTCCAGGCGACCTGGGCGTGCAGGCTGAACGCTGGTTCCGTGGGGCAAATTGGTCCCGCCAGTGTGCAATTCCGGCATATGCCGTCACCGGACTGGCATAGCTGCGCTCAGACCGATTTTGACTTGAGCGATCCAGGGGGGCTGCACCCACGCGCGCTGTGGCCGGGGTTTCGCGGAGCGTGCCGGCAGAAATAGTGGTGATGGTTGCCCCTTCCTTTCTGGTGCTGACGCTGGATGCGGCGTTGTCAGGATGCTCCGCTGGCGTCGTGCGGGATGGCGTGGTGCTGTCGATGCGTGTGGCGGACGGGACACGGGGGAACCTGGCGGCGCTGCCAGCAATGGCTGCCGCGGTGTTGGAGCAGGCTGGGACGCCGGCGCTGTCCCTGATCGCGGTCACGGTCGGGCCGGGCAGCTTTACCGGACTGCGAGCGGCGTTGGCGCTGGCGCATGGGATCGGGTTGGCGGCAGGGGTCCCCGTGGCGGGCGTGACGGTCGGGGAAGCGCTGTTCGACCCTGGCGAACCCCGGGCGCAATGGGCGGCGGTCGATACGCGGCGGGGACGGGTGTTTCTGGAACGCGGTGGTGAGGTCCGTGCGGTCGCGTTGGATGGCGTGCCGGCCCCGTCCGGACCGCTGTTGATCGGCGGCGATGCTGCTGCAGTCGTGATGGACCGCCTGCGTGCTCGCGGCTTCGACGTGGCACTGGGCCCGGCCCGGCCTATGCCGGCTGGCATCGCCCTTGCGGCACTGCGCCGGGCTGCGGTGGGCCTGCCGGTGCGGCCTGCGCAACCGCTCTATGTGGACCCGCCGGAAGCCCGGCCTGCCAGCGCCGCATGACGCTGACGGCAGCGACGCCGCAGCATGCCGCCGCGATGGCGCTGATCCACGCCAGGGCGTTCCCGCCCGGCGAACGCTGGGGGCCGGATGCGATGGCCCTGCAGTTGGCGATGCCCGGCGCGTATGGCTGGATATGCTTCCCCCTCTCCCGGGGGGAGAGGGGGCAGGACGCGGGCGGCTTTGTGTTGGCGCGGACTGCTGCGGACGAGGCGGAGATCCTGACCCTTGCGGTCGATCCCCTCATGCAACGCCGGGGCGCCGGCGGTCTTTTGCTGCGCGCTGCCATGGAGGGCGCCCGGCAACACGGCGCTGCCGCAATGTTCCTTGAAGTTGCGCCATCCAATGCCGCCGCTCTCGCGCTCTATGGCGCCGCCGGATTCGTCCAGGTCGGCCGCCGGCCTCGTTACTATCCTGGCGGCGGCGACGCCCTGGTGCTGCGCGGCCCGCTCATCCGCGGCGCAGCAGCAGAAGCTGCGTGCCGTCTTCCCGGGGACTGAGCGACAGCACGATGTGGCCCTGCTCGGCGGCGGTGCGCGGCACGTTGCGTGTGGGTTCCTCGCCACGCAGCCGCACCAGCAGGGTCTGCCCTGGCTGCATCCGGTCCAGCGCCAACCGGGTACGAACGAACGTCATCGGACAGACATCTGCGGTAATGTCCAAGGTGCGGTCCGCCGCCGGACCATCCGCCATCGCCTCATCAGTCATCCCATCCCTCGATCGCTGGCTGCACTTGCTGCGGTTGCGGCATAGTCGTGGTCAGCATTTGAGTCCTGGTCATCACTTGGCCCACCATCACTGGCCCTGTTCTTAAAATCCAAGTCATCCATTGCGAAACCGCAGCAGCAGCGCGTATATGACTAAGGAATCGCCTAATGAAAGGATGTTCCCATGGCTGAAGCGGCAGAGACTTCTGACGTACTGGGCCTGACAGCCCAAATCGTGTCGGCTCACGTCTCCAACAACTCCGTCGCGCCGGATGCCCTGCCGAACTTGATCCAGGAAGTGTACCGGACCCTGGCCGGCGTCGGCAAGGAGCAGGTGGTCCCCGACAAGCAGCAGCCCGCAGTGCCGATCAAGAAGTCGGTGTTCCCCGATCACATCGTCTGCCTGGAGGACGGCAAGAAGCTCAAGATGCTCAAGCGCCACCTCAAGACGTCGTACAACATGACGCCCGAGCAGTACCGGGAGAAGTGGCAGTTGCCGCCCGACTATCCCATGGTCGCGCCGAACTATGCCCGGCACCGGTCGTCGCTGGCCAAGAAGATCGGGCTGGGCACCAAGCCGCGCGGGCAATAGGACGCCCGCGCTGGGTCAGGCGCCGGGGCACGCGGGCGCCAGAGTCGACACGGGGTGGCCACATCGGCTACGCCAAGGCGTGTCCGCGACGCCGAACGCTGCCCAAAGGGACCTCATGGAATCGCGCATCGAGGAATCACGCATCGAACGCCTATGCGTCGAGCGGGGCCTGAAGATGACCGGCCAGCGCCGGGTCATCGCCCGCGTGCTGTCCGACGCCGCCGATCATCCGGATGTGGAGGAGCTGTACCGCCGTGCGTCGGCGCTGGACGGTCGTATCTCCATCGCCACCGTGTACCGCACTGTCCGGCTGCTGGAGGAGAAGGGCATCCTGGAGCGCCGCGATTTCGGCGGCGGCCGTGCCCGGTATGAGCCGACCGAGCATGGCCAGCACCACCACCTGATCGACGTGGAGACTGGCCGGGTGATCGAGTTCGGCGACGCGGAGCATGAGCGGCTGATCCGCGCCATCGCCGCCGGGCTTGGCTTTGATCTGGTGTCGCACCGGCTGGAGCTGTTCGGCCGCCGCATCGCCGAGCCGGAAGCCCGGTCCCGGCGTGTCGAGCCGGAGGCTCGCGTTCGGAGTGTCGAGCCGAAGGCTCGCGTTCGGAGTGTGGAGCCGGAGCCACGTCCTCGCCTTGCCGAGCCGGACGCCGACCCTGCGCCGCGGGCATCCCGGGTGACGCCCATGTCGGCATCCTGACGGGCCGCCCATGGCAGATATGACCATCGCCACCGGCTTCGGCGAGCTGCGGGCCGGCAACCTCGGCGTTCGCGTCGCCACCAGCCCCGAGGAGGTCGATGCCGCGCTGGCGCTGCGCTACCGCATCTTCTTCGACGAGATGGGGGCCACGCCGGACCCAGCCGCCGTGGCAACCCGGCGGGACCGGGACGAGTTCGACGCCGTCGCCGACCACTTGCTGGTCGTCGATCACGAGATCGGCCCAGGGCCGGAGGGCGTGGTCGGCACCTATCGCTTGATGCGGCAGGGCGCCGCCGACCGCATCGGCCGCTTCTATTCGGCCAGCGAGTATGACATCGGCACCATCCTGCACTTCCCCGGCCGCGTGCTGGAGCTGGGACGGTCCTGCGTCGATCCGGCTTATCGCGGGCGGGCGGTGATGCAACTGCTATGGCGCGGCATCGCCACCTACGTGTCGAACCACGGTATCGACCTGATGTTCGGCTGTGCCAGCCTGCCCGGCACCGACCCGGATGCGCTGGCGGTCGAGTTGACCTACTTGTATGGCCATCATCTGGCCCCCCCTGCGCTGCGGCCGCGGGCGCTGCCGGGGCGCTATGTGGACATGCGGCGCATGGACGTGGACCTGATCGACCCACGCCGGGCCAACCACCTGTTGCCGCCGCTGATCAAGGGCTACCTTCGGCTGGGCGGCTTCATTGGCGACGGCGCGGTGGTGGACCGGCAGTTCAACACCACCGACGTCGCCATCATCGTGAAATCCGACACCGTGACCGACAAGTACCTCAAGCACTATGAACGTTGAAGGCTGGGACCGCTGAAGGCTTGGAACGCCGCAGGCCGGCCGGTGAACGTCGTCATGACCGCCCCCCGCCTGGCGCCAGAGGCCGTCGCCCTGCTGCACGCCGCCGGCGCCACCCTGCACTACATGGACCCCTACCCCTCCGCCGCCGCGGTCGCCGAGCGGGCGGGCGAGGTCGGCGCCGTTGCCATCCTGTCCCGCCAAGGGCCGGTCACGGCTGCGGCCATGGACGCCGCGCCGGACCTGCGGATCATCGCCCGGCATGGCGTGGGCGTCGATGACGTGGATGTCGCGGAGGCAGCGCGGCGCGGCATCCTGGTCACGCGCGGCCCCGGCTCCAACACCCAGGCCGTCGCGGAGCATACGCTGGCGCTGATCCTGGCCCTGGCGAAGGACCTGCCGTCCCTGTCCGCCAGGGTGGCCGCGGGCGGCTGGCGCGGGGCGGACACCAGGGTGCGCGACATTGCGGGCCTGCGGCTCGGCCTGCTGGGATGCGGCGGGATCGGCGCGGCGGTGGCGCGGCTGGCAGGGGCATTCGGCATGCAGGTGGCGGCCTACACCCCGAGCGGACGAGCGGCGCCGGGCGTCCGTGCCGCGGCGGGCCTGGGCAACCTGCTGGCGGGCAGCGACGTGCTGTCCCTGCACCTGCCGCTGCTGCCCGCGACCCGGCATGTGATCGGCGCGGCGGAGCTGGCGCTGCTGCCGCCGGGCGCGTTCGTCATCAACACTTCCCGCGGCGGCCTGATCGATGAGGCGGCGCTGCTGCAGGCGCTGAACGGCGGGCGGCTGGCCGGCGCCGGGCTGGACGTGTTCGAGCAGGAGCCGCCCGCGCCCGGCGACGCGCTGCGCCGGCATCCTCGAGTCGTCACCACGCCGCATGTCGCCGGGGTGACGGAGGGTAGCCTGGTCAATATGGGCGTCATGGCAGCGGAGTGCATCGCCGCGGTGCTGCTGGGCCGGCCGGTGCCGCCGGAGCGCGTCGTGCAGCCATGACCCGCCTGGTTGCGGCCCTGGCGGCCCTGCGCGCCTGGCGGGCGGACCTGGCGGCGCTGCTGCTGGGCGCGTTGTCGGCAGCGGCGCTGCCGCCGTTCCATGTCGTCCCGGTGCTGCTGCTGGCGGTGCCGGGCCTGCTGGTGCTGATCGGCGAAACCAGGGGACCGCTGGGCGCGGCGCGGCGCGGCTTCTGGTTCGGCTTCGGCCACCACGTCTGCGGCCTGTATTGGATCACCGAGGCCATCCTGCTGGAGTCCGCCCGGCTGTGGTGGCTGGTGCCGCTGGCGGTGCCGGCGCTGTCCGCGTTGCTCGCGCTGTTCATCGCCCTGCCCTGCGGCTTCGCGCGGCTGGTACCGGCGGGCTGGCGGCGGGTGCTGCTGCTGGGTGGGGCATGGACGCTGTTCGATCTCGCGCGGCAGTTCGTCGGCACCGGATTTCCTTGGAACCCGTTTGGCAGCGTCTGGGCCATTCCCGGCCCGGTGGGCGACGCGATGCTGCAGCCTGCGGCCTGGGTGGGTACGCCGGGCCTGACGTTGGCCACCGTGCTGCTGGCAGCCTCGCCGGTGCTGGGGCGGCGCGTCCTGGCCGGGGCCGGCGTGGTGCTGGTGGCATGGGCCGGGCTGGGCCTGGCGCGCCTGGCGCAGTCGGAGCCGCCGGCGCCGGACCTGGTCGCCGTGCTGGTGCAGGGCAACGTGGCGCAGGGCGTGAAGTGGGACCGCACCGCCGCCTATGCCTCGTTCGAGAAGCACCTGGACCTGACCCGGCAGGGCATGGCCGCCGCCGCCGGCCGGCCGGCCGTGGTGATCTGGCCGGAAACCGCGGGGGTCTTCCTGCTGCAGGAAGATGTCGCGGCCCGCGAGTACATCGCCGAGGCGGCCCGGCCGGCGCTGGGTGAGATCGTCGGCAGCATCACCTTCCGCGACGGCGCGCCCTCGCCCGACCCGGGCAACCTGCCGCGCAACAGCCTGGTGGCGATGGCGCCGAACGGCGATATCACCGGGCTGTACAGCAAGTGGCACCTGGTGCCGTTCGGCGAGTTCGCGCCAAGCTGGGTGCCGTTCGCGGTGCAGGTGGTGCCGGGCCACCTGGACTTCGGCACCGGCCCGGCCACGCTGACCATCCCCGGCGTACCCCCTTTTGGCGCATTAATCTGTTATGAGGCAATCTACCCGGCGCAGATCGTCAACGAGGCAGACCGGCCACGCTGGCTGGTCAACATCACCAACGACGCCTGGTTCGGCAACTCGACTGGGCCGCGGCAGCACCTGGCGGGCGTGCGGATGCGTGCGGTCGAGGAAGGGCTGCCGATCATGCGCGCTGCCAACACCGGCATCTCCGCCGGGTTCGATAGCTGGGGACGCGAGCTGGGCCGGCTGACGGTGGGCGTGGCGGGCACGTTGGTGCTGCCGGTGCCTGGGCCGCGTCCGCCGACCTCGTTCTCGCGTTGGGGCCTGGTCATCCCGGGCCTGCTCAGCCTGTTGTGCGTCGGCGCCGCATGTGGAGCGACTGGACGGCGTGCCAAGCACGCATGAACCGACCGATACGCCTTAATTATGAGATGTTGCTTGTATTGCATTCCAAGCTCTGACACTCTACGGTTGCATTGTTAATCATTCGTTCAGCCTTTTGGCAGTGTGGAATTAGGAAGCAGCATGTCAGACACAGCCGTACCGGGAAGTCCCGATAAGGAAAGCCGGCCCAGCCCGATCGACGCCCACGTTGGCAGCCGGATTCGGCTACGCCGCAACCTGATGGGGATGTCGCAGGAGCGGTTGGGGGAGGCCCTGGGTCTCACGTTCCAGCAGATTCAGAAGTATGAACGCGGGGTGAACCGTGTTGGCGCGTCCCGCCTGTTCGACTTGTCGCGTGTGCTGGACGTCTCAATCAGCTTCTTTTTCGACGACATGCCGGAGCCGTTGGCGGGGCTGCATGGCACGCACCAGGTTACCCGCGCCGCCGGCGGCTTTGCCGATGCTCAGGACGCCTTTGGCGCCGACGACTCGGTCAACCGGCGGGAGACGGCGGAGTTGGTCCGCGCATATTACCGGATCACCGACTCCTCGCAGCGGAAGCGGGTGTTTGACCTGATCAAGTCGATGGGTCCCCCGGAGGCGTAGGTTCTCTACGGCTGGTTGAAGTGCGGCGGGGCGTCTCGTCGTTGCCCTGGCTGGTCGCAGCCGGTGCGGGCGGTCGTCCACAATAGAAGGGTTGCGCCGACGTAACTTCCGCTTTTGGCGGAACCAACGCAGGGTGCCAGCTCCCTCTCCCTCCGGGAGAGGGCCGGGGTGAGAGAAGCCGCAAGCGCACGACTCGCCAGCATCGGGACGAACTCCGCTCCTGATCCGGCAGGGTTCTGTGCCTGCCGACTCCCTCGCCCTGGCCCTGTCCCGGGGGGAAAGGGAGCAGGCACGCCGCAAGCGCATCAACCAGGTGGCGCAGCAGCCAGGGACGCCTGCAACCGGAACAGCCGGGTCGCTCGCACCGTGCGGTCCTCCAGTTCCAGCGAGGTCGGCACCTGGTATTCCCCGAGCACCGCCATCCCGTCGCCGGGCAGGTAGGCGCGGCCGGGGTCGGCCACCCACACCTCGCAGTGCGCGGCCATGGCGCGCAGCCAGGGCAGGATGTGCCGCGTCATCGGCGCCTCGTAGCAGACGTCGCCGCACAGGATCAGGTCCCAGCGGCACGACTCGCCCACCACGTCCGCCGCCAGCACACGCACCTCGACCCGATTCTCCGCCGCGTTGAGGGCAATTGCGGCAGCGGCCACGGCGTCGATCTCCGCAGCCTCGACGGCGCCGCCGGACAGGGCGCACGCAATGGCGGCGATGCCGCACCCGGCGGCGAAGTCCAGCACCCGGCGGCCAGCGACCAGGCCCGGGTGGTCCAGCACATGCCGCGCCAGCGCCTGCCCACCTGGCCAGGCAAAGGCCCAGAACGGCGGCTCGATCCCGGTCTGCTGCAGCCAGGCTTCGCTGGCCTGCCAGATGGGAGTGATCTCGGTGGCCAGGTGCAGCGCGATCTCCGGCACCAGCGGCGCGCGGGACAATGCCGTGTGGGCGCGGATGAAGGTCTCGCTCAAGCCATGTCCAATGCTTAGACCCACCGCTTACACAAGGCCCAGCAGGATTGCGGCAGCGACGGCCAGCCCGGTCTCCCGGTTCAGCTTAAACAGCCGCAGGCACCGGGCGGGATCGTCGATGTCCACGGTGGCGACCTGCAGGGCCAGCAGCCCCGCGGGCAACACAAGCCCGGCCAGAAACGGCCACGCCAGCCCCGCTAGCCAGCCCGACACGCCGAGCAGCAGCAGCGCCGCCGTGTAGCAAGCGGCGAGGAACGCCCGCGTGTGCCGCTGGAACAGCCGCGCCGTGCTGCGGACGCCGACCAGCGCGTCATCCTCGCGGTCCTGGTGGGCGTAAATGGTGTCGTAGCCCAGTATCCACGCGAACGCCGCCGCATACAGCGCCAGGCCGGCCGCATCCAGCCGCCCGGCTACGGCGGCATAGCCCATCGGCGCGCCCCAGCCGAACGTCAGGCCCAGCATCGCCTGCGGCCACCACGTCACCCGCTTGGCCCCGGGATACAGCGCAACCAGCCCCAGCGACGCGACGCCCAGCGCCTGCGCCAGCCGGTCCAGTTGCAGCAGCACCGCCAGCCCGATCAGCAGCAGCGCCGCCAGGAACGCCGCCGCCTGCCGCATCCGCAGCGCGCCGCTGGCCAGGGGACGCCCGGCGGTGCGGGTCACCAGGCGGTCCATGTCGCGGTCCCACATGTCGTTCACCACGCAGCCGGCCCCGCGCATCACCACCGCGCCCAGGGCGAACAGCGATACCAGCCGGACCGCCTCGGCCGCGCCGGGCCGGGCCAGCAGGATGCTCCACAGGCCCGGAAGGAACAGCAGCCATGCGCCGATCGGCCGGTCCAGCCGCGCTAGCAGGGCATAGGGCCGCCACGGCGCCGGCAGCCGCGCCACCCAACCCCCAGCGGCGATGTCGGTCCAGCCCGGTGCCGCACGCTGCTCCTGCATGGACTGTGCATAAGCGTCCCGCTTCCGCGGCGCCAGCCTGCCGCATGCGAGCCTGCGGCTTGACAACCCCTGCGGCGCCCATTGGTGTGCGGCCCGCCACGCAGGATGCCACGCCACGATGTCAAATCCCGGAGACGCCGACCACACGCCGATCGCCTCCGCCCAGCAGTTGGCCGACCACATCGCCGCCGGGTGCAAGCCGCCGGCGGAGTACCGGATCGGCACCGAGCACGAGAAGTTCGGCTTCCAAGACCCCGCCCTGCTCCCGCCGCCCTATGAGCCCAGGGGCATCCACGACCTGCTGACCGGCCTGGCCGCCGCCGACCCGGCGGGCTGGGAGGGCATCGTCGAGGCTGGCAACCCCATCGGCTTGAAGGGCCTCGGTCCCAACCGTGGCGCCTCCGTCTCCCTGGAGCCGGCTGGGCAGTTCGAGTTGTCAGGCGCCCCGTTGGCGACCCTGCACGACACCGCGGCGGAGTTCGATGCCCACTTCGCCGCCGTTCGCGCCGTGGCGGGGCCGCTGGGCATCGGCTTCGCGCCGCTGGGCTTCCATCCGACCTTGCGGCGGGACGGGATGCCGTGGATGCCCAAGGGCCGCTATGCCATCATGCGCCGCTACATGCCCCTAGTCGGGCAGTACGGCCTGGACATGATGCTGCGGACCTGCACCGTGCAGGTGAACCTGGACTACTCCAGCGAGGCCGACATGGCCCGCAAGCTGCGCGTGGCGCTGGCGCTGCAGCCGGTGGCGACGGCGCTGTTCGCCAACTCGCCGTTCATCGAGGGCCAGCCGAGCGGCCTGCTGTCCAGCCGCGCCCGGGTGTGGACGGACGTGGACAATGCCCGGTCCGGGATGCCGGCGCTGATGTTCGAGGAGGGGTTCGGTTTCGAGCGCTACGTCGAGTGGCTGCTGGACGTGCCGATGTACTTCGTCGAGCGCGGCGGCGCCTACCAGGACGTGGCCGGGCAGTCGTTCCGCGCCTACATGGCCGGCGGTCTGCACGACATTATCCGTGGGCCCGCCACGCTGGGCGACTTCAGCGACCACATGACGACTGCCTTCACCGACGTGCGGGTGAAGCGGTTTCTGGAGATGCGTGGCGCCGACGCCGGGCGGCCGGACATGATGGTGGCGCAAAGTGCCTTCTGGGTGGGCCTGCTGTATGACGAGGCCGCCCTGGCCGCCGCCGACGCCCTGGTGCGCCGCCAGCCCTGGGCGGCCTACCAGCAGTTGCGCGCCGAGGTGCCCCGCCTGGCGCTGGACGCCCCCTGGCCCGGCGGCCCTCCCGGGAGCAGTGCGCGCGACCTGGCGCGGGACGCCCTCAGCATCGCCATGGATGGCCTGCGCGCCCGCGCCTGCCTGGATGCCGGGGGCCAGGACGAGACCCGGCATCTTGCGCCCCTGCTGGCCCTGGTCGAGGGCGGGCCAACCCAGGCAGAGGTCTGGCTGCAGCGGTTCCACGGTGTGTGGGCTGGCGACGTCACACGGATTTTCCACGAGGCCGCAATTTAAACCAGCAGCGCCTGCATCCGGAACTCGCCGTCGCCGGTAACCTCCTTGAGGACTGCCTTTGCATAGCATGGTACAAGGCGGGCCCAGTGGGGCACATGCAAGTGATTACAAGGCGCAAAGGCTTGCGATCCGCATCTGCTCGGTATCGCACATACGTCTTGTGTGTTGGTGTTAAATCGGCGGTAATGACTGCATGATCGGCAACCATCCCACACCGATGTTGCTTCGCCCGACGGCCTCGGCAGAGCCGTTCGCCGTACGGCTGCGGCTGATCGGCCACATGGAGGCGTGGACCCTTACCAGCGAGAGCATCCTGCCGCCGGGCCGCAAGACGCGGGCGCTGCTGGCGATCATTGCGCTGTCGGCTCCGCGCCCGGTGCTGCGGTCCCGCCTGGCGGAGCTGCTGTGGAGCCGCCGCCCGGAGGAGCAGGCCCGCGCGTCGCTGCGGCAGGAGATCCACCGGTTGCTGGAGGTGCTGGCGCCGGCCGGACAGGACATCCTGTCGATCAACCGCGACAGCTTGGCACTGCGCCCCAACATCGTCTGGGTGGATGTGGACGAGGTGCTGCGCGCCACCACGACGCACCCGGCCTCGCTGGCCCTGCTGGACGGCGAGTTGCTGGAGTCGCTGGACGGCGTCGATCCGGCGTTCGACGTCTGGCTCGGCGCCGAGCGGGACCGGCTGCGCGACCGTGCCCGCGCCATTGCCGAGACGTTGCTGGACGACCAGGCCTCGCCGGAGAGCCTGATTGCCGTCGCCCAGCAACTGCTGTCCATCGACCGGGCGCATGAGGGCGCCTGGCGTGCCCTGATGCGCGCCCATGCCGAGCGCGGTGAGCGTGGCCTGGCCGTGCAGTCCTATGACCGCTGCCGCGCCGTGCTGGCCGAGACGATGGATGCGGCGCCCTCGCTAGAAACCCAGGCCCTGTTGGCGCAGATACGCGGCGGCCGTGCCGCCCCGCTGGTTGCTGCCCCGCCGGTGCTGGAGACCCGGATGCCCGAGCCGCACCTGGCCGCCCCCCGCGGCGGTGCGCGGGTCGGCGTGTTGCCGCTGGCGCTGGTGGGCACGGACGAGACGGAGGCGCACCTCGCATTGGGCCTGTCCGAGGAGATCAACAACGCCCTGGCCCGGTTCCGCTGGATGTTCCTGGTGTCCAGCGCCTCGATCGCCCAGTTCGTGCGCGACGGTCGGGATGATGCGGCGCTGCGCCGGGCGTTCGGTCTGGATTACGTGCTGGACGGCTCGGTGCAGAAGGTCGGGCGGCGGCTGCGGATCACCCTGCGGCTGATCGACCTGCGCGGCGACAACCAGGTGGTCTGGGCGCGGCGCTTCGACCGGCAGACCCATGACCTGCTGACCCTGCAGGACGAGGTCGCGGCCGAGGTCGTGGCGCAGATCGACCCGGAAATCCTGCTGATCGAGGCGCGACGGGCCGCCCATCGTCCCCCCGCGGACGCGACCGCCTATGATCTGCTGCTGCGCGCCCTCCCCGCCATGACACGGTTGGAACGGCTGCACTTCAGCCATGCGGGCACCCTGCTGCGCCAGGCAATTGCGTTGGAGCCGGACTATGCCGCCGCCCACGCCTGGTATGCCTGCTGGCTGCACCTGCAGGTTGGGCAGGGCTGGGCCGACGACACTGCCCAGGCTCTGGGCGATGCGGCCTACCATGCGGAGCGCGCCATCACGCTGGACCCGGGGGATGCGCGGGGCTTTGCCGTCGCCGGTCACACTCGCGCTTTCCTGCACCACAGGCTGCGAGAGGCGGCGGCGCTGCACGAGCGGGCGCTGGCGCTGAACCCGAACCTGTCGATGGCTTGGGCGCTGTCCGCATTCACCCAGCTCTACCTGGGCAACTGGCAGGAGGCTGAGCGGCAGTTGAACCGCTATAAGCAGCTCTCGCCGCTGGACCCCAGCGCGTTCCAATACGACGTGGCGTTCAGCATCGCCGCGCTACTGAAGGGCGACTACGAGGGTGCAGTTGCGGCGGGGCGGAGCGTCAGCGAGTTGAACCCGGCGTTCTCCGCCGCCTGCAAGCCCTATTTGGCGGCGCTGGGCCACTTGGGGCAGGCAACCGAGGCCGCAGTGGTGCGCCGCCGACTGTTCGCTATCGAGCCGGGCTTCTCGGTCCAACGCTTCCTGGAGATCGCACCCTATGAGCGGGGCCATGACCGCGAACACTTTGCCGCCGGATTGCGGCTGGCGGGAATTCCCGAAGGCGAGACAACCGAAGCCTAAGATGTTTCCGCCTGCTCCCTCTCCCCGCTTCGGGAGAGGGCTGGGGTGAGGGGGTCATGCAACGCGGTCCCCTGACGCATGAGGCCTTCTTGGCTACGTTGCTGAGCACCGCCGGCAGGAAAGCAAGACCCCCTCACCCCCAAAACCTCTCCCGAAGCGGGAGAAGCCAGCTTATCGCCGTGCCAGGGCCGAGTGCGCCATCACGGGCGGCAGGCCCAGGCCGTCCAGGATCGACCCGGCCATCGCCCGTGCCAAGCAGCGATAGCCACGGTCGTTGTGATGCACCCCGTCCGACGAGATAAACTGGTCATACGGATGTCCGGCCGCCTGCCATTGATCCATCAGCGTGCCGCGGCTGAACAGCCCGACGCCGGTGCGGGCGGCGGCGTCCGATAGCGCCTGGTCGAACTGCGCTCGCTCCGGAGAGGCCAGCACATACGGCGCACGCTGGCTGTCCATCAGCACCACATCGACCTTCGCAGCCTGCATGGCGCTGATGCCAGCCGCGACCAGGTCACGGAACACCGCCGGGTCCTGGTTCTTCATGGCGCCGTTCGAACCGAGCTGCCAGATCACCAGTGTCGGCCGTATTGCCAGGGCGTCCGCCTGCAGGCGCGGCACCATCTCCGGCGCATCCTGGCCGCCGACGCCACGGTTGATGACGGCGATATGCGACATGGGCAGCGCCGCCGAAAGCTCCTCCTGGAGGATGGCTGGATAGCTATGCCCGAGATCGGTGGAGTGCCAGCCCTGGGTCGATGACGACCCGAGCGCCACGATGGTGATTTCCGAGTTCGTCGCCAATGCCTGCTTCATCATCGGCAGGACCAGCGCCGGCATGTGGCTCGCCGGGCAATCCATGCTGCCGAACTTGTCGTGCGACAAGAAGCCCTGCGCCGCCACTGGCCCGGCAAACATGCCCGCGGTAACAACAAGCGAACTGAAGAACAGCCGGGCAGTCTCGAAATGCGGAAGTTTCATGGAAGAAGACTAGGTAGCAGTGCCACCCACCGTCAAGGCGGATAATTTCAGGGTTGGTTGCCCAACGCCGACCGGAACGCCCTGGCCGTTCTTGCCGCAAGTCCCGATGCCGGCGTCCAGACCGGGATCGTTTCCAACAGCTTCAATCTTCGTCAGTGCGTCCGGCCCGTTGCCGATCAGCGTGGCACCCTTCACCGGCGCCGTCACCACGCCGTCCTCGATCAGGTAGGCCTCGCTGGCGGAGAACACGAACTTGCCCGAGGTGATATCGACCGACCCGCCGCCGAAATTGACCGCATACAGGCCGCGCTTCACCGAGCGGATCAGCTCCTCCGGCTTGGCCGTGCCGGCCAGCATGATCGTGTTGGTCATGCGAGGCATCGGCGCGTGGGCATAGCTCTGCCGCCGCCCGTTGCCAGTGGGCGCCACGCCCATCAGCCGCGCATTGAGGCGGTCCTGGATGTAGCCGGTCAGGATGCCGTCCTCGATCATGGTGAAGCGGCCGGACGGCGTGCCCTCGTCATCGACCGTCAGGCTGCCGCGCCGGTCGGGCAGGGTGCCGTCATCCACCACCGTCACGCCCGGGCTGGCGATCCGCTGGCCCAGCAGCCCCGCGAAGGCCGAGGTGCCCTTGCGGTTGAAGTCGCCCTCCAGCCCGTGCCCGATGGCCTCGTGCAGCAGGATGCCGGGCCAGCCGGGACCGAGCACCACCGGCATCTCCCCAGCCGGCGCCGGGCGGCTGTCCAGGTTCACCAGCGCCTGCCGCAGCGCCTCGTCCACGGCCGCGCGCCAGTACTCCTCGCCCATCAGCAGGTCGTAGCCGTGCCGCCCGCCGGAGCCATGGGTGCCGCTCTCGCGCCGCCCGCCATCCTCCACAATGACCGACACGTTCAGCCGCACCAGCGGGCGCAGGTCGGCGACCCGGGTCCCGTCGGCGCGCACGACCTGCACGGCCTGCCACTCGCCCATCAACGACGCCATGACCTGCTTCACCCGCGGGTCGCGGCTGCGGGCGTAGGCGTCGATGCCGGACAGCACCGCGGCGCGGGCGGCGAACTCGGTCGAGGTCAGCGGGTTGGCGTCCGAGTACAGCCGGGCGTTGGTGGCGCGCGGCGGCTCCGCCTGGGTGCCGGACCGGCCGGCCCGCACGGCGGATACGGTGGCTGCGGCCCGGGCCAGCGCGGCCTCCGACACCTCCCCGGCGTGGGCGTACCCGGCCTCCTCTCCCAGCACGGCCCGCAGGCCGAAGCCGAGTTGCGTGTCGAACCCGGCGGAGCGGATGGTGCCGTCCTCCAGGCTCAGCGCCTCGCTCTCGCGGTATTCTAGGAACAGCTCGCCATCGTCCATGCCGTCCAGCGCCTGGCCGACGAGGCGCTGTGCTGCGCCCTGGTCCAGGGTGGGGCCAAGACCGGCGCCGGGCCGGCCGTAGAACAGGGCGTCAGTCGTCGTGAGGGGATGGGGAGAGGTCATTCCGGGTCCTTCGATCTGGGCCGTGCCAGCCTGTTACCGTCCAGGCCGGCCGGCGCCAGCTTGGTCCACATGCCAGCTTGGTGTAGTCCAGCCTGTGCCCTACCAAGTTGGAACGTCAGCGGCTCAGGTGCAACGGGTAGGATGCCTCGGCGTATTCCTGCGCGGGCGAGGGCGCTGGCACCAGCCGGGAGGCGGGCAGCCGCATCACCGCCGCCGGTCCCGCGCCCAGCACGATGTCGCCGCCATGCGCGCGCATCAGCGCACGGCTGACGTAGAGACCCAGCCCATTGCTGGGGAGGTGCTCTACCGCACCGTCCCCATCCGGGACTTCGGAGGGCAGGCCAGCGCCCGGCGCCACGGACAGCGAAGCCTGTGCATCGGCGACCTGGATCAGCAGATCGCCCAAGCCATCTGGCGCGGACGGGTCCAGGCTGGCGCGGATCATCGCGGCGCTGCCGGCGGCGGCGGCGGTGACGGCGTTGCCGACCAGGTACTTCAACACATGATGCAGCCGCCGCTCGTCGCCGCGCACCAGCGGCAGGTCGGGCGGCAGGTCCACCGACAGCGTGATCTCGGCGGCCGCGGCAGCCATGTCCACCTGACGCAGACAGGCCGTGACCAGCCGCGGCACGTCCACCAAGTCGTCCGCCAAGTCGAACCGTCCCGCCTCCAGCCGCGCCACGTCGAGGATGGTGTCGAGCATTGACAGGAGGTGCCGGCCCGTCTCGTTCACCGTGCCGGCGGCGTCCATCACGGAGCTTAAATCGCCGGTCCCAGATTGCGTGGTCCCAGATTGCACGGTCCCTAACTGCACGGTCCCGACTGGCTTGGCCGCCGCGTCCTTGGCCGCCGGCTTTGGCCCGCCCATGGCGCCGCCGGACACCATGCGGCGGATTTCGGCAGACTGCCCGATCATCTGCAGCAGCGGCGTGCGGAGTTCCTGGCTCATCGCGGCCAAGAAGCGGGACTTCCCGGTGTTCGCCGCGTCCGCCATCGCCCGGCTCGCCTGCAGCGCGGTTTCCGCCTCACGGATTGTGGTGACGTCCGTGTAGGTCGTGACGAAGCCGCCCTCGGGCGTCGGGTCGCTGCGCACCTCCAACACCCGGCCGCTCTGCGTCAGGCGCTGGTCCACGTTCGGCACGGTGCGGTCGCAGGTCAGCAGCCACTGCGCCTTCGCCTCCGCCTCTGGGCCGAAGCCAAGGCTGCCGCGCTCCAGCTCGCTCTGCACGGTCTCCTCCAGGGTGCGGCCGGCCGTCACCAGCCCGGGTGGCGCATCGATCGCCCCGGCCGCCATGGCGTTGTAGGCGACGATCCTGCGGTCCTGGTCCCACAGGATGATGCCATGGCGGATGTTGGCCAGCATTGCATCCATCAGCCCGGCCCGGCGCTGCAACTCGTTCTGCGCGGCGGTAAGGGCGGTGATGTCGGTGACGACGCTGAGGTGGCCGCCGTCGGGCAACGGCGCGGTCCGCACCTCGATCTGGGTGCCGTTCGGGCGGCTGCGCTGGCGCTGCTGCAGGTGGGTGGTGTCGAAGCCCAACTGCCGCGCAGCGAGCGCCGCCGGGTTGCCGGGGCCGTACTCGCCCGCCAGCGCGCGCTGGCGGACCACGGTCTCCAGCGTGTCGCCGACCGCGACCGGGGCGCCGTCCATCACGCGGTGGTAACCGGCGTTCACCATCGTCACCCGCCGGTCCGGGCCATAGACCGCGATACCGTGCGGGATGTGCTGCACGATGCTGTCCAGGATCCCGGCCCGGCGCCGCGCCTCGTCCTCGGCCCGGGCCTGCGCGGACACATCGGACACCGTCATGGTCCAGCCGCCGTCGGGCAGCGGATCGGACTGCACCTCGATCACCTCGCCTGCCGCCCGCTGCCGGCGGAGGCTGGCGGGCCGGCTGCGGTCGAGCGCTAGTTGGCCGGCCAGGAACAGGTCGCCCTCGAACCCGGCGTACTCGTCGCGCGCCTGCATGCGCTGCAGCAGGTCGGTGAAGGGCAGGCCCGGCTGCAGGCTGGCGGCCGGCAGGCCCAGCAACTCGGTGAAGCGCCGGTTGTGGAACTGCACGCGGCGGTCGCCCCCGAACAGCGCGACACCGACCCGCAGCGACGACAGCGCGGTCTGCACGCGCAGCATCGCCAGCTCCGCCTCATCGCGCATGGTGATGACGGTGGTGGTGTCGATCAGGCAGGACATGTGGGCGCCATCGTCGAGCGGGACGTGATGCTCCTCGAACGTGCGGCCACCCGGCTGGCGCCGGCGGACGCGGCGCGCGACTGTGGGATCGACCCTGAGCGCCTCCGCGACCTGCGCCTCTACATCGCCGGGCCCGAACGCGCCGCGATAGGCGATCATGCGAATGTTGTCGGCCAGGGACGACCCAGGCCGGAACGCCCCGGCCGGCAATCCCAGCATCGTGCAATAGGCCCGGTTGGCCAGCACGAGCTGTTGCGAGGCGTCGTACACCACGAGGCCGACCGGGACCGCCTCTAGGACCGGAAGGCTGTCCTGCAACGCCAGGTGCATCGTCTCCATCAGCCGATCGAGGCCGCCCGCCGGGGCAGGGTGGCCAGAGTCTGGACGTGGCGGCCTGGGACCAGCCGGGCCTGCGCGTGCAACGCCGCCAGCGCCGACGTAAGAACCAGCACCGCCATCGCCTGGTGCGCGGTGCCGAGCGACACCGGCACCACCCACAACAGCGTCGTCACGCCCAACGCATACTGCGCCAGCACCGCGCCACCCAGCAGCAGCAGCCGGGTCCGCACGACACCGCGGGCGCCGGCGCGAAGACCGTAGGCAGCCGTTCCCAACGCAAGCAGCGCGGTGCAGGTCGCCAGCAGGCGATGATCGAATTGCACGGTGGCAACGTTCTCCGTCAGGTTGCGGAAGAAGGGTCGGAGCATGGAGTACCCGTCCGGCACCAGCCGTCCATCCATGAACGGAAAGGAATTGTAGGTGAACCCGGCCCGCAGCCCCGCGACGAAGCCGCCGGCGAGGATCGTCACTGCGACCAGCGACGCCGTGGCCGCCGTCAGGACGCGCAGCCCGGGGATGGCTGGCGCCGCATCACCCCGGGCTTCGGCCGGCCGTTCGTCGACCGGCAGCTCGGATCCTTTGCGCCATAGGCCCAACGCGGTCCATAGGATTGCGGAATACAGCAGCAGCGCCATCGCCAGGTGGATCACCAGCCGGTATGGCGACACGGCGGTGCTGTCGGCCTCGAACCCGCTGGCGACCATGAACCAGCCGATGGCACCCTGCAGCCCGCCCAGCAGGAACAGCCCGCCGAGGCGCCGCGCCAGCCGGCCGTCGATGGCGCCGCGTACCGCGAACGTCACCAAGGGCACCAGGAATGCCAGGCCCAGCAGCCGCCCCCAGAGCCGGTGCGCCCATTCCAGCCAGAAGATGCCCTTGAAGCCCTCGATGCCGAAGCCCTGGTGGACCAGGCTGTACTGCGGGATGGCTTGGTATAAGCCATACAGCCGCTGCCACTCGGCCTCCGACAGCGGCGGCAGGGTGCCCAGCAGCGGCGCCCACTCCATGATTGACAGGCCGGACCCGGTCAGCCGCGTCGCGCCGCCGAGCGAGACCATGACCAGCAGCATCCCGCACATGCAGAACAGCCAGATGGCGACGGCGCGCGGTCCGGGCGCACGGCGACGCGTGGCGGCTGACGGCGGAGCCAGGTCGGCGGGGCGCGGGGCGGCATCGAGCGGCATAGCGTATCCATAAGGTTTTCGGCTCCAGATATATAGCACAGGCCCAGCCTTGCGAGGCCACGGCCCTGCGAAGTCCCAGTCCTGCAAGGTCCCGGCCTTGCGAAGCCTGGGCGCTGGATGCTACCGCCGGCCCATGCTCGCATCCTTGCCCGAGGCCGCCGCGCCGAACCGTCCGCAGGACGCCCCGGCCGTGCCGCCCGCGCCGGTGCTGTCCGTCGTGGTGCCGGTCCGCAACGAGGAGGCGAACATCCAGCCGCTGATCGCGGAAATCCGGGCGGCGCTGGCCGGGATCGGCCAGGCGGGCATCGGCTACGAGATCGTCTACGTCGATGACGGCAGCACCGATGGCACCGCGGCGCAGCTTCTGGCGCTGCAGGCTGGGGTGGGTCAAGCTGGGGCGGGCCAGGCTGGGGTGAGCCAGGCCGTGCTGCCCGGCGCGCTGGTGCTCCGCCGGCATCGCAGCAGTTGCGGGCAGAGCGCGGCCATCGTCACCGGGGTGCGCGCGGCACGGGGCGCCTGGATCGCCACCCTGGACGGCGACGGCCAGAACGACCCGGCCGACATCCCTGCCCTGTTCGCCCGCGCCCAGGCCGAGCCGGGCGGCCTGCTGCTGGTGGCCGGGCACCGCACCCGGCGGCGGGATAGCTGGACCAAGCGCCACTCCAGCCGGATCGCCAACAAGGTGCGCGCCGCCCTGCTGCACGACGCGACGCCGGACACCGGCTGCGGCCTCAAGGTGTTCCAACGGGCGGCGTTCCTGGAGCTGCCCTGCTTCGACCACATGCACCGTTACCTACCGGCGCTGTTCATTCGCGCCGGCGGCCAGGTGGTATCGGTGCCGGTCAACCATCGGCCGCGCACGCGGGGCCGGTCGAACTACGGCACCCTGGACCGGCTGTGGGTGGGGCTGTTCGACCTAGTGGGGGTGGCCTGGCTGCAGCGGCGGTGGAAGCGCCCGCATATCGAGCAGCCGTGAGCCGGCCCAGGCTGGCATGGCCCAGGCTGGCATGGCCCAGGCTGGCATGGCCCGCGCTGTCACAGCTCAGGGGTGCATGGCGGCCGGCGCTGCTGCTGGCGGGGCTGGTCGGGGCCGGGCTGGCGCTGCGCGGGCTGGGGCTGGATGCGAGGGTGGCGGCGGCTGGGGAGAACGGGCCGCTCGGCTTTGCCGCACTGGGCGTCCTGGCCTGCGCCGCCGGGGTGCCGCGGCAGGTGGTCGCCTATGCCGGCGGCCTCGCCTTCGGCTTCTGGCCCGGCGCCATGTTGGCCCTGCTGGCAGAGACGCTGGGGTGCGCCGCCGACTTCTACTGGGCGCGGCTGGGTGCGCGCGGCTGGGCGGTACGTTGGCTGCACGGCCGGGGCGGCGGGCGGCTGGACCGGCTGGACCGCTTCCTGTGCGCCCGCGCCTTCACCGCCACGCTGACGTTGCGGCTGTTGCCGGTCGGCAGCAACCTGGTGCTTAACCTGCTCGCCGGGGTGTCCGGCGTGGCGGCGGGGCCGTTCCTGCTGGCCTCCCTGCTGGGCTACATCCCGCAGACGGCGGTCTTCGCCCTGCTTGGGTCAGGGGTGCGCGTGTCCGGATGGGTGACGGTGGCGCTCGGGATAGCCGGGTTCGCAGCCTCCACCCTGCTGGGCCTGCTGCTGCTGCGCCGCCGTCCGGTGCCCGCCTGATGCTCCCCGCCTAATGCAGATGCATCAGGTGCGGCGTGTGACGCACCGCCGCCGGCCGGATCGGGCCGCCGCTGGCCACCTTGATCGAGTGCAGCTTGCCGTCCAGTTCGCGCTGCCAGAACTCCAGGAAGCCGCGCAGCGCGGGGAAGCGGGGCGCCAGGTCCAGGCCCTGCCAGACATAGGTCTGCAACAGGCCGGGATGGTCGGGCAGGTGGTAGAGGATCTCGGCGGTGGTCAGGCGGTAGTCCCGGAGTTGCAGCGCCATGCTCATGCAGTCTTCCTCTTCTTGATCGGCCCGGGTCAGGGGGGCCGCTGCGAAGATTGCGGAATTGCGTCAGGGGTTGGGAAGAAAAAACTTAGCTAGACCAACACTTTAGCACTCTCAGCGTGCGACTGCTGCTGAATGCTTGACAGCCCCGGGCCGATCTCCTAGATCGCTGGCACTCCTCCCCGGGGAGTGCTAACGCGCCACGGGGCGGGGCCTGAACCCGCAGGCCTGACCTGCAGACAAGTATCCTGATATGGAGCGATCCCGCATGAAGTTCCGTCCCCTGCACGACCGGATCGTGGTCAAGCGCATCACGGCCGAAGAGAAGACCCGCGGCGGCATCAT
>CAXTFY010000043.1:0-21039 GCA_964243265.1 uncultured Acetobacteraceae bacterium | reverse complement strand
GGGCGCGGTTGCACAGCCACATCGCCGCCAGCCCAAGCGGCAGGTTGATCCAGAATACCCACCGCCAGGACAGGTTGTCCGTCATCCAGCCGCCGACCACCGGCCCGGCGATTGACGCCACGCCCCACATTGACGCCATGTAGCCCTGGTAGCGCCCACGTTCCCGCGGTGAGACAACGTCCGCGATCGCCGCCTGCGCCATTGCCATCAGCCCGCCGCCGCCCAGCCCTTGCAGCGCTCGGGCGGCGATCAGTTGCGGTAGGGACTGGGCGAAGCCGCATAGCAGGCTGGCGGCGATAAACAGGGCCAGCGCCGGTAGCAGCAGGGCACGGCGGCCGTAGATGTCGGACAGCTTACCGTAGATCGGCGTCGCGGCGGTGCTGGTCAGCAGGTAGGCGGTGACGATCCAGGCCAGGTGCCCGAAGGCGCCCAGGTCCGCGGCTATGGCCGGGACGGCGGGAATGACCACCGTCTGGTCCAGCGCCGCAAGCAGGATGCAGAGCATGATGCCGGTGACGACCCGCAGGATTTGCTGGTGCGAGTAGGTCGGCGGCAGGTCGGCGGCTTGCGGCTGGGTATCCGGGCTGGGCAACGCGTCGGGCATGGTTGAAGGTTACGCCCCTGCCCTTGCCGCGTCAGCCCTGTTCCTGCGGCTGCGGGCCGCGCGTGGTGTCCAGACCGGCGACGAGCGGCAGCTTCACGGGGCTGCCGCCTGATGCGGCTTGGTATATTGCTTCCATAAGGCGCTGATCTTGCAAGCCTTCCTCGCCTGGCGTGTGCGGCTGCTTGTCGGCGCGGATGCACTCGGCAAAGTGATCCATTTCCCGTGCGAACTGGTTGTGCTCGCTGAAGCGGCGCTGCTCGACCGAGTGGGTCTTGCCAACCTGGCGGCCGATCCGCATCGTCAGGCCCTCATAGGCGAAGGCCGGGTCCAGCTCGACCCAAGCGTCCTGCGCCATCATCCGCAAGTAGCGGCTCTCGTGCAGGCTGTAGCTGCTGACGCAGTTGGCGATGATCCCCGATGGGAAGCGCAGGGTGAAGGCGCAGATGTCCTCGACCTCGCGGAAGCGGGGGTCGTCCTTGGGTTGGATGAGCTGGGCGGTGATCTCGATTGGCTCCTCGCCGGTCAGGTAGCGGGCGGCGCTTAGGCAGTACAGGCCGACGTCCGGCAGCGATCCGCCACCGGCCTGGCTGCGGAACTGGCGCCACTGCTCGGGGTTGCCCTGGTTCTGGCCGTTGATGGCGGTGATCAGGCGGACCTGGCCGAACTCCTTGCCCCGGGCCATGCCGATCAGGGCGCGGTGGTAGGGGTCGTACTGCTCGCGGTAGGCGATCATCAGCTTGCGGCCGGCCCGGCGGCAGGCATCCACCATGCGGGCGGCGTCGGCGCTGCTGGTGGCCATCGGCTTTTCGCACAGCACGTGCTTGCCGGCCTGGGCGGCGCGGAGGGTGTACTCCAGGTGCATGTTGTTCGGCAGGACGATGTACACGAAGTCCACGTCCGGGTTGTCGCGCAGGCGGTCGAAGTCCGCGTAGCCGTACAGGTTCTTTTCGGGCACCCCATATTGCCCGGCGACGGCGCGGGCCTTGGCGGGGTCGCCGCTGACCAGGGCGGTGACGCGGACGTTCTTGGCCTGGCCGAAGCCGGGCATGATCTGCTCCATCGTCAGGTGGCCGAGGCCGACCACGGCGACGCCCAGGCGGCGGTTGACCGGCTCGGGGTTGGCGATCCCTCCTTCGGCTTCGCCGGGGCCGTGGATGGGCGATAGCTCGACCTTGCCGTCCTTGGCGTCGCCGCGCAGGTCGTGCGGCTCCTCGGCGGCGGCGAGTTGTGTGCCAAGGATTGAGGCGGCGCCGGTTGCGACGGCGCGGCGGGTGATCGGCGGCATGGGTGGTTCCTATGCTGGCTGGCCGGATGTTGGCGTGGCAGGAGCAGAACCGCCCGGGATGGCGCGGGTTGCAGCCATGCACGGGTTGCCGGTGCGCCGCACGGATGATCGAAGGCCAGCAAGCCCGCCACGGCCGGGCTGGCCAACAAGGCCGCACGCGTCGCCTGCAGGCTGATGGCCAGCGGCGAGGCCGGCAATCCTGCGCCTGTGCGGCAGGCGGGCGCCAGACGCGCAACGTCCGCAGCCGCCGCCTGGCATAGTTGCTGTGCTGCCTATTGCGTCCGGGAAAGAACCAGGCGCGGTCCGCACGCCGCGGGTTGGGCTGCTGAGGATGGCCTACTCCGGCGTGGTCAGCCCTAGTGCCCGGATCAACTCCCCCAGGGACCACGCCTGGAACGGGCAGCCACCCGGACGGTGCGGCGCATCGCCGTCCGCGACCTCCGACACATGCCCAAGCCCTGCCGTTTCCAAGTGCGCCAGCAGGGGCGCCAGCAGCGCGCGCATCCCGGCGCGGGTGGCGGGCGTGCTGCCATGGGCGCGCAGCCAGGCGTCCACGTAGGGGCCGATCAGCCACGGCCAGACGGTGCCCTGGTGGTAGGCGCCATCCCGTTCCAACCGGCCACCGGCATAGTGGGGACGGTAGGCCGGGTCGTCCGGCGACAGGGTGCGGAGGCCGAGCGGCGTCAGCAGCCGCGCCTCCACCACGGCGAGCATGGGGCGGGCGGCGGCCGGGTCCAGCACGGCATAGGGCAGGCCGCCCGCCGCAAGCACCTGGTTGGGACGGATGGCGCTGTCCACCGTGCCGGACACGCCGTCCACGTCCACCACGTCGTGCAGGCCGCCGGCCGGGTTCGGGAAGCGGCGCAGGAACGTCATCCTGGCCTGCGCCGCCACTGGCGCCCAGCGCGGGTTCCACTGGGCACCGACCTGCAAGGCGTTGATCCACAGCGCCTGGATCTCGACGGGCTTGCCGATGCGTGGGGTCACCACCCAGTCGCCGACCTTGGCGTCCATCCAGGTCAGTTGCTGGCCCGGCACCCCGGCCCGCAGCAGCCCGTCCCGGTCCATGGCGATGCCATACCGCGTCCCGGCGGCATGGCCGTCCAGGATGGCCAGCACCGCCGTGCGCAGCCGGGCCACGGTGGCCGGGGCTGCGGTGGCGCCCAGGGCCGCCAGCAGGTCGTGCACCGCCACGACGAACCACAGCGAGGCGTCGGCGGTGTTGTACTCCGGCGCCGCACCGTCGTCCGGGAAGCGGTTGGGCAACATGCCCTCCGACACCAGGCCGGACCACTCCAGCAGCACCTGCTCGGCCATGCCAGGGCGGCCGGTGGCGATCAGCAGGCCGCGCAGGGCGATGAAGGTGTCGCGGCCCCAATCGGAGAACCAAGGGTAGCCGGCGATCACCGACAGCCCGGCGCCGCGTCCAACCAAATAGGCCGTGGCGGCGCCGGTCAGCGGACCCACGGCCGCCCGGCGGGTCCGCTCAGCGGTGGCCAGGGCGTCCGCGTGGGCCAGAGGGTCCGGCGGCTGCTCGGCCGAGGCGCGCAGCACCATGACCGCGTCGGCAGCGCCCAGGGTCCAGGTGAACTCGCCGGGTGTAGCCAGGTCCTCGGTGCAGGCCAGGCCGCGGTCGCGCTCCGCTGTGTAGAGGAAGTTGCGGTGCCAGGCAGGGTCGTGCCGGTAGATGCCGTTGGTCAGGACGCCGATGGGCGGCACGTCACCGTAGGGGCGCCAGACGGCGTTGCCGGCGTGCAGCATGGGATCGAAGCAGAATGCCGGGTTCTCGTGGTGCAGGGAATGGTAGTCGCGGCCGGACAGCAGCGGGCGCACCCGCAGCACCGCCGGGCCGGTTGCGCGCCAGCGCAGCACGGTGTCAGCGGTAGCGGGGGAGGTGAACACCTCCTGTGTCACGGTCAGGCCGCCGGGGCCGTGGAAGGTCCAGGTCGGCCAGGGCTGCCGGGTGAAGCCAGCCAGGTAGGGGGCGGCATCGGGGTAGAGCACGTCCGGCCCGTAGCCCTGCGTGCTCAAGGGGAACCGGCCGGCGGGGCTGTCCACCCAGGCCTCGATGCCGTTTACCAGCACCATGCGCCCGGTGGGCGGCGTGACGGCGGTCAGCAGCAGCGCATGATAGCAGCGGGTGCGCGGCCCGGCGACCGGACCCATGGCGAAGCCGCCGCGTCCGTCGGCCTCCAACCATTCCTGCGTCGTCCAGGCGGCGTCCCGGGCAGGGTCCCAAGTAGGGTCCATGGTGGGGCGGGCTGGCGCTACCGGGTCCGCGGGACGGCGAAATCGACGGCGGCCAGGATGCGGCTGCTCCGGTTGGCAACGATCTTCAGGCTGACGTAGGTCAGTTCCGGCCCCTCCAGGTAGGTGCCCATGACGACCTCGGACCCGGCTGCGCGGACCGTGGCGGGCCGGAGATGGCGCGCCCGTCCCGGCTGGCTCGCGCGATGGCCCACGGGGGTGGGGCTGGGGGGGTGGGGTTCGGTGACGATCAGGCCGCGCTGCACCAGGCGGGTGCGGACGAGTTCGGCGACGAAGCTGCCGAACGCCTCGTTGCCGCTGGGCGCCTGCTGGTCGATGAACGTGCCGACGGCGATGGTGGCGGCCGGGTTCACGCGGTAGGCGCCGCTGTCCACCAGGCGGTCCACCGCGCGATAGGTGATCTCGCCGATTTCCGGCGACATGACGGGGCGGGCGGGCTGGGCATAGATCCCGTCAGTGCGGACGGTGCCTGCTGGCTCCATGCAGGCGGAAAGCCCAAGCGACAGGACCAGCGCCGCCGCCGCCTGCATGAGCCGCCCTGCGCCAACCGTTGCCGCCGCAGGGGCGGCAGGAAGGGTTGGACTGACGGGGGGCCTGCGATGGGCCTGGCTTGTCGGTGGATTCGGCATCGCTGCTGCTTAGCACGGCCTCTGCAACGTTGATGTAAAGCAATGTTAGGTTCGCAGGATGGACGCGGAAGTGTGGCAGAATGCCATCATATCAGCGGCTCTGACCGGTCAATCGCAATGGGCGCCGGTCCTCGCCGGCCGTGCTTGCGGCGCGGTGAACCAGGCGGGGGAGTCGCCAAGCCGGGGGATTGGTCCTTGCCGCCTGGATTGCCGCGCCGAAGCCGGCCCGCAATGACGGTGCGCCGACGATGCGCCCGTCACCGGTCGGGACTGCGGGCGGTTGGGGTCAGGGTTCGAACACCACCTGCACCCGGGTGCTGGGATAGCGGGCGATGCCGAACTCCACGACCAGCCCGGCCGCATCCACATTGACGTTCTCGCACACCAGCAGGGGGTGGCGGCGGGGTGCCTGCAGCAGCCCGGCCTCCTCGACGGTGGGCATCCGGGCCGACACGCGGGTCGAGCGGCGGACGTAGTCGGCGACCCCGGCTGCCGCCAATGCGGCGGTGATGGTGGGGTGGCCTTGCAACGCGGCTAGCAGGCCGGGCAGGCGCAGGGCGGGGAACAGGTGGGTGGTCAGCGTGACCGGAACGCTGTCGGCCAGGCCCAGGCGCTCATAGGCCACCACCATCCCGCCCGGCTCGATCTCCAGCGCCGCTGCGACGGTGGGGGTGGCGGTCGTCGTGCGCAGGTGCAGGGCCTGGCCGGACGGCTCCCGGTTGTGGCGGCGGACCCATTCGGAGAAGCGGGTGCGGGCGGCGACGGCGTAGTCCAGCTTGTCGTCGGCGACGAAGGCGCCGCGGCCCTGCTCCACCCGGACCAGGCCGGTGCGGGCCAGGCTTTCGACGGCGCGGCGGACGGTGTGGCGGTTCACGCCGTACTGGGCGGCCAACTGCGCCTCGGTCGGCAGGCGGTCGCCGGGGCGCAGGCCGGCGGGACCGATGCCGGCGGACACGCCCTGGGCGATCTGCCGCCATAATGGGAGCGTCGGGCGGGGCGGAAGGGTTGGGCGGGGCGGGTCGGCTGTCATGCAAACATCATCCTCGCGGCGCCGGCGCGGTGCGGCTTTGGCTTGACACTACGCAGGCCGGCTGATAGTTGTCTAGACAACTTTGAGGACAGCCCCGGCATGACCGACGCCGTTCAAGAGCAGCCGCGCCTGCCGCGCCAACGCTGGATGGCCATCTTGGCGCGGGCCTCGGCGGCGGAACTGGCCGAGTTGGCTGGTCCGCTGCCGGCCTATGACCGGCTGCGCGGGCCGGAAATCGGGCTGGTCATGGTGCGCGGGCAGGCTGGCGGTGCGGGCAGCCCGTTCAACCTGGGGGAGGCGACGGTGGCGCGCTGCACCGTCCGCACCGCGGCGGGCCAGGTCGGCCATGCCTATTGCCTGGGCCGCGACCTGCGCCAGGCCGAGCTTGCAGCCGTGCTGGACGCCGCGCTGCAGGACCCGGAGGGTGGGCCGGCGCTGGAGGCGCGGGTGGTTGCGCCCTTGGCCGCCGCCCAGGCCGCGCGCCGGGCGCAGATGGCCCGGCGCGCGGCGGCGACGCAGGTGCAGTTCTTCACCTTGGCGACGATGCGGTCCTGATGCTGCACCCGGGCTTCGCCGATCCCGTGCTGGACAGCCAGGCGTGCTTTCGCGCCGTGCTGGATGCGCTGTCCCACCCGGGCCGCATTGCCACGCTGGGCGCGCTCACCCCACCGCCGCTGCTGGAGCCGGCGACTGCGGCGGTCGTGCTGACGCTGGTGGATGCGGAGTCGCCGCTTTGGCTGGACGAGGCCGCCGGGGCGGTACGGGAGTGGATCGGCTTCCATTGCGGTGCCCAGGTGGTCGCGCAGGCGCAGGCGGCGTTCGGAGTGGCGCTCCGGCCGGTGGCGCTCGCGGGGTTTGGCACGGGCAGCGACGAGGCTCCGGAGCGGGGGGCGACCGTGATCCTGCAAGTCGGACGGTTGGGCGAGGGCCGGCGGCTGCGCCTGTCGGGGCCGGGCCTGGCCACGTCGGCGGTGCTGGCGGTGGACGGGCTGGCCGAGGGCTTCGTTGCGGAGTGGGCGGCCAACCATGCGCTGTTCCCGCGTGGGATCGACGTGCTGCTATGCGCCGGAAGCAAGGTGGCGGCCCTGCCCCGCAGCGTCCAGGTCATGGAGGCGTAGCGTGGCCTACGTCGCGGTGAAGGGCGGGGAGCGTGCGATCGACGCCGCGCATGCTTGGCTGGCGCATGAGCGCCGGGGCGACCCTGACGTGCCGCACCTGGCGGCCGAGCAGATCGTGGAGCAGCTTGGCCGCGCCGTGGACCGGGTGATGGCGGAGGGATCGCTGATGGACCGCGGCCTGGCGGCGCTGGCGATCCGGCAGGCCCAGGGCGACCTGATCGAGGCCGCGTTCCTGCTGCGCGCCTATCGCACCACCCTGCCCCGCTTCGGCCACAGCGAGCCGGTGCGCACTGCCGACATGCTGGCGATGCGGCGGGTGTCGGCGATCTTCAAGGACCTGCCGGGCGGGCAGGTGCTCGGACCCACCTATGATTATACGCACCGGCTGCTGGACTTCATCGCGGCGGCGAACCCGCCTGCGCCGTCCGAGGCGGAGGCCGCGCCGGCCGCAATGCCGCCCGCGTTCGGCATCCTGGGGCGGGAGGACCTGGTGGAGCCGGATGCGCCGGTGCCGGATGCCGCGCCGTTCGACCTGACGCGGGAGCCGCTGGCGTTCCCTGCGGGGCGGGATGCGCGGCTGCAGGCGCTGGCGCGGGGGGACGAGGGGTTTCTGCTGGCGCTCGGCTACTCGACGCAGCGCGGATACGGCGGGACCCACCCGTTCGTCGGCGAGCTGCGGGTGGGCGAGGTTGCGGTGGAGATCACGCCGCCGGAGCTGGGGTTTGCCATCGACATCGGCGACGTGGTGCTGACGGAGTGCCAGATGGTCAACCAGTTCCAGGGGTCCAGGACTGCGCCGCCGCAGTTCACCCGTGGGTATGGCCTGTGCTTCGGCCATGGCGAGCGCCGGGCGATGGGCATGGCGCTGGTCGATCGGGCGATGCGGGCGGGGGAGTTGGGCGAGCACGCGGCGGCCCCGGCACAGGACGTGGAGTTCGTGCTGTCGCACTGCGACAACGTGGAGGCGACCGGGTTTGTCGAGCATTTGAAGCTGCCACACTACGTCGATTTCCAGAGCGAGCTGGAGACGGTGCGGCGGATGCGGGGCGAGGCCGCCGCCCGTCCTTGCGAGGAGCGCGGCGACGGGGCGGTCCAGGGGGTTTCGGCGCGGTCCTTGCCGCCCCTGGATTGCCGCGCCGAGGCCGGCTCGCAATGACCGCGTCCTGCGCTCGCGGTGACGGTGGTTTGCGCTCCCGGTGGCGGCGTCCTGCGCTTGCGATGACGGCGTTCCCTGAAGGCGCACCGGCATGAGCTACAACTTCGCTTACCTGGATGAGCAGACGAAGCGGATGATCCGCCGGGCCATCCTGAAGGCGGTGGCGATCCCCGGGCACCAAGTGCCGTTCGGCAGCCGGGAGATGCCGCTGCCGTATGGCTGGGGCACCGGCGGCATCCAGGTGACGGCGGCGGTGCTGGGGCCGCAGGACGTGCTGAAGGTGATCGACCAGGGCGCCGACGACACCACCAACGCCGTCAGCATCCGGCGCTTCTTTGGCCGCACCGCCGGGGTCCGCACCACGACGCGGACGGTGGAAGCCACGCTGATCCAGACGCGGCACCGCATTCCGGAGACGCCGCTGCGGGAGGGGCAGATCTTGGTTTACCAAGTGCCGATGCCGGAGCCTATGGCCAAGCTGGAGCCTAGCCGCGCCGAGACCCGGCGGATGCACGGCCTGGCCGAATACGGGCTGATACAGGTGAAGCTGTATGAGGACATCGCCCGGCTAGGCAGCGCGGCCAGCAGCTATGATTTTCCGGTGATGGTGAATGGGCGGTACTTGATGTCGCCGTCGCCGATCCCGGCGTTCGACAACCCGAAGCTGGACCGGATGCCGGCGCTGCAACTGTTCGGCGCCGGGCGGGAGAAACGCATCTATGCCGTGCCGCCCTATACGGCGGTGCGCTCGCTGGACTTCGACGACCACCCGTTCCGCCCGGTCCGCGCGCCGGGGCAGTGCGCGCTGTGCGGTTCGGGGACGAGCTACTTGGATGAAGTGGTGACGGATGACCGGGGAACGCGGATGTTCGTGTGCTCCGACACTGATTATTGCGGCGGGCGGACCCTGGCGGCGGAGGCTGCGGAATGACGGACGCCCTGCTGTCCGCCCGCGGCCTGGGGCTGCGGTTCGGCGGCGTTACCGCGTTGGACGGGGTGGACGCCGACCTTTGGCCCGGCGAGGTGCTGGCCGTTGTCGGCGAGTCCGGGTCGGGGAAGACGACGCTGCTGAACGTGCTGTCGGGCGGCATGGCGCCGGATGCCGGGGTGGTCTGGTACCGGGACCCGGAGGGGGTGCTGCACGACCTGCGCGCCATGCCGGCGCCGCGGCTGCGGGCGCTGCACCGGTCGGATTGGGGGTTTGTGCAGCAGGACCCGCGGGGGGCGCTGCGGATGCGTGTGTCGGCCGGCGGCAACGTGGGCGAGCGGCTGATGGCGGCCGGCGCGCGGCATTATGGCGACATCCGCGCCACGGCTGCCGAGTGGCTGCGCCTGGTGGAGATCGATCCGGGGCGCATCGACAACATGCCGCACACCTTCTCCGGCGGCATGCTGCAGCGGCTGCAGATCGCGCGCACGCTGGTGACGCACCCGCGGCTGGTGTTCATGGACGAGCCGACGGGCGGGCTGGACGTGTCGGTGCAGGCGCGGCTGCTGGACCTGATCCGGGGGTTGGTGGCGCGGCTGGGGCTGGCGGTGGTGCTGGTGACGCATGACCTCGCGGTGGCGCGGCTGCTGGCCGGGCGCATCGTGGTGATGCAGGGCGGGCGGGTGGTGGAGAGCGGGCTGACTGACCAGGTGCTGGACGATCCGGGGCATCCGTATACGCAGTTGCTGGTCAGCTCGGTGCTGCACGCTTGAGGGGCGCGGCACGCTGCTGCTGCGCCGCTGTCATTGCGCGGAGCGCTTGCGACGCGGCGATCCAGGGCGGCGGGCGCAGCCCCGGCGGTCCCCGGATTGCCGCGCCGGCGCCGGCTCGCAAGGACGGCTTGGGGTGGGGCTGGTCCGCATGACCTTGATGCTGCTGGCGGAGGGGCTGGCCAAGACGTTCACCCTGCACCTGCAAGGCGGGACGCGCATCCCGGTGCTGGACGGAGTCGGGTTTGAGCTGCGGGCCGGGCAGTGCATCGCGCTGGCGGGTCCGTCCGGGGCGGGCAAATCGACCCTGATGCGGGCGCTGTATGGCACCTATCGCTTGGACGCGGGGCGCATCCTGGTGCGGCACGGGGAGGGCATGGTCGATGTGGCCGGCGCCGACCCGCGACTTGTGCTGCAAGTGCGGCGGGACAGCCTGGGTTACGTCAGCCAGTTCCTGCGAACCGTGCCGCGCGTGCCGGCGCTGGACGTGGTGGCGGAGGCGGCTGTGCTGCGCGGCGCGGCGCCGGGCCAGGCGCGCGCGGACGCTGCCGCGTTGCTGACGCGACTCGGCATCCCGGACCGGCTGCACGCGCTGCCGCCCGCCACCTTCTCCGGCGGCGAGCAGCAGCGGGTGAACCTGGCGCGGGGATTTATCGGCGGGCACCCGGTGCTGCTGCTGGACGAGCCTACGGCGGCGCTGGACCTGCGCAACCGGGATGTCGTGGTCGGCATGATCCAGGCGGCCAAAGCCCGTGGCGCCGCCATCGTCGGCATCTTCCACGATGTTGCGGTGCAGGACGCCGTGGCCGATACCACGCTGCACGTCCATCCCCTGCAGGAAGCCGCATGACGACCATCCTTACCAATGCCCGCCTGGTCCTGGCCGATGAGGTAGTGCTGGGCACCGTCGTGCTGGACGGCGCGGCCATTGCCGATGTGCAGCCTGGCCGCAGCCGGGTGCCGGGGGCCGTGGACCTGGACGGGGACCTGCTGGTGCCCGGGGTCGTGGATGTGCACACCGACAACCTGGAGCGCCAGGTGCAGCCGCGCAGCAATGCCCGCTGGCCGTCGCGGTCGGCCATGCTGGCGCACGATGCGCAGTGCGCGGCGGCGGGGGTGACGACGGTGCTGGACGCGCTGTGCCTGGGGGACCTCGGTTTCGATAAGGACCGTACCCAGACGTTCCATGATGGCGTGGCCGACCTCAATGCGCTGGCGGATACGGGGCTGCTGAAGTCCGAGCACTTCCTGCACCTGCGCTGCGAGCTGCCGGCGGCCGACATGCAGGAGTTGCTGGACCCGGTGGCCGAGCATCCGCGGGTGCGCATGGTCAGCCTGATGGACCATAGCCCCGGCGTCGGGCAGTACGCCAACATGGACCATTATCGCCGGATGCGGGTGCGGGAGGGGCATGGTGCCGCCTGGATCGAAGGCCGCATCGCAGAGTTGCAGGAGCAGCGCGCCCGGTTGCGCGGGCCGAACCGGGCTTGGCTGCTGCGGCGGATGGGGCCGCTGGGGATCGTGCTGGCGAGCCATGACGACAATACCGCGGAGGAGGTGGCGGAGAACGCCGCCGACGGGATCGGGATCAGCGAGTTCCCGGTGTCGATGCTGGCGGCCTCGGCGGCGCGGGCGTCGGGGATGGAGGTGATCGCCGGGGCGCCGAACATCGTGCGGGGGGGGTCGCACTCGGGCAACGTGGCGGCGGCGGACCTGGTGCGGGCGGGCGTGGTGGATGCGTTTGCCAGCGATTACGTGCCGTCCTCGATGCTGGAGGCGGCGTTTGCCGGGGTGATGCAGGCGGGGATCACGCTGGCGCAGGGGGTGGCGATGGTGACGGCCGGGCCGGCGCGGATGGCTGGGCTGGCGGACCGCGGGCGGATTGCTCCGGGGTTGCGGGGGGATCTGGTGCGGGTTCGGGAGTGGGAGGGGCTGCCGGTGGTGCGGGAGGTCTGGCGGGCGGGGGAGCGGGTGGTTTAGGGGTGTGTTGCGATGCGGTGATTAGGGCGGCTAATCTCCGCAGATCGTGCGGAGATTAGCCGTTCGGCCATCAGAGTTCAGTAAAGGACGGCTAGGATGACCGACGAGGCAGTGCATACCTTCGCAAGCGTATGGGATGCCGTTGAGGAAACGCCGGATGATGCGGCAGTCATGCGGCTGCGGTCGGCTTTAACGATTGCGGTGCGGTCCGTCGTAGAAAGCTGGGGTGTGACATCTGGGGAGTCCGCTAGCCGTCTTGGCGTGACGCAGCCCCGGCTGAATGACTTGCTGCGGGGCCGGACCGATGGATTCAGCCTGGATGCGTTGGTGGGACTGACGGAACGCGCTGGGCTTGCGGTCCGGATCAGCATTACGCCTGCAGGCGCCTGATACTCCAGACGCCGGCAAGCTTCATGATCCCCCGCATCGCCCTCTACTACGCCCCCGCCCTGTCCGACCCCCTATGGCCCGCCGCCTGCGCCTGGCTGGGCCGCGACCCCGAGACCGCCGCCACCCTGCCGCAGCCCCCCATCCCGGACATCCACGCCGTCACCGCCGACGTCCGGCTGTACGGCTTCCACTGCACCCTAAAACCCCCCATGCGCCTGCAAACCCACTACAACGCCTTCATCGACGACGCCGAGGCCCTGGCCGCCCGCCTGGCCGCCTTCGACCTTCCGCCCCTGCACGTTGCCGACCTCTCCGGCTTCCTCGCCGTCCGGGAGGCCGCCCCCTGCCCCGCCCTGCGCCACCTGGCCGACGCCTGTGTGGCCGGGCTGGACCGGCACCGCGCCCCGCCCACCGAGGCCGAGCTGGCCCGCCGCCGCCGCGGTGGCCTGTCCCCGGCGCGCGAGGCGATGCTGACCCGGTGGGGCTACCCCGGCGTGTTCGACGAGTGGCGCTTCCACATGACCCTCACCCGCCGCCTGACGGACGCCGAGCGCGCCGTGTTCCGTCCCGCCGCCGAGGCGCACCTGGCCGCAGCCCTGCCCCAGCCGCGCCGGGTTGCCGACGTCTGCGTCTTTACCCAGCCCGCCGAGGGGCAGCCGTTCATCCTGGCGGAGCGGCTCCCGTTGCGCGGCTGATCGCAGCCAGCAGCCGGCGCACGCCCTGCTCGACGGTCCCGTCGTTCACCACTGTCTGCCGCTCCACCGGCAGCGGCAGGTCGATGCCGCGCGACAGCCGGCGGGCGATGTCCACCGCGTCCTCCCGCCCGCGTGCGGCCAGGCGCCGAGCCAGCACGCCGGCGGGGGCGGAGACCTCGATCACCGAGACCGGGAAGCGCGCTGCGGCCTCGGCGACGACGGCGCGGGAGACGTTCGCGATCACCACGCGGCCGGACGCCAGGTCCAGCCCGATGTCGGCCGGGATGCCGTAATGCAGCCCGTGCGCCCGCCAGGTCAGCGCGAACTCCCCGGCCTCGCGCCGCAGCGCGAAGGCCTGCTCGGTGATGCTTTCATGCGCCTCCTCCCCGAGGTCGCCGGGGCGGGTGATCAGGCGGCGGACGAAACGGTAGCGGGGATCGTCGGCCAGGCGGTCCCGCGCGCCGTTCAGCAGCGTGTCCTTGCCGGACCCCGAGGGTCCCACGATCAGTATCAGCATCCAGTCATCCCATCACCGCGGGCCATTTTGCGCGGGAAGACCTTGGCGGTAGGGTCCGTCCGGCGCAACCCGCGCCGCGACGACCCCCGAAGCAACCGAAGAGGCCACCCGCCCGATGTTCACCACCCGCCCCGAGATCGCCGGCACCTTCGGCGTGGTCGCCAGCACGCACTGGCTGGCCTCCGCCGCCGGGATGGCGGTGCTGGAGCGCGGCGGCAATGCGTTCGATGCCGCCGCCGCCGCCGGGTTCGTGCTGCAGGTGGCCGAGCCGCACCTGAACGGACCCGGCGGCGATGCCCCGCTGATCATCCACAGCGCCCGCACTGGCACGCAGCACGTCATCTGCGGCCAGGGCACCGCGCCGGCTGCCGCCACGCTGCCTGCCTTTGCCGCGCTGGACCTGGACCTGATCCCGGCGACGGGCCTGCTGCCGGCTGTCGTGCCGGGCGCGTTCGATGCCTGGTGCCTGATGCTGCGCGATTGGGGGACCTGGGAATTGGCCGACGTGCTGGGCTTTGCCATCGGCTATGCCCGCAACGGCGTTCCCCTGGTGCCGCGCATCCCTGCCACCATCGAGGGCGTGCGCCCGCTGTTCGAAACCGAGTGGCCGACCAGCGCGGCCGTCTTCCTGCCCGGCGGCAACACCCCGCGGCTGGGCGAGTTGTTCGCCCGCCCTGCCCTGGCCGACACCTGGGAACGTCTTATTGCCGAGGCCGCCGGCGACACCCGGGAGGCGCGGATCGAGGCGGCGCGCCATGCCTGGTACCATGGCTTCGTCGCCGAGGCTGTCGGGCGGTTCTTTGCGGGGAACGAGGTGCTGGACGCCTCCGGCGAGCGGCATCGCGGGTTCCTGGCGGCACAGGACTTCGCCGATTGGCAGGCGGCGGTGGAGGCGCCGCTGTCGTATGACTACCACGGGCATACCGTGCTGAAGTGCGGGGTCTGGAGCCAGGGGCCGGCCTTCCTGCAGCAGCTTGCCCTGCTGCGGCACACGGATGTGGCCGCCATGGACCCGCTGGAGCCGGATTTCGTGCACACGGTGGTGGAGTGCGCCAAGCTCGCCTTTGCCGACAGGGAGGCGTACTATGGCGACCCGGACTTCGTGGACGTACCGATCCACCACCTGCTGTCCAACAACTACAACCTGGCGCGTTCGACGGAACTTGGGCCGCGGGCGTCGCTGGTGCTCAACCCCGGCACCATCCCGGGGTACGACCCGCAGGTGGACCATGGCGCGCACCTGCGGGCCGACATGCTGACCCGGGCGCCCGGCGCCGGGGAGCCGACGGTGGCGCGGATGGGGGTGATCGGCGCCGACACCGTCCACATCGACGTGATCGACCGCTGGGGCAACATGGTCAGCGCGACGCCTTCCGGCGGTTGGCTGCAGTCCTCGCCGGTGATCCCGGAACTCGGGTTCTGCATGGGCACCCGGGGGCAGATGTTCTGGCTGCAGGACGGCCTGCCGAACAGCCTGGCGCCGAAGAAGCGCCCGCGCACCACGCTGTCCCCCAGCTTTGCGCTGCGCGACGGCCAGCCCTGGATGGCGTTTGGCACGCCGGGCGGCGAGCAGCAGGACCAATGGTCCCTCACGTTCTTCCTGCGCATGGTGCACGGCAACCTGGGCATCCAGCAGGCGATCGACATGCCGAGCTTCCATACCGAGCACTGGCCCAGCAGTTTTTGGCCCCGCGTGGCGCGGCCGGGCAAGCTGGTGCTGGAGGGCCGATTCTCGCAGGCGGTGCTGGACGACCTGCTGGCGCGCGGGCACCTGGCGGAGCGTGGGGAGGATTGGTCCGAGGGCCGGCTGTCCGCAGCACGGCGGGAGGGCGGGCTGATGTATGCCGGGGCGAACCCGCGGGGGATGCAGGGCTACGCCGTGGGGCGATAGCTGCTTTCCACCTCCGGCCCGGCTATGGGGCACAGACCTCGTGATGGGCGATGAAACCGGCTCCCCTGCGAAAGGCGAATCGTTGATGATTATCGAGAGCGGGCGATGCCCGGCGGCTTGGGTTCGATGAACATACTGCTTTACTTGATCCCCGTTTTGGCCGGCGTGCTGAATGCCGTTCACTCCGGGACCAACGCCACGCTCACGAAAAGCTTTGAGCGGCCGTGGTGGGCGGCGCTGTTCGTCTGCATCATCTCGGGCGTGGCTGTCCTGCCTGGCATCCTGGTCGCCCGGGAGAACTTTCCAAGCCTGGGCAGCCTGGCGAGAACGCCGTGGTGGGCCTGGGCGGGCACCGTGATCGCCGCGGTGCCGATCATCACGACGCTGCTGTTCGCCGGCAAGCTGGGCGGGGCGGCTTATAACGGCCTGGTCGTCACTGCGACGATGGTGATGTCCGTGGTGCTCGATCAGTTCGGGCTGTTCGGGTTCGACGTGCATGTCGCGAACATCTGGCGTCTCGTGGGCGCGGTGCTGATGATCGCGGGGGTGAGCCTGCTTTGCCTGTTCTGAGATGGTCCGTCATCCGCCTCGGACCTGCGCCGCCAATGGAGATTGGCTGTTTTTGCCGGTCGTCCCTATCGCGCCCTGCTTTGCGATGCACCTTGGCACGGCGCTGGCGCGCAGCCCTGGGCTAGATAGAGTTTCGAAAACCGTTGACCGGCTTTCCGTGTGAGGCAGCCTTCCTCCGTGGCGGGTCATGGCTTCGGTGTGGATTTTGTTCCAACAGCCCTTTGCCCTAATCTTTGCGGTTTCCTGTCTGATCGGGAACCGTCATTGTGGGCCGGCTTCGGCGCGGCGATCCAGGAGGGCTTGGGCCGCATTTCCGGTGTTGCAACTCCAGGATTGCCGCGTCGCAATGACAGAGGGGGCAATGACGAGGGGCGGGCCGGCAAACCGGTCGGAGCAGAGGGCGGTTGCCATTACCAAGGTATGGCGGCGCCGGTCTGGTCGAAGAAGCCGCCACTGTCCGCAGCCTGCAAGCCGTTGAGCACCACCACGATTTCTCCCGCCGCCTCGCCCGCTGGCCGCACGTCCAGGCCGGACTTGGAGAACGGAGCCGAAAGCGGCGTCGCCACGGTCCCAGGGTGCAACGCCACGCAGATGCTGTCCGGGTTGGCCCGGCGCAGTTCCACTGCCGCCGTCCGCACCAGTTGGTTCAGCGCGGCCTTGGCGGCGCGGTAGCTGTGCCAGCCGCCCAGCCGGTTGTCGCCGATGCTGCCGACGCGGGCCGACAAGGTGGCGAACACCGCCCGGCCCCGGCGCGGCAGCAGCGGACAGAAATGCTTCATCAGCAGCGCCGGGCCGATGGCGTTGATGGCGAAGGCGTGCGCCATGTGCGCCGGGTCGATGCTGCGCAGGCTGCGCTCGGGCTGGTAACGCTGGTCGTGCAGGAAGCCCGTGGCGTCCAGCAGCAGCCGAAGCTCGCCCGCCGCGGCCACCCATGCCGCTGCGGCGGCAATGCTGGCCTCGTCCAGCAGGTCCAGCGGCGGCGTGCTGCTGCGTCCCAGGGCGATCACGCGGCCGTAGGCGCCCCCCGCCTCCAACGCCGCCAGCAACGCCCCGCCCAGGCCGCCCCCGGCCCCGACGACGACGGCCAGTCCTACCACAGGCGCGGGGTCACCAAGGGAACGGGCTGACCCCGATCAGGTGCAGGTGCCCGCCCAGCATCAGCGCATAAGCTACCGCCCCCGCGCCTAACCGCCACAGGCCGATCCCGGGCACGTCCATCCGTGCCCGCCCGGACAGGATCGCCACGAACGGCAGCACGGACGTCCGCCGTGCGAACACGTCCCACGCGGCGCTGCCCAGCACGCGGCGGCGCTTGGCGTCGATGGACCACGGCCCGGCGACCGAAACGACCAGCATGGCGCCGAAGAACACCAACGACGCCCAGTCGCCGTTGCCGACCAGGTGCAGCGCCGACCACAGCGCCACGCCCATCAGGAACGGATGCCGCGTGACCTGGACGATGCCGCGCGGCGGCTGGGCGACCAGGCCCTCCTGGGCGACGGAGGTGGGGTTGGGCGTGGTTAGCCCGACCACGACCAGCAGGAACGCCGGCAGCATGAGGGCGAGCATGACGGGCTTCCAGGATAGCAGCATGCCCCAGGTCTCCAGGTATGGAGCGTCCTTGTAGGACAGGATCAGCCAGGTCAGCGCCGCAACGGACGCGACGGAGAAGGCCAGCGTGTAGCCGTTCAGGCCGATTGCGCGAACGATGCGGTCCCGGGCGGTGGTGCCGGAGATGCCGAGGTGGATGCCGATGAAGGCTAGGGCCGACAGGAGCAGGGAGGTCATGGGTGCTATAAGGGATCGGTTTCGTTGGGAGGGCAACGGGTTTCCTCTCTGTCGGGGCGGGGGTTAGGGTGAGGGGGGCCGCTAGGGGCCAGACCCTGCATTGGAGAGCCTGCCTGGCTTCCTCCTTGGCGAGTTCGGTGCTTGCGGCCCCCCTCACCCCGGCCCTCTCCCGAAGGGAGAGGGAGAAGGAAGCATGCCATGCCCGGTTTGTACTTTGAGGAGTTTGCCGTGGGCCAGGTCTTCGACCACCCGTGGCGCCGCACCGTGACGGAGGCCGACAACGTCGGGTTCTGCAGCATGACGATGAACCCGGCCCGCCTGCACCTGGATGCCGAGTATGCCGCCGGCACCGAGTTCGGCCGCCCGCTGGTCAACAGCCTGCTGACGCTGGGCATGATGATCGGCATGTCGGTCAATGACACGACGTTCGGCACCACCATCGCCAACCTGGGGATGACCGACGTGCGATTTCCGAAGCCGCTGTTCCATGGCGATACCCTGCGGATCAGCACCGCCGTGCTGTCGCTGCGGGCGAGCCGGTCCCGGCCGGGGCAGGGCATCGTCGAGTTCGGGCATACCGCGTTCAACCAGCATGATGAGGTCGTGGCGGCCTGCACGCGGCAGGCGCTGATGATCCGGCGGCCGGGGTGACGGGGCCTACAGCAGCAGGGCGACCAGCGCGGTCCAGCCGGTCTGGTGCGAGGCGCCCAGGCCGCGGCCGGTGTCGCCGTGGAAGTACTCGTGGAACAGGATGGCCTCGGGCTCCTGGGCGTCGCCCATCGACGGGCGGCGTCCGGTGGCGTCGCGCAGGAATAGCCGGGTCAGGCGGCGGGCCAGCTCGTCGGCCACGCCGGCTAGGTCGAGCATGCGGCCGGAGCCGGTGGGGCACTCCACCTGGAACTCGGGGCCGTAGTACTGGTGGAACTCGCGCAGGCTGTCGATCAGCAGGTAGTTGACGGGCATCCAGACGGGTCCGCGCCAGTTGCTGTTGCCGCCGAACGAGCGGGTGCGGCCCTCGCCGGGGTCGTAGCCGATCTCGAAGCGCTGGCCGCCCTGCTGCAGCACGTAGGGGTGGGCTTCGTGGACCTTGGAGAGCGAGCGCACGCCGTAGTCGGATAGGAACTCCGTCTCGTCGAGCATGCGGCGCAGCAGTTCCTGCACGCGGTGGCCGCGCAATAGGGATAGCAGGGTGGTTTCCCCGGCACCGGGCACTGCCCAGCGGGATACCAGGGCGGCCAGCGACGGGCGGTGGTCCAGGAACCAGCGCAGCCGGCCGGCGAAGCCTGGGAGCGCGGCGATCATCTCGGGGTCCAGGACCTCGACGGCGAACAGGGGGATCAGGCCGACCATCGAGCGCACGCGCAGCATGCGGGTGGCGCCGCCGGGCAGGCGTAGCACGTCGTAGTAGAAGCCTTCGGCCTCGTTCCATAGGCCGCCGTTGGCGTTGCCGGAGACGCCCATCCGGGTCATGGCCTCGGCGATCAGCAGGAAGTGCTCGAAGAACTTGGTGGCCATGTTTTCATAGACGTGGTTGTCGCGGGCCAGGATCAGGGCGATCCGCATCAGGTTCAGGGCATACATCGCCATCCAGGCGGTGCCGTCGGCCTGGTCCAGGGTGCCGCCGGTCGGCAGCGGCTTCGAGCGGTCGAACAGGCCGATGTTGTCCAGGCCGAGGAAGCCGCCCTGGAAGACGTTGCGGTCGTCGGGGTCCTTGCGGTTCACCCACCAGGTGAAGTTGAGCATCAGCTTGTGGAATACCGCCTCCAGGAAGGGACGGTCGGGGGTGCCGGTTAGCGCCTCGTCTTGGCGGTAAACCCGTAGGGCCGCCCAGGCGTGGACGGGGGGGTTCACGTCGCCGAAGGCCCACTCGTAGGCCGGTAGCTGGCCGTTGGGGTGCATGTACCACTCGCGGGTCAGCAGCAGGAGCTGGTCCTTGGCGAATTGCGGATCGACGGGGGCGAAGGCGACGGTGTGGAAGGCCAGGTCCCAGGCGGCGTACCAGGGGTACTCCCACTTGTCGGGCATGGACAGCACGTCGCTGTTGTTCAGGTGGCGCCAGTCGCTGTCGCGGCCGGTCTTGCGCTCCGGGGGTGGCGGGGGCTGCGAGGGGTCGCCGTCGAGCCATCGCGGGATGTCGATGTGGTAGAATTGCTTGGTCCATAGCAGGCCGGCGACTGCCTGGCGCTTCACCAGCCTTGCGTCGGGGTCGGCGATCCCTTCGGCTAGGGCGGCGTGGTACTCGTCGGCCTCGTTGCGGCGGGCCTGCATGATGGCGTCGGGGTCGCCGGGCGATTCTGGCTCGTCGGCCGGGCGCAGGCGGGCGCGGAGCTGGACCGTGCCGCCAGGGGGGATCAGGAATTGGGCGTGGGCGGCGGCCTTGGTGCCCTGCAGGCTGGCGGAGACTGCGCCGCGCTGGCCGTTTACCACGCAGTCGTTGATGCCGTCCTTGAAGGGGCCTGGCGCTGTGCCGCCGAATAGGCGGTTCACGTTGGTCTCGTTCTCGCAGAGCAGCCAGGGGTGGGCGCCCTCGACCGTGAAGCGGCGGGGACGCCAGCCGCGCCGTGTTGCCTGCACTGAGCCGTCGGGCATGGCCTGCAGCAGCGGGCGCGGGCGCGTGGTGTCCCAGGACCAGCGGTTGCGCGCCCAGAAGTGCGGCAGGATGTGCAGCGGCGCCGGGTTCGGGCCGTGGTTGGCGGCGGTGATGCGCCAGAGGATGTCGTCGGTGGCGGCCTTGGCCCATTCGACGGTGATGTCGAAATGGCCGGGCTGCATGGCGCCGGTGTCCTTGATCTCGAACTCCGGGGCGTCCAGGCCGCGGCGGTGGTTTTCCTCGACCAGCTCGGAGTAGGGGAAGGCGGATTGGGGGTAGCGGTAGAGCATCCGCATGTAGGAGTGGGTGGGGGTGCCGTCGAGGTAGAAGTACTGTTCCTTTACGTCCTCGCCGTGGTTGCCTTGGCTGTTGGTCAGGCCGAACAGGCGCTCCTTTAGGATGGCGTCCTGGCCGTTCCAGAGGGCGAGCGCCATGCACCAGTGCTGCTGGTCGTCGCAGAAGCCGGCCAGGCCGTCCTCGCCCCAGCGGTAGGCGCGGCTGCGGGCCTCGTCGTGCGGGAGGTAGTCCCAGGCGGTGCCGCCGGGGCTGTAGTCCTCGCGGACGGTGCCCCATTGGCGGTCGCTGAGGTAGGGTCCCCAGCGGCGCCAACGGGCGCCGGGGCCGGTGGCACGCAGGCGCCGGCCCTCGGCGGTGTCGAAGATGGTCATGGGGGGGTGCCTCTCCCGCCGGAAGAGGGGTGGGGCGGGGGAAAGCCGCACGCGCTGTCATTGGCGGTTGGGGAGCACTGAAACTGCCGGGGTTCAGCGCTTGCGGCCTCCCTCACCCCGGCCTTGGTCCGTTTCACGGCCCAAGCCCGGAGGGAGAGGGAG
>CAXTFY010000042.1:4305-21072 GCA_964243265.1 uncultured Acetobacteraceae bacterium | reverse complement strand
AGGGCCAGGCGCAGGTCGGCCGCCGACTTGCCGACGCCGGAGAACACGATGGCCTCCGCCGGGATGCCCGCGAGCAGGGCGCGCTGCAGCTCGCCGCCGCTGACCACGTCGGCACCGGCGCCGCCCCGCGCCATCAGCCGCAGCACGGCCAGGTGGTCGTTGGCCTTCACGGCGTAGTGGACCCCCATCGGCAGCTCGGCCATGGCGTTCTGCAACGCCCGCAGCCGTCCGCGCAGGCAGCCGGCGGACAGCACCCAGGTCGGCGATCCCACGGCGTCGGCGATGGCGTTCAGGGGCACGCCCTCCATCAGCAGGCCGTCCATGGCATGCAGGTTGAGGTGCGGACGGGCGGCGACCAGCTCGGCGGTCGTAGGGTCGGCGTCGTCGGGTTGGGCGAGGGGTGCGGGCATGGCTTGTAATAGGGTTGCTGGCGGCGCTGATCCAGCACCGCGTGATGGGAACGCTTCCTGTTCCCTCTCCCTCCGGGAGAGGGCCGGGGTGAGGGGATCTTTCTTGCCTCACGCCACCCAGCAATGCCGCCGTAACTGGGGTGCCCGAGCCTTAGGGTCTGCGCTGCACGACCCCCTCACCCCAACCCTCTCCCGGAGGGAGAGGGAGTCAGTGTGGTCCTTCGTTCAACGTGATGGATACACCCGGGGGAACTTCACCTCGTCCGCCGGCCCAGGCGGGGCGGGCGAACCCTTCTTGCCGCACGCCGCCAGCAGCACCAGAGCCAACAGGATCGCGACCCTCACCGCAGTGCCTGCTGCCACCGGGCCGCCTGCGCCGCCACGTTGGCCGGGGCGGTGCCGCCATAGCTGGTGCGGCTGGCGACCGACGCCTCCACGGTCAGCACGCCGAACACGTCGGCGGTGATGCCCGGCTCCTCCGCCTGCATCTCCCCCAACGTCAACGCCGCGAGGTCCACGCCGCGCGCCTCGGCCCGTGCCACCAGCCTCCCGGTAACGTGATGCGCGCTGCGGAACGGCAGGCGCAGTACCCGCACCAGCCAGTCCGCCAGGTCGGTCGCGGTCGAGAACCCCGACCCGGCCATCGCCCGCAGCCGCGCCAGGTCCGGCGTCATGTCCCGCACCATGCCGGCGGTGGCGGCGAGCGACAGCGCCAAGGCGTCGGCGGCGTCGAACACCGGCTCCTTGTCCTCCTGCATGTCCTTCGCATAGGCCAGCGGCAGGCCCTTCATCACCGTCAGCAACGCCACCAGCGCCCCGGTGATGCGCCCGGTCTTGGCCCGCGTCAGCTCCGCCGCGTCCGGGTTGCGCTTCTGCGGCATGATGCTGCTGCCGGTCGTGAACGCGTCCGACAGCCGCACGAAGCCGAACGGCGCGCTGCACCAGATTACGAACTCCTCCGCCAGCCGGCTGAGGTGGACGCCGCAGATCGCCGCCGCCCCCAGGAACTCCAGCGCGAAATCGCGGTCCGACACCGCATCCAGCGAATTGGCAGTCGGCCGGTCGAAGCCCAGCGCCGCAGCGGTGTTCCCGCGGTCGATGGGGAAGCTGGTGCCGGCCAGCGCCGCCGAACCGAGCGGGCACTCATTCAGCCGCCGACGGCAATCGGCCAGCCGCCCGCGGTCGCGCGCCAGCATCTCCACGTAGGCCAGCAGGTGGTGCCCGAACGTCACGGGCTGCGCCGTCTGCAGATGCGTGAAACCCGGCATCGGCGCCGCCGCGAACTCCGCCGCGCGATCCGCCAGCCCCCGCATTAGGTCGGCCACCTGGGCATCCAGCCCGTCGATGGCATCGCGCACCCATAGGCGAAAATCGGTCGCCACCTGGTCGTTGCGGCTGCGCGCGGTGTGCAGGCGCTTGCCGGCCTCGCCGACGCGGTCGATCAGCCGCGATTCGATGTTCATGTGGATGTCCTCAAGCTCATCCACGAAGGGGAACCGCCCGGCCTCGATCTCGGCGGCGATGCCGGACAGCCCGTCCCGGATGGCCTGCTCGTCAGCCGCCCCGATCACCCCGGCGCGGGCCAGCATGGCGGCGTGGGCCAGGCTGCCGCGGATGTCTTGCCGCCACATCTTGCGGTCGAAGCCGATCGAGGCATTTATCTCCTGCATCACCACCGAGGGACCGCGGGCGAAACGGCCGCCCCACTGCGCGTTTGCTTCGGTGTTGCGGGCCTCTGACTCCCGGATGGGGCCTGGTTCTGACGAGCTGCTCAAGGACGCACAATGACCCCAACGACGCGCCGCACCCTGCTGACGGCGGCCCTGACCCTACCGGCGGCGGCCCTGCCGCGCAAACCGGCGCTGGCTGAGCGCGGGCTGGCCGGACTGGACAAGCTGGAACCTATCGACCCGGCGCCGCTGCCGGAGCTGCGCTTCACCCTGGCCGACGGCACGGCACGCAGCCTCGCCGACTACGCGGGCAAGGGCGTCGTGTTCAACATGTGGGCTACCTGGTGCGCGCCCTGCGTGGCCGAAATGGCGACACTGGACGACCTGGCGCGCAAGGTGTCGAACAGCGGCATCACCGTCCTGGCCCTGTCGTCGGACCGCGGCGGCGCGCCCGTGGTGGACCGTTTCTATCACGAGCGCGGCATCCGCACCCTGGCCGTGCTGCTGGACCCGCGCGGCGAGGCGTCCCGGGCCATCGGCGTCCGCGGCATCCCAACCACGCTGCTGATCGACCGCGACGGGCAGGAGCGCGGCCGGGTCGAGGGCGCGGTGGACTGGTCATCCGCCGCCTCGGTCGAGACGATCCGCAAGCTGATCGCGGCTGGCCCGCCCAGGCCGTCGGCCGCCTCGACCGTGCCGTTGTAGGTTGCGGCCGACTTAAGTCTCGAAGTTCCGGTTCGACCGTGGGCCGATCAGCGCCATCAACTCCCGCCGGCTCTCGGGGTCGTCGCGGAACGCACCGAGCATCCGGCTGGTGACCATGGTGACGCCGGGCTTGTGGACGCCGCGGGTGGTCATGCATTGGTGCCCGGCCTCGATGACCACCCCGACGCCGCGCGGCTGCAGCACGTCGTTGATGGTGGCGGCGATCTGGACGGTCAGCTTCTCCTGGATCTGCAGCCGCTTGGAGTAGGCGTCCACCACGCGGGCCAGCTTGCTGATCCCGACCACCCGCCTGCGCGGCAAGTAGGCGACGTGGCACACCCCGATGATCGGGACCATGTGGTGCTCGCAGTAGCTTTCGAGCCGGATGTCGCGCAGCAGCACGATTTCGTCGTAGCCGTCGACCTCCTCGAACGTGCGCTCCAGCAGTTGCACGGGGTCGATGGCATAGCCGCCGAGCAACTCCTTATATGACTTGGCAACCCGGCGGGGCGTGTCGATCAGGCCCTCGCGGCTCGGGTCATCGCCGGCCCAGCGCAACAGGACGCGGACGGCAGCCTCAGCCTCCTCCATGGTCGGACGGGGATCACCGGGCGCGGGTCTGACCTTCGGGACCGATGTGATTTCGTTCAAGTTCAGTTCCTAAGTGCGCGGTGCCCGGCCTGGTCACGAACCGGCGTCACAACGTAGTCTAGCTCAAATTTAAGTTTGCGTGATGTACTGATAGAAAATGGCTGGTGTCTACGGATGGTCAATGAACGCTGCGCCCGGTCAGCGGCGGGTCCGGGCTATCCAGACTGAACATCGGCACTTCGGCGTCAAACATCTCGCCGGTCCCTGGCACCGTCATATGGTAGGTGCCGGCCATGAAGCCTGAGTCCGTCGGCAACGGCGTGCCGGAGGTATACTCGAATGCCTGGCCCGGCTTCAGCACGGGCTGCTTGCCGATTACGCCGGGTCCCTCGACCCACTGGACCCGGCCGAGCGCGTCGGTGATCTGCCAGGTGCGGCGCAGCAACTGCACCGTCTGCGTGCCCCGGTTGGCGATCCGCACGCGGTAGGCCCAGACCCAACTGCCCTCCTCCGGGTCCGACTGCTCGTCCAGGTAGAAGGCCTCGACGGTGACCTCGACGCCGCGTGTGGTGGCGATGTAATCGGCCATGGCTATTCCGCCGCCTGGCGCAGGCCGGGCTGCACCGCGGCGTCCAAGGCCTGGTCGAGATCGGCGATCAGGTCGAGCGGGTCCTCCAGCCCCACCGAGAGCCGGATCGCCCCGTCGCTGATGCCCAGCCGCGCCCGTTCGTCCGCGCCGATCCGCATGTGCGTGGTGGTGGCGGGGTGGGTGACCAGCGACTTCGAGTCGCCGAGGTTGTTGGACACCGCGACCAGGCGCAGCGCGTTCATCATGCGGAACGCCGCCGCCTTGCCGCCGGCCAGTTCGACCGTGACCAACGTGCCGCCGGCGCTCATCTGCGACATCGCCAGGGCGTGTTGAGGATGGTCGGCGCGGCTGGGATACCAGACGCGGGACACTGCCGGGTGGGCGGCCAGGCTATCGGCGACGGCGGCGGCGCTGCGGCTGGCGGCGTCCACGCGCAGGTGCAGCGTCTCCAGCCCTTTCAGCAGCAGCCACGCGTTGAACGGTGACAGGCTCGGCCCGGTGTTGCGGACGAAGGGCTGCAGGGTGTCCTCGATCCAGGCCTTGCGGCCCAGCACGGCGCCGCCCAGGACGCGGCCCTGGCCGTCGATGTGCTTGGTGCAGGAGTACACTACGATGTCGGCGCCCAGCTCGATCGGCTTCTGCAGCAGGGGCGTGGCGAACACGTTGTCCACCACCACCAAGGCCCCGGCGGCGTGTGCCAGGCCGGCGATGGCACGCAGGTCCAGCACCTCCAGCATCGGGTTGGACGGGCTTTCCAGCAGCACCATCGTCGCCGGGCGGGACAGCGCCGCCCGCCAGGCGTCGAGGTCGGTGCCATCCACGAACTCGGAGTGAATGCCGTAGCGCGGCAGCAGGGTGGAGACGATCCAGTGGCAGGAGCCGAACAGCGCGCGGGACGCCACGACACGATCGCCCGTCTTGAGGTGGCTCAGCATGGCCGCATGGACGGCCGCCATGCCAGTGGCGGTGGCGCGGCAGGCTTCCGCGCCCTCAATCGCAGCCAGCCGGTCCTCCAGCATGGCGACGGTCGGGTTGCCGAAACGGGTGTACTGATAATGCGTGGCGGCGCCGGTGAAGGTGTCCTCGGCCTGCTCGGCGCTGTCGTAGACGAAGCCTGAGGTCAGGAACAACGCCTCGGAGGTCTCACCGTAGGGGGTGCGGGTGGTGCCGCCGTGAACGAGCTGAGTGGCGGGGCGGAACGGGGAAGTGGGCATGGGGCCTCCGGGTGCAGGGCCGACGATGCCGGCGACGCCCGGGATGCCGGGTCGCCGCAGGCCTCTTTAGCGCGCTTGTTTAGCCTCGCCGCAATCCGGCCGGACAAATCACGAGGTGGGCGAAGGATACCGACAGGGGCGTTGCGCGGTCAACGGCCAAACCATATAAGGGCGATGCCGCGGGTGTAGTTCAATGGTAGAACGGCAGCTTCCCAAGCTGCATACGAGGGTTCGATTCCCTTCACCCGCTCCACCAGCTTTCTGCTCCCTCTCCCTCCGGGAGAAAGCCGGGGTGAGGGCTTAACTTTCCCGTTGACAGATGAAGGCTGCCCTTGATCTGCCGAGATTCGGCCTTTACGGTTTCCCTCACCCCGATCCTCTCCCGGAGAGGGAGCAGCAGCAGCCAGCAGTCTACCGGGTCGGACGCGGCGGCGTGACGGTGTAGTCGTAGAAGCCACGCCCGGTTTTCCGGCCATACCACCCGGCCTCGACATACTTAACCAGCAACGGGCAGGGGCGATACTTGCTGTCCGACAGGCCCTCATACAGCACCTGCATGATGCTTAGGCAGGTATCCAGCCCGATGAAGTCCGCCAACTCCAGCGGCCCCATCTTGTGGTTGGCACCCAAGCGCAACGCAGTGTCGATGCCGCTCACGCTGCCAACGCCCTCATACAGGGCATAGACGGCCTCGTTGATCATCGGCACCAGGATGCGGTTCACGATGAACGCCGGAAAGTCCTCCGACACCGCCGTCGTCTTGTCCAGCCGCAGCGAGAGCGCCTGCACCGCCTGGAACGTCGGCTCGTCGGTGGCGATGCCGCGGATCACCTCGATCAGCTTCATCACCGGCACCGGGTTCATGAAGTGCATGCCGATGAACTTGCCCGGCCGGTCCGTGCTGGCGCCCAACCGGGTGATGCTGATGCTGCTGGTGTTGCTGGCCAGCATGCACGACGGCTTCAGGTGCGGCGTCAGCGTGCGGTATATCGCAAGCTTGACCGCCTCCTTCTCCGTCGCGGCCTCGATCACCAGGTCGGAGTCGGCCAGGGCGGCATAGTCGGTGCTGGTGGTGATGTGCGCCAGCGCATCTGCCTTCTGCTCGGCCGAGATCGCCGCCTTGGCCATCTGCCGGTCGAGGTTGCGACCGATGTTGGCCATCGCCTTGTCCAGCGCGTCGGCCTTCATGTCCAGCATCACCACCGGCAGCCCGGCCAGGGCGCAGACATGCGCGATGCCGCTGCCCATCTGCCCGGCGCCGATCACGCCCACTGCCTGTACCGCCGGCGCCGCCAGGGCAACATCCGCGACACCTGGCGCGGGACGCACGTCAACCGTCAAGATGCGCGCGCCAATTCCGCCTCAAGCTCCGGCAGTGCCGTGAACAGATCGCCGACGAAGCCGTAATCCGCCACCTGGAAGATCGGCGCGTCCTCGTCCTTGTTGATCGCGACGATGACCTTGCTGTCCTTCATGCCGGCCAGGTGCTGGATCGCGCCCGAGATGCCGATGGCGACATACAGGTCCGGCGCCACGATCTTGCCGGTCTGCCCCACCTGGTAGTCGTTGGGCACATAACCCGCATCCACTGCCGCCCGCGACGCGCCAACCGCCGCGCCCAGCTTGTCGGCCAGCGGCAGCAGCAGCTTGAAGTTCTCGCCGTTCTGCATCCCGCGCCCGCCGGACACGACGATCTTCGCCGCCGTCAATTCCGGCCGCTCGGACTTGCTCAGCTCGGCCGACACGAAGCGCGACGTGGCGGCGGCGTCCGGGGCGGACACGGCCTCCAAGGTGGCCGATCCGCCCTCGGCCGCCACAGGATCGAAGCTGGCGGCGCGAATGGTCATAACCTTCTTGGCGTCGGACGACACCACCGTCGCCATCGCGTTCCCCGCATAGATCGGGCGGACGAACGTATCGGCGTCCACAATGCCCGCCACATCGCTGATCGGCTGCACATCCAGCAGGGCGGCAACGCGCGGCATGACGTTCTTGCCCGTCGCGGTGCTGGCCGCCATGATGTGGTCGTGGTGCCCGGCCATGCTGACCAGCAGCGCCGCCAGCGGCTCCGCCAGAGCGTGCGCGTAGGCCGGACTGTCTGCCACATGCACCTTGGTCACGCCGGGCAGCTTTGCGGCGGCCTCGGCGGCGGACTGCACGCCCTCTCCCGCCACCAGCACATGCACCTCGCCCAGCTTGGACGCGGCCGCGACGGCGCTGCGGGACGGCTGCTTGATGCCGTGGTTGTCCCAGTCGAGAAGAACAAGCGATGCCATATCAGATCACCTTCGCTTCGGTTCGCAGCTTCTGCACGAGTTCGGCCACCGACTTCACCTTTTGCCCGGCGATGCGCTTGGGCGGCTCGGACACCTTCACCAGGCGCAGGCGCGGCGCCGGGTCCACGCCGAGGTCGGCGGGCTTGAGGGTCTCGATCGGCTTCTTGCGCGCCTTCATGATGTTGGGCAGCGACGCATAACGCGGCTCGTTCAGGCGCAGGTCGGTGGTGATGATGCAGGGCAGGTCCAGCTCCAGCGTCTCCAGCCCGCCGTCGATCTCGCGGGTGACGGTGAGCTTCTCGCCCTCGATGCTGATGCGGCTGGCGAAGGTGCCCTGCGGCCAGCCGAGCAACGCCGCGAGCATCTGCCCCGTGGCGTTCATGTCGTCGTCGATGGCCTGCTTGCCCATGATGATCAGGCCGGGCTGCTCCTTCAGGACCAGGGCCTTGAGCAGCTTGGCGACGGCGAGCGGCTGCAGCTCCACGTCGGTCTCGACCAGGATGCCACGGTCGGCGCCCATCGCGAGCGCGGTGCGGATGGTTTCCTGGCACTGCGCCACGCCCATGCTGACGGCGACGATCTCGGTGGCGACGCCCTTTTCCTTCAGGCGCACGGCCTCCTCGACGGCAATCTCGTCGAACGGGTTCATCGACATCTTGACGCCGGCAGTCTCGACGCCGGAACCGTCCGCCTTCACGCGGACCTTCACGTTGTAGTCAACGACCCGCTTGACGGGGACTAGGAGCTTCATGGGATGACCGTCATGGTTGCAGTTTCAAGGCGTATGCTGGGCATATAATGGACAGAACCGCGGCAGCAACGCCACAGCTTGCGTCGCAGCGATGCTTCAACGCCGGTGCGATGCCGCTAGGTCGAGCCGCCGGAGCTTGTAGGGCGGCCCAACGCGGAGTCAAACAAGCGGCTAGCTCTTGAGCAGGCTCAGCAGCACCACGAACAGCAGCAGCGCCACACCCTGCAGCACGACGCGGTAACGCATGAGCTTGTTCGAGCGCGCACTGTCCTGGCCGGTGACCAGGCCGAGCAGCCCGGCGAACAGCACGCCAACGGTGCCAAGCATTGCGAGCACGACCAGGACCGTCAGAATTGTCTTCACACTGGGAAAGTGGGTTCCCGCGCCGTGTTGTCCATCCCCGGCGGCCATGGTTCCGCTGCCAGCGGACCCGGCCGGGGTCGGGCGACCGCCTGTGATTTGAGCACCGCCCCGACTCCCTCTCCCAAAGCGGGGAGAGGGAGCATCGGCCGGGTTGACACCTCCCAAGGGTGGGTGTTGCTCCGCCCCATGCCGCACTTCCTTCACAGGCTGCCGCTGCTGCTGGCAATCCTTTTGCTCCCTCTCGGCTGGGCCGGGGCTGCGGCGGGCCAGGCGCTGCCGATTCCCGTCGCCCCGTCCCGTGTCGGACCCAGCCCGGCACCCGCCACCCCGGCGCCCTCCACCCCGGGGCCTGCCGCGGCTGCCGCGCCCCCAGCGATCTCGCCGGCCCAGGCCGAGCAGGTGCTTGGCCTGCTGCGGGACGACAAGCGCCGGGCCGAGTTCGCGGCGACGCTGGAGGCCATCGCCAGGGTGGCGCCCGCCGCCAGCCCGGCCGCCGCCAGCCCGGCCACTGTTAGCCCGGTCGCTGTCAGCCCGGTCGCAACGGGCGAGGCCGCCGCCCCGCCGCTACCGTTGGCCAAGCCCGCCGAGCCTGCGCCGGCAAAGGTCATCCCGCTGGAGCCGGACAGCCTGGCCGAGCAGATCGTGGACCGCGCCTCGGCCAGCCTGTCCAATGCGGGGTCGCAGCTAGCCGCCGCGGTGGAGTCGATGAACGACCTGCCCGTGCTCTGGCGCTGGGTGGCGACGCAGGCCACCGATCCCGTCACGCGGGCGCGGGTGCTGGACACGGCGGGCAAGCTGGCGCTGGCGGTCGCCGCCGGGCTGCTGGTGCAGTGGGGCACCGCGCGCGTGCTGCGCCGGTTGCGCGCGACGCTTGGCGCGTGGTCGCCGGGCAACGCGGACCAGGACATCGCAGACCCCACGCCAGCGGATGCGGCCGGGCAGCCGGAACCCGGCCACCGGTTCAGCCAAACCATCGGCACGCTGTCGCGGCTGCCCTACCTGCTGGGGCGGCTGCTGCTCAACCTGATCCCGGTCGCGGCATTCGCCGCCTGCGTCGGCCTGCTGCTCGGCACCCGCATCGCGCAGCCTGCGACGACCGGGCTGGTGATCCGCGCCGTCATGCATGCCGTCGTGCTGTGCCAGTGCATCCTTTGCGTCACAGCATTCCTTGCGGCGCCCGGGCCGTACCGGCTGCGCCTGCTGCACCTGTCGGACTGGGCGGCGGCGTTCCTGTCGCACTGGACCCGGCGGATCGCCGTCACCGCCATCAGCACCTATACCGTCACCGAGGTCGCGGTGATGTTCGGCATGTATGCCACGGCGCACGACGCGCTGCTGAAGCTGTTCGCGTTGGTGGTGCACATCATGGTGGTCGTGGCGATCCTGCAGGCCCGCGCCCCGGTGGCGGCGCTGATCCGACCGCCGGCGGGCACCAGCGGCGTGTGGGCGGTCCTGCGCAGCCGGCTGGCGGACAGGTGGCACCTGCTCGCGGCGTTTCCCGTCATAGCGCTGTGGGTGGTCTGGGCGATCGAGCTGCGCGACGGCTACACCCGGCTGATCCAGTTCTTCCTCATTACCTGCGCAGTGATGATCGGCGCACGGCTGCTGGGCATCGTGCTGCTGGGCGGGCTGGAGCGGGCGATGCGGCCCTCCGCCGCCCTCGCGGCCCGGCACCCGAGCTTGGGCGCGCGGGCGATCTTCTACTTCCCGGTGCTCCGCCTGGTGGTGGTGGCGATGCTGTGGGCGGCGGCGGTGATCGCGCTGCTGCAGGCCTGGGGCTTCGGCCCGCTGTCCTGGTTCAGCCAGGACGGCCTGGGCAGCCGCATCGTCTCCGCCGCCTTGCTGACCGGCTTTGCCGTGCTGATCGCCATCATGGTCTGGGAAGGGGCGAACGCCGGGCTGGAACGGCACCTCAGCCAGTTGACCGATGCAGGGCAACTGGCCCGCTCCGGGCGGCTGCGGACGCTGATGCCGATGCTGCGGACCAGCCTGCTGGGAACGATCGTCATCGTGGTCGGGCTGGTCGTGCTGAGCGAGATCGGGGTGAACATCGCGCCGCTGCTGGCCGGCGCGGGCGTCATCGGCATCGCGGTCGGCTTCGGCTCGCAAAAGCTGGTGCAGGACCTGATCACCGGGCTGTTCCTGCTGCTGGAGAACGCGATGCAGGTCGGCGACGTGGTGACGCTCGGCGGGCTGAGCGGCACGGTAGAGGCGCTGTCGATCCGCACCATCCGGCTGCGCGCGGTGGACGGCGCCGTGCACATCATCCCATTCAGCGCCGTCACCACCGTCACCAACCAGACGCGGGACTACGGTTATGCGGTGCTGGACATCAGCGTCGGGCTGAACGAGGAGCCCGGCCCGGTGATCGACGTCGTGCGCGACCTGGCGGCGGAGATGCGGTCCGATCCGAAGTGGGCGTCGCTGATCCTGGACGCGCTGGATGTCATGGGCGTGGACCGGTTCATTGATCTGGCCTGGGTGCTGCGGGTGCGGCTGAAGACGCAGCCGGCCAGCCGGTGGACGGTGGCGCGGGAGCTGAACCGCCGGGTCAAGGAGCGGTTCGACAAGCTGGGCATCGAAAGCCCGCTGACCTCGAACCGCGCGCTGAGCAGCGTCCCGGCGCCGGTCGCCGAGCCGGCCGGAGAGAAGGCGGCGGAGCCGGTGAAGGCCGCGGAGCCAGTAAGGGAACGAGTGGGATGACAGGCTTGGACATGGCGGGCCTGGGTAAGGCGGACCCGGAAACGGTGGGCCTTGAGGCGGTTGGACTGGCCGCTTGGGCCGGTGCGCTGCGCGAGGCGGGCTTCGTGTTCGTGCACGGGCCGGACATGGGCGCCGTGCTGGCCGCAGCCGGGCTGCAGGACTGGGACGGGTTTGCCCGGAGCTGGGACGACCTCGGGATGGACACCTACATGGCCGATGGCGGGCGATATCGGAAGCGCCGCCATGCCGCATTCGCCATGTCGGCCGCCGGGGTGCAGCGCAAGCCGGCGCAGCCGCACTACCAGAGCCGCGACTTCAATGCGCTAAATGGCGGCATCGCCCGCTGGTTCGATCCGGTGATGGACGCCGCCGCGGACGGCCCGGCCTTCCAGGCCATCCTGCGCACCTGCCACGCCCTGTTCGACGGCCTCACCCCGGCGCCGGCCTGGCACGTCGAGGCGCACCAGTTCCGCATCGAGGCGCGGCCGGGCCAGTCGGGCCAGCCGACGCCGGAGGGGATGCACCAGGACGGGGTCGATTGGGTGCTGGTGCTGATGGTCGGCCGTGTCAACATCGCGTCCGGCACGACCAGCATCCATGGGCTGGACCGGGGGCTGCTGGGCAGTTTTACCCTTGAGGCGCCGATGGACGCGGCGCTGGTGGATGACCACCGGGTGTTCCATGGCGTGACGCCGGTGCAGCCGCTGGACCCGGCCCGGCCCGCGCACCGCGATGTACTGGTGCTGACGTTCCGGCGGGAGACCGCGCCTATAGCCGCCTGAGCACGAAGGCGTCCTGTCCCAGGCTGGACCGGTCCACCGACAGCAGCGCGAAGGGAAGCTGGTGCCGCTGGATCAGCCGGGTCAGGGCCGTCTCGCTGACGAAGGCCTCGCCGTACAGGAGCGACTGGCCGCTGGTGAACCAGACGAACTCGCCGCGGCGATAATCCAGGATGCGCTGCTCGATGGCCCCGGCGGCGTCGAGGCAGACCGCCGAATACCAGTCGATCCCCTGCCCGCGTTCCCGCGCGGCGGCGTCGTCCTGCAGGCGCCGCAGGAAGCGGTCCCCCCAGGTCGTGAGCACGCAGAACCCGCCGGGCACCAGCACGCGCGCCAGCTCCTGCAGCCACGACGCCGCCGAGGCCGGGGACAGGTGAGAGAACACCGACCAACTGCAGGCCAGGTCGAAAAACTGCCCGGGCAGGCGTCCGGTCGGGGTCGAGGCGTCCGACAAGAACACGACGTAGGGGTTCAGCGACCGTGCCAAGGCGCAGAACAGGAAGTCCGGCTCGAAGCCGTACAGGTCGGCGAACTCGAAGTCCCGCATGAAGGGGCGGATCGTCCGCCCCCAGCCGGAGCCGAAGTCCAGGACGCGCTTGCCGAGGGCGGCCGGGGCGGTGCAATAGGTGTTGGCCTTGACGAAGCGGAAGAAGTCGCCGGCCTCGGCGACGGCGTTGGCCCCGAAGCTGCCGTGGATGTGGCGTTGCATGTCCTCGTTCGGGAAGGCAGGGAACTGCACCCCGTCGATGACGGGCTCGGTGACAGAGCGCGCGAGCAGGCGGCACCAGTCCTCGTCCGACAAGGCGCCGAACTGCTCCCGGAACACGTTGCGGCCATCCCGCGGCACCAGGTCGTAGGTAATCGGGGGGACGTGGCTGCTAGTCATGGCTCGACGCTTCCTCGGCTCGGCGTTCTTTGGGTTCGACGCTGCTTGGGCTTGACGCCTCTGGGACCGCTGGATGGCTGGGACCCCTGCCAGCCCAAGCGGACGCACCCAGGGTCAAGACGGCCCGCAGGCCCGGCCCGTTATCGGCCAGCGCCAGCGTGCCGCCGTGCAGGTGCGCCACCGCCTGCACGAGCGTCAGGCCCAGGCCAAAGCCCGGAGTGTGCCGCGCAGCCTCGCCGCGGAAGAAGCGTTCCGCCGCCCGGGCGTGGTCGGCTGGCAGGATGCCCGGCCCGGTGTCGGTGACCGCGACCTGCACCGCCGCGCCGGCCCGGTCCCCCGCCAAGGTGCCCGCTAAGGTGCCCGCTAAGGTGATCGTCCCGCCCGGCGGGGAGAACTTGATCGCGTTGTCCAGCAGGTTCGCCACCGCCTGGCCGATCAGCTCGGCGTCCCCATGCACCGGCAGCGCCTCGGGCACATGCAGGATCAGCCGCAGCCCGTGCTCCTCCACGGCCGCGCCGTACAGCTCCGCCATCCCGGCCAGCAGCGGTGCGGCGTCCACGGGCGCGAAGGCGGAGCGGCGCGCCCCGGCCTCGATCTCCGCGATCCGCAGCAGCGCCTGGAAGATGGCGGTGATGCCGTCCAGGTCGGCCACGGCGCGCTCCACAGCGGCCTGCAGGTCGGCGGCGGAGCCAGCGTGGGTGGCGGCATCCTCCAGCCGGGCGCGGGCGCGGGTGATCGGGGTCCGCAGGTCGTGGGCGATGGCGTTGCCGACCTGGCGCACCCCGTCCATCAGCACGGCGATGCGGTCCAGCATGCCGTTGATCCCTGCGGCCACCTGGTCGAACTCGTCGCCGCGGCCGGACAGCCGCACGCGTTGGCTGAGGTCGCCGCCATGGATCGCCGCCGCGGTCGCCGCGACGCCGCCCAGCATGCGGCGGAACAGCCGGCGCACCGCCAGCCCGCCCAACGCACCCAGCGCGGCCCCGAGCAGCAGCGCCCAGGCCAGGGTGTCGGTCAGCAGGCCGCGCAATGCCGCCCGGGCCTGCACGTCGCGCCCGACCAGCAGGGCGTAGCCGCCGGGCAGCTCGAAGCGGTGCAGCCGGGCCAGGCTGTTATGGCCGTCGCGTTGCACGGTGATCTCGTAGGTGGAGCCGACGCTCTGCACCTCCGCCGGCCAAGCCCCCAGGTTGCCGACGACGCTGTGGCCGGACGGGTCGAGCACCAAGTAGAGCGCGTCCGGATCGACGTTGGCGGCCAGGCGGCTTTGGATGGTGGCCAGCAGCGCCGCCGGCCCGCCGTCCTGCCAGCGTTCGGCGAGGCCCTGCGCGTCGGCGCGGATCGCTGCGTCCACCTGGCCGGCCAGCAGCCCGGTGATGGCCCACCACAGGAACAGCACCAGGGCGAGCGCGCTGACCCCGAACAGCCCGCCATAGGCCAGCGCCAGCCGCACCCCTGCGGAGCGCAGGAGCTTCATCTACGGCCTGACCGCCATGCGGGGCGTCGTTGCGAGCCGCTTGGCGAAGCAATCCAGGGGCGGCCAGCGCGGTCCCCGCCGCCCCTGGATTGCCACGCCGCAAGCGCGGCTCGCAATGACGGGGCGCATCCGGTCAACGTACGTCTCAACCCGTCCGCAGCATATAGCCGGCGCTGCGGACGGTATGGATCAGCGCCGTGTCGAACGGCTTGTCGATCTTCTGGCGCAGGCGGGAGACGTGCACGTCGATGACGTTGGTCTGCGGGTCGAAGTGCAGGTCCCACACGCCCTCCAGCAGCATGGTGCGGGTCACGACCTGGCCGGCGTGGCGCATCAGGTACTCCAGCAGCCGGAACTCGCGCGGCTGCAGGTCGATGCGCTGGCCGCGGCGCTGCACGGCGCGGGAGAGCAGGTCCATCTCTAGGTCGCCGACCTGCAGCCGCGTGTCCGGCCCGGCGGCGCGGCCGCGGCGCAGCAGCGCCTCCACCCGGGCCAGCAGCTCGCTGAAGGCGAACGGCTTGGTCAGGTAGTCGTCGCCGCCGGCCTTCAGGCCGCGCACCCGCTCGTCCACGCCGGCCATCGCCGACAGGAACAGCACGGGGGTGTGGTTGTCCTGGGCGCGCAGGGTTTCCAGCACGCGCAGGCCGTCGGTGCCGCCGGGCAGCATGCGGTCGAGGATGATGGCGTCGAATGCCTCGCTGGCAGCCAGGAACAGGCCGTCCCGCCCGGTTGCGGCGTGCTCGGCGACGTGCCCGGCCTCGCGCAAGCCCTTCAGCACGAAGCCCGCTACGTCCTTGTCGTCCTCGACGAGCAGGATGCGCATGATCAGCCGGGCGGCATCAACTGGGCCACACTAACTGGGCGACACTAACTGGGCGACTCTGCCGGGCGGCGGCCGACCGTCACCGGCACGTCCAGCGTCTGCCCGGCCCGTCGGACCACCAGGCGGACGCCGTTGCCGGGCGGGGTGGCAGCGACGGCGCGGATCAGGCTGCGGGCGCTGTCCACCCGGTCGCCGTTCACGGACATCACGACATCGCCGGGCCGCAGCCCGGCGCGGGCGGCCGGGCCGGTGCGGTCGATCCCCGCGATGGCGACGCCGCCGCCGGCCACCCGCCCCGTGGCGCCCTGCACGTCCTGCACCGACACGCCGAGCCAGCCGCGGTCGATGCGCCCCTTGTCGCGCAGGTCGGCGACGATGCGCTGCGCGATCTCGCTGGGCACCGCGAAGCCGATGCCGACCGACCCGCCGGTGGGGGACACGATGGCGGTGTTCACCGCGACCACCTGGCCCTCCATGTTGAAGGTGGGGCCGCCGGAGTTGCCGGGGTTGATCGGCGCGTCGATCTGCAGGAAGTCGTCGAACGGCCCGGCGCCGATGTCCCGCCCGCGCGCCGAGATGATCCCCGCCGTGATCGAGGTGCCGACGCCGAACGGGTTCCCCGCGGCCAGTATCCAGTCGCCGACCTCGGCCGCGTTGCTGTCGCCCCACACCACGTAGGGCAGCGGCGTCGGGCTGTTCACGCGGATGACGGCGATGTCCGTGAGGTCGTCCGAGCCGATCAGCCGGGCCGGCAGTTCGGTGCCGTCCGACAAGGCGACGATGATCTTGTCGGCCTTGCCCACGACATGGTTGTTGGTGACGATCAGGCCGCTAGGGTCGATGATGAAGCCGGAGCCGGCGCCGAGCACCTGCTCCTTGCGGCCCCGGAATCGGTCGCGGAACTGCTTTTCGAACGGGGTGCCGCGCAGTTCCGGCGGCATGACGGCGCTGACGTCGGCAGGGGCCTGAGCCTCGGTGACGGTGATGTTGACCACCGCGGGCACCAGGCGCTTGACCAGCGGGGCGAAGCTGAACGGGGCGCCGCCGGTGGTGCGTCCCGAGCCTTGAGCCCGCACGACCTGAGCCTTGGCGACCTGGGTGGGCGCCGCGCAGCCGGACACCAGCAGGGCGCCAGCGGCGATCGCGGCGCGGAGGGGGCGGTTCATGGGGCAGGCTCCTGGAACAAAACGCTGGCGCAAGATGAGGCAGAGCCAGCCCAACAGGAAGCCCAGCGCGCGTCCACCCCTGATCTGCCCTGGCCGTGATCTGCGCTGGCGGGTCGTCCTGCAATGCCTGTTCGGCGGGGTCAACATGGCCCTGGCAGCCGGGACACTGCCAGCCGGGGCACTGGCAGCCGGCCCCTGTGGCGCGGGTGGACCTTGGCGGTCAGGGCAAGCAAGGGTCCCCAACTTCGGCCCTCTCCCTCCGGGCAGGGCGATCGTAGATTCCGTAGGGACCGCTTCTGCTCCCTCTCCCTCGGGAGAGGGAGAAGGCAAGCCGCCTTGTCAGCACCAGCCCTGCCGGGCAACGTCC
>CAXTFY010000042.1:0-4205 GCA_964243265.1 uncultured Acetobacteraceae bacterium | reverse complement strand
GGGAGAGGGAGAAGGCAAGCCGCCTTGTCAGCACCAGCCCTGCCGGGCAACGTCCCGGGCATGGCCGACATCCGCCGCTACCTGTTCCGCAGTTACCTGCGCAGCGAGGCCGCCAGCCACATCATCTGGTTCCGTGGCGGCCGGCGCATCCGGTCCGGACGCGGCCTGACCTTCTGGTTCCGCGCCCGGCGCAGCAGCATCGTCGAAATCCCGCTCGATGACCGCGACACCGACTTCGTGTTCCAGGTACGCTCGCAGGACTTCCAGGCCGCCACCGTGCAGGGCACCGTGACCTGGCGGGCCGCCGATCCCGACCGCCTGGCCGAGCGCATGGACTTCACCATCAACCTGTCGAACGGCCGGCTGCGCGCCGACCCGCTGGACCGCATCAGCAGCCTGCTGATCGGCCTGTCGCAGGACCAGGCGGCCCGCTACATCGAGCAGCGCCCGGTGCAGGCGCTGCTGACCGAGGGCAGCGGCCCGTTGCGCCAGGAGATGGAGGCGGCGCTGGTCAGCTCCGCCCGGCTGTCCGGCATGGGCCTGCATGTCGAGAGCGTCCGCCTGTCCGGCGTCAGCCCGACCAGCGAGCTGGCCCGCGCGCTGGAGACGCCGACGTTCGAGAAGCTGCAGGAGCGCGCCGACGCGGCGACGTTCAGCCGCCGCGCCCAGGCGGTGGAAAAGGAGCGCGCCATCGCCGCCAACGAACTGGCGACGCGGATCGAGCTGTCGCGGCGGCAGGCGGACCTGTTCCAGCAGGAGGACGAGAACGAGCGGCGCCGGGCGGAGTCGAAGGCCGAGGCCGGCCGCATCGGCGCCGAGGCCGAGGCCGCCCGCATCCGCGTCACCGAGGCCGCGCACGTCGAGGCCGAGCGCGCCCGGATGGAGACGGTGCAGGGCCTGGACCCGCGCCTGCTGTACGCCCTCGCCGCCCGCGCCTTTGCCGAGAAGCTGACGCGCATCGAGCACCTGAACGTCACGCCGGACCTGGCCCTGGCGCTGGCCGGCCTGCTGCGCGGTCCGCCGCCCGGCGCGCCACAGCCGGCGCCCGCGCCACGGCCGCCCCCTTCGCCGGCGCCCGACCCACCACCGCCGGTCAGGCGATGACCGACAGTGCCCTCGGCCCCCGCGCCGTGCTGGTCACGCGGGAGACGGAGTACGACGCCCTGCTCGCCCGGCACGCCACCCGCGGCCAGGCCGACTTCTTCCTGCGCACCCGGCGGCAGAGCGTCGCCCCGGTGCAGCGGCGCGCACAGTCCGTCGAGGCCATGGTCGCCGAAATCCGCGCCGCCATCCCGCGCGAGTGGCGCATCGCCCAGGTGCGGCGGGCCGACCTGGACCGCTTCCTGTTCGCGCCGGAGGACGTGGTGGTCGCAGTCGGCCAGGACGGCCTGGTGGCCAACGTCGCCAAGTACCTGGCCGGGCAGCCGGTGATCGGGGTCAATGCCGAACCCGACCGCAACCCGGGCGTCCTGGTGCCGCACAGCGTCGCCAGCGCCATACGCATGCTGGTCCCGGCCGCCGAGGGCCAGGCGCCGACCGAGGCGCGCACGATGCTGCGGGCGGAACTGGACACCGGGCAGACGCTGCTGGCGCTGAACGAGGTGTTCGTCGGCCATGCCAGCCACCAGTCCGCGCGGTATGTGATCGAGTGGGGCCGGCAGGAGGAGGCGCAGTCGTCCTCCGGCCTGATCGTCGCCAGCGGCACGGGAGCGACCGGCTGGGCGCTGTCGATCGGGCGGGCGACGGGGGTGGCGCTGGACCTGTCGCCCACCGGGGCGGAGGCGGCCTTCCTGGTGCGGGAGCCTTGGCCGAGCCAGGCGACCGGGGTCAGCGTGACGCATGGCAGGCTGGGTGCTGCGGACCGGCTGCGGGTGGTGTCGCGGATGAACGAGGACGGGGTGGTGTTCGCCGACGGGATCGAGAAGGACCGGCTGCCGTTCGCCTGGGGGGCCGGGCTGCTGGTCGGGGTGGCGGAGCAGCGGCTGCGGCTGGTGCCGGCGGAGGCCGCGGCGCCGCGGTTGATGCGGCGGCGCGGCGCGGCGGTGAGTTGATGCCTGCGGCGTCGTTCGGGCCGTTGGCTCGCAGCACGCCGCCGTATCCTTACGATATCTCACCACGTCCGTCGCCGTCATTGCGAGCCGCACTTGCGACGCGGCAATCCAGCACATCGCGGCCCGTGATTCCGGACTTTCACCCCTGGATTGCCGCGTCGCAAGCGCTCCTTGCAATGACGAATGCGGGGGCGGCAAGCCGGTCACAGCGGACGGCGGTTGCTGCAATGGAACGGCAAAGGCGTCACCACCAGCGTCGCAACCGCAAAAGCCAGCCGCGTCGGTTGGCGACGGACCCGATGCCGCCGACTACTCCGTGCCTCCAGCCGGAACCGGCTGGTCCGGGTAGGTGCCCTCCCAGCCGCCGCCCAGCGCCTTGTACAGTGCAACCAGGTTGGAGCTGACCGTCGCGGTGCTGTCCGACAGCGACTGCTCGGCCTGCAGCACCGTGCGCTGCGCCGTCAGCACCTCGAGGAAGTCGGACACGCCCTGGCGGTAGCGTTTCTGCGCCAGGTCCAGGGCGGTGCGGCTTTGCACGACCTGCTCGGCCAGGCGCGCGTGGCGGCGCTGCTCGGCGCCGTAGGCGACCAAGGCGTTGTCCACGTCGGTGAAGGCCTGCAGCACCGTCTTCTGGAAGTTCGCCGCCGCCTCCTGCTGCTGCGCCGTCCGCAGGTCCACGGTGCGGCGCAGCCGTCCGCCCTCGAAGATCGGGATCGTCAGGCTGGGGCCGATGCTGTAGGTCTGCGCCGGCAGGCCAAGGTTCTTCAACTGCGTCGCCTGCAGGGCGGCGCTGCCGGACAAGGTCAGCTTCGGGTAGAAGTCGGCCTTGGCGACGCCGATCTCGGCCGTGGCGGCGTGGAGCTGCGCCTCAGCCTGGCGGACATCGGGGCGCCGCCGGGCCAGCTCGGACGGGATGCCGATCGGGACGCGGGGCGGGATGCCCGGTACGCCAGGCGGGTTCGGGCCGCCCAGCTCGGCCTGCAGGGCGGCCGGCGGCTGGCCGAGCAGCAGGCCGATGGCGTTGATGTCCTGCGCTTCCGTCTGCTCGAGCTGCGGAATGGCGGCGGCGGTCGATTCCACCTGCGCCCGGGCGTTCGCCACGTCGAGATCGGTACCCAGGCCGCCGCGGGCGCGCTCGTTGGTCAGGAAGGCGCTCTCCTGGGCAGACGTCAGGTTGTTGCGGGTGATCCGCAGCGTCTCCTGCGCGCCGCGCAACTGCATGTAGTCGCGGGCGACCTCCGCGAGCGTGCTCAGCAGCGTGGACCGGCGGTCCTCCCGCGAGGCCTGCAGGGTTGCGTCGGCATTCTCGACCGACCGGCGGACCCGGCCCCACAGGTCCAGCTCCCAGCTTGCGTCGAAGCCGCCCTGGAACAGGTCGAAGGGAGGGATGCCCGGGAACGACGTCGCGGGAAACGCGCCTTGGGTGCCGCCCAGGCCGTTGGACTGTGCGCCCGGCGATGCGGTGCCGCTGCCGGCGCTGCCGCCGATCAGGCTGATCGCGCCCTGGCTGCTCACCCGCTCCCGCGTGTAGGAGCCGTTGCCGTTGACCTGCGGGAACAGGTCGGCGGCGGCGATGCCCCGCTGCGCCCGGCTCTGCGCCAGGCGTGCCGTGGAGGCCTGCAAGTCCAGGTTGCCCTGCGCCGCCCGGCGGATCAGGCTGGTCAGCACGGGATCGTTGAAGGATCGCCACCACTCGGGATCGACCGGCTCGGCGGTCGGCAGCGACGCCTCTGTCGGCGGCGCCGGCTTGCGGGCGGAGAACCAGCTTGCCGGGCTGAACAGGCTCGGCGCATGGAAATCGGGGCCGACCGTGCAGGCGGCCAGGCCGAACAGGGACAGCACCGCCAGGCGGCTAATGCCCACCGGCCGGCGCTCCCTTGGGCAGGTTGGGCAGGAACAGTGCCAGCGGCGCCACGCACAACGCGACAACGGCCAGGATGGTGAACACGTCGAGGTAGCTGAGGATGCTCGCCTGCGTCTGCACCTGCTGCGCGATGGCAGTCAGCGACGTGGTGCCGCCATAGCCGTTGTACGGCGTGACGTGCTCGCCCAGCCGCTCATAGTGGAACTGCCCGCGATAGGCCAATTGCGCCGTGGCAATCGACACGCCGAAGCTGCCGCCCAGGTTGCGCATCAGGTTGATGATGGCGCTGG
>CAXTFY010000041.1:11643-21348 GCA_964243265.1 uncultured Acetobacteraceae bacterium | reverse complement strand
CCAAGTTCGCCGAGGGCAGCTCGATCACGCTCGCCGCCGAGCGCGAAGCCGGCCCAGATGGCAACGACGGGGGCGGCCGCGAGCAGGATTGGTTCATCTTCCGGGTCAGCGACACCGGCATCGGCATGACGGAGGAGCAGTTGGCCAAGCTGTTCCAGCGCTTCCAGCAGGCGGACGCCTCCACCACGCGCAAGTTCGGCGGCACCGGGCTGGGCCTGTCCATCACCAAGGCGTTCAGCACCATGCTGGGCGGCGACGTGACGGTTGAGAGCGCGCCGGGCCAGGGCAGCACCTTCACGGTCAGGCTGCCAGCGGTGCTGCCCGAACCCAAGCAGGCCGTGGAGGACGAGGACGTGCGGGACGCCGCCGGAGGCGAAGCCGCCCCTGGGCAGGAAACCGTGCTGGTTATCGACGACGACCCGGCGCAGCGCGACCTGATGAGCCGCTTCCTGGAGCGCGAGGGGTTCGCCGCACGCACGGCGCCGGACGGCCGGACAGGGATCGAGATGGCCCGGGCGTTGCGGCCCAGGGCCATCCTGCTCGACGTGATGATGCCCGGCATGGACGGCTGGTCGGTGCTGGCCACGCTCAAGGCTGACGCGGAGCTGGCCAAGATCCCGGTCGTGATGATCACGTTCGTCAGCGAGCGGGGCCTCGCCACGTCCTTGGGCGCGGCCGGCTATGTGCCCAAGCCGGTCGAATGGGACGCGTTCCGGGGCGTGATGGACCGCTTCCGCGAGGCGGATGGCGACGTGTTGGTGGTGGACGACGACGCGGACGCGCGCGCGCGGGTGCGGACGGTGCTGGAAAAGAACGGCTGGACCGTTATGGAGGCCGGCAACGGCGAGGAGGCGCTCGACCGCGTGGCGCACGCGGTGCCGCGGGTGATCCTCCTCGACCTCACCATGCCGGTGATGGACGGCTTTGCATTCCTGCATGCCCTGCGTGAACGCCCTGGCTGCGCCGACGTGCCCGTTGTCGTCCTCAGCGCGCGGGACCTGACCCGCGAGGACCGCGGGCGCCTGGACGGGGCAAGCCAGGTGCTCAAGAAGGGCAGCACCAGCCTGCGCGAGTTGGCGGGCACGTTGCGCTCGCTTGCTTCCAAGCCTGCCGAGCCGGGTTGAGCCGCTGCATCTCCCGTGCGCGGACGTTGGCGTACCGCCCGCCCTGCGAGGGAGCCATGGCCGTCACATCACCCCGCGGTTGCGGTGGTAGCGGAGCAGCTTGGGCGAGAACAATACGGAATCATCATAGCCGGAGCTTGCATGCTCGTGGGGCGCGACCTTCGTCAACACCAGGCCGAGCACCCGGGCATAGGCGCCTGAAAGCTGCTCGACTGCGAGCTTGATCGCCGACGCCGGGGTCACGGCCCATTCGGCAACAACGACCGTCGCATCCGCGTGGCGGGCCATGAGCCAGGTGTCGCCGGCCGCCAGCACCGGTGGCGTGTCGATGATGACGAGATCAAAATACTCTTCGAGGTCGCGCAGGGCGTTTTCCCAGGCTTGGGTCGCCAGCAGGTTCACCGGGCTGCCGGCCAGCTCCCCGGCAGGCAGCACCGCGAACCCCCAGGCGGCGTGATAGGTGGGGGCATCGTCCACGTCGATCGTGCCCGCGAGCAGCCGGACCAGGTTGGACTCGCTGCGCCCCAGCCCCGCCGCCCTCGACAAGGCACGGCAGCGGAGGTCCGCGTCAACGAGCAGCACCCGCGCGTCGCGGTTCCTGGCGGCTGCCGCAAGCGCGATCGCCACCCTGGTCTTGCCTTCCCCGGGCAGCGCCGACGTCACCAGGATGCTGGCCGGGCGGATGCCGCGGTGGGGCTGCAACACGCGGGCGAGGACCTGTGCGACGGCCTCCTCCCAGACCTGCGTCATCTTGCGGTCGCCGCGGCGGACCAGCGGCAGCATGCCGAGCGGCGCCTGCCCGTCCGGCCGGGGCAGGTCGCGCTGGGTGAACACCCCGCGGCGCCCGCTTTCTTTGACGAACGCCGCCGCGGCGCCGATGCCCAACGCGAGCAGCAGCGCCCCGGGCAGGAGCACCCGCTTGTCGGGCGACGCAGGGTGGAGCGGCGCCACTGCGCGCGACACGATGCGCACGCCCGGGGGCTGGTAGGCCAGCTCAGGGTCGGTTTGCCCGGCGCGGCTCGCGAAGGCGCGATACGCCTCGGCGTCGGCGTCGGCCTCCCGCCCAAGCGCCTGCATCTGCGCTTTCCTCGGATCGGCCGCCTCCCCCTTGGCCCTGAGCGCGTCGAGCGCGGCGCCCAGCCGCTCCTCGTTCGACTGCGCCGCTGCGAGCTGGCCTTGCAAGGTCGCGCGGATGCGGCTTCGTTCACGGGCGAGCGAGCGGGTGATGTCGGCGATCTGCACCCGGTTGGCGACGGCGTTGGCCAGCGCCGAGCCGCCCGCCGCCTCAATCTCCAGCCGCCGCGCAGTCGCCACGGCAAGCTGCTCGCGCAGCCGTGCAAGCAGCGCATAGTCCGGGGCGGGGGCCAGCCGATCGATGTCGGCTTCGCCTTTGCCGGACACTTGCTCCAGTGTGAGTTGAAGGGTGGAGCGGAGCGCGCGCGCCTGCGTCAGCTCGCCGCTGATCTGGGGCGCTTGGTCCTGGCTGATCGTGCCGTCACTGCCGCGCACGGCGCCATTCTCGCGGCGGAACGCGTCGTAGGCGCTTGCGGACCGGAGCGCGCGTTCATGCAGCGTGTTCAGCCGCTGCTCGATCCACTCGTGCGCGTCGCGCGTCGCAGCCGCCTTGGCCTCCCTCCGGCTGTCGGCATAGGCGGCTGCGACGGCGTTGGCGAGCGTGGCGGCGAGATTGGGGTCCTGCGCCTGCGCCGTGATCCGGATCACGCGGGACAGGCCCACGGGCACGATCAGGAGCTGGCTCCGCAGGGTGTCCACCGTCTCCATCAAGCGGTCGTCCGGCCCTGGGTGGGACGGGGCCGGCGGCTGACCGAGGCCCAGGCTGGCGAGGCGCTGCCCCGCCCAGGACCTGCGCACCCAGGACCCGGCGAGGTCGAACGCGGCGGCAAGCCGTTCCGGTAGGAACCGGCCACGGGTCTCGAATTCGGAGTTGTGGGTCAGGTCGAGCGTGACCGCGACCTTGTCCAGCAACTCCTCCGAGGTCAGAAGCTCGACCTCGTTCGACAGGGTGTCGGCGGTGAAGGCGGGTTCGCGCTGCCCATCGTCGTCACGGGTCGCGTCAGGATGGTCACCCTGGAAGATGACGGCGCTCGAGGCCCGGTAGGTCGGAGGGATGAGGTTGACCGCAAGCGTGCAGCAGGCCATCGCCGCTGCCGCCACCACGGCAACGCGCAGCTTGCGGCGCCACAGGACGCCGAGCAGGCTCCAGCCCGGCGGCTTGCCGGGCCGTTCGATCCGGTCATGGCCACCCGGCACGATTGCAGTGCCTGGGATCGAAGTGCCCGGGCCGGATAGGCCGGCGACGCGCTGTACTCCGAACCCTCGCGCATCGCGGCCGGCGGGACGGTCGAACCGCCAGCGGCGCGCCTGCTCCGGACCGGGTTCGTCCGACCGGGGCCGCCGCGGGCCGGGGTCCTCCGCCTCGGAGGAGGCGTTGCCGATCGGCTCCAAGCTGGAATGATCCCCAAGCTGCTCAACGCCGTGCTGGCCTTCGTCATGCCGACCGGAGCCTGGCTGGCCGGAGCCGGACTGGCTGGGACCCTGTTGACGATACCCAGGCTGTTGCAGAGAGGATTGCTCCAACCGGCCTGGCTCGCCATCGTCGTGATCATTCATGACTATCAAATGGCTCATGTATCACTGGCGGATCCGGGCCGCACAGACCAGCCAAGCGAGTTGGCTATGTTGGATCAGGTGTCGGCGCCACAGCCTGCCCGGCTCCCGCAGGAGGCGGTAGGCCCAGCGGAGGTTCATGGAGCCGACCCGGCGCAGGCAGTAGTTCGGCAAGACGGAGAGCTGATCGAAGAAGCCTCCGCCTGTGCAGCCCCAGACTCGCCAACCTCGCACCCGCGTGTCAAGCAGGAATGCCTCCGGCCGGACGCCTCCCAGGCTGCAGATCAGGACATCCGGTCGCAAGGCGATGAGCCGCCTCACCACATCCGCCACGATGCCATAGCTGCTGAGCGCCCCGGTCATGCACAGGCCGGGGTAGGCGGCCCCGATCCGCCCCCATGCGCGCCCTGCCACTTATGGGGCGCCACCCGGCTTGCCATACGGATATCGTCCCGAACGGCTGTGCTTGCGGAGCGGCGGCTGGATGCCGTGTCCGCCTCCGGCCCCTCCGCAGGTTTGGCCCCATTTCGCTGGTGCAGCAACGCTACTAGCGAGGGTGCCGGACCGCATCGGCCCCTGACCGGGCCGCATCGCGCTAGCGGGCCTGGGTTGTCGAGCCGGATCAAAAGGGAGCTTTCGGCCTGGTAGCCAATCCCGTTTACCCTATTATCATGGTCCACTGGCCTGGACGCAGGGCACGAAGGAGGTGAACCTTTGCACTGGGATACGGGCAGCGTGCAGCTTCGAGGGATGCCGGCGGCCACAAGCCCCGACATGCGCCGGACAGCCCGCCTCACCGGGATGGCTCCGGGCACGGGGCTGCCGCCGCGGTTGGGACATGCTGACGGCTGGTCGGGGGAGGTGGATCGCCCCGTGCTTGCCCGTTCTCCAGGTCGCGGTCTCGACATCGGGTGTGACACGGCGTTCTCGGGCTGCCGGCGCCATGCGGCAAATGGGCGGCCTCCGGCTGTTGATCGCGTCGGTTGCGCTCCGGCTGCTGCTGGCCGTCCTGTCGCACCTGCCGGGCGCTGCGGCTCGAGGTGGGGCGTCGCTGCGCCCCGGCGGATCGCGTCGCCGCGAGCCGGCGGAATGGACGCCGGCGACCCGGGGGCAGGCCCTGACAAGGGCCGTGTCGTGAGGCGCCGCCTTGCCGGATAATGGGTACACCCGGTCGAGCACGGACGCGCAGCTTCGGCGCGACCTTTCGCCTGCCTTGTTCCCGTCATGGCAGGCGACTTGCAACGCATTCGGCGCCGCCATGGCCGCCGGGCCTGGACTGGTGCTGCTCGTGGGCGGCCCAGGGTCGGGCAAGACCTTCACGCTTCTCGCCTATGCCGGCGGGGCGAGCCAGCCGGTGGGCCTGCGCAGCGTCGACGACCCCCTCCATCCCGGCACGGCGGCCGATCTCGTGGACAACGTCCACGCCAAGGCGGCAGCGCGGCTGATGCCGTTCCGCGGCACGCGCGCCCTGGCGGTCGAACCCAAGCTCGCCGAGCGCCTGGTTCTTGCCTTTCCCAGGGCCAGGATCGTGACTGTGCAGCCCATGCTGTCGCGCGACGTGCACGTCATGGTGGAGGTGCGCCTGCGTCAACTGGGGCTTCCGGCTGGTCACCTCACGTCCAGGGCGTTGGCGCGCATGGACGAGCTATGCTGCGGCAATCCCCGGCAGTTGGATGCCCTGCTGTTCCGGTCCCTTCGGTTGGCCGCGGCCGCGGCAGCCGCGCGGGTGTCGCTGGGCCATGTGGAGCAGGCGACGTTGCAGGTCGCGATGGAGGCGGTGGGCGTCGGCCAGGCCTTGGGCTCCGTCGAGCGCGAGGCAGCCCTGCGCCTGCTGGGCCGCTCCGAGGCGCCGGTGGGATTCGACCAGCCCCGGCGGCGTGCGAGTGCGCCCGACTTCTGGGCGAGCAGCCTGGACGCGCAACGGAACCTGCAAACGGCCCCGGCTGCATCGACGTGGCCACTGGGCAAGCTGGCCGTGGTGCCGAGATGGCCCCGACGGCCGGCCCCGCTCGTGACCTCGGTACGAAAAGCCGGGGCACGAAAGGCCGGCAACACGAAGTTCTTCGCCATGAACCCGGCGGACGCGGCGCAAGCCGGGTCACGCGGACGGCGGCCCGGGTTCAAGACGTTGGCGCTTGCCGCGGTGGTCGTCGCGGCTTGTGTGGTGACGGCCCCGAACGTGCTGGAGATGTCTGGCTGGGCCGCCAACTGGGCCGCCACTGACGGGCAAGCCGGGCCTGTGGACACATCGGCGACGGTCGCCTCGCTGCCGCCGCAGACGGCGACGCCCGGTCCCATGGGCGCCGTCCCGTCTCCCGCACCCGCCGCCAAGGCGGTCCCGCTGACAAGCGTACCGTCACACGGCAAGCGGCTCGACCCGGTTGCGCCACAGGGTGCTATGGGTGGGACGGTTCCCAGGGCGGTGCCGTCGCCGCACCGCGTGGCGTCGCCCCGGCAAATGGCCGATGCGGAGACGCGAAGGTTTGGGCCGCTGGACGGGACCGCACAGGCCGGCCCTGGCCCGCGTGGTGCGGCGCCAGCCGGTGACGGGCTGGTCCCGGCGGTGCTTCCTTTCCCGGCAGCTTCGATCTTGGCCCCTGTCCCGGACGCGGCGGCACCGTCCCAAGCAGTTGCTGCTACATCCGCTGCCGAAGCGCCGCCGGGTCCCGAGCCTGCGGCAGGCCCAAGCCCCGCGGCCGTGCAGGGGACCGCGAAGGAAGCCGCCCGGCTGTTCTCCTTGGGGAAGGCGCTGCTCGCGATCAACCAGGGCGATGACGCGCGATTGCTGCTCAGGACGTCGGCGAGCATGGGGAACAGCAAGGCCGCCGCCCTGCTCGCCGCCTACGATACGGAGGCCCAGGGGTCCCACGCACAGGCCGGCCCCACCCAAGCCGAGCATGCCAGCGCGCACGGCACCCCGGCTGTCCGGGCTGCGCCGAAGCCGGGGCGCCAGGGTCTGCCGCCTTGAGCGGGGCGGCGCGACCGCCTGGTGGCTTGAGCCAGCTTCTTCTTAAGGCGCGTTCGCTATCCGGCCTTGGTTCACGACCAGGCCGCTCTCCGCAGCCCTATCGGCCACAAGGTATCGGCGGCCCTCAGCCAAACCGCGGAGGGTTCAAGCGGCTTGCTCGCCGAGGCGGACGCACGGCCTTGATGTCGTTAGTGGCGGTTCAGCGCCAGGTGACAACGACGGCCCGGGACGCCGTGGCGGATGGCGCCGCGTCAGCCTCGCCATATGCGATGATCTGCAGGCGCTCGGCGGGGACCCCGCGCTCGACCAGTGCGCGTTTGACGGACGCGGCGCGCCGGGCTGACAGGAGCAGGTTGGGGAACTCCGGTCCGGCCTTGTCGGTATGGCCGGCTACGATCATGATCTCTGGCTGGGCATCCCGGTAAAGCCGTGCGGCGCCATCGAGTTGCGCCAATGCGGCCTGCGACAGCGTCGCGGCGCCCAAGGCGAACTCGATCGTCAACGATTCCGCAGATGGCTTGGCGGGTGGGACTGCGACGGCGGGCGGGGGTGCGGCAGCGACCGCCGCCGGCGGCGGCGTGGCGGTGCAAGCCGAAGCGAGCAGCAGAACGCACGCCTGGGACAATGATGCAGTCCGTTTCACGGGCGATCTCCTCCAAACTTGGCCGGGATGCGATAAAAGCGTTGCGCCCGCCCCTTGTCCAGCGATCATGCCATTCGATCTGCAACAATTTGTGGATGGGTGAAAACAGTGCGGCGAGTTCTTTTTGCGACGGCCCTCCTGGTGCTCGGGCCAGGCCTGGCGTGCGCGGACACGTTGACCGGGGATGCCGCGTTCACCGCAGGTGATTACGTGGCCGCCCATCGCGAGTGGTCACAGGCGGCGGGCAACGGCGATGCGTCGGCGATGGCCGCGCTGGGAACCCTGTACGACACGGGCCATGGCGTGCCGCAGGACTTCGCCCGCGCCCTTGCCTGGTACCGTCAGGCGGCCGAGGCGGGGAGCGTTCGGGGGATGTTCAACACCGGCGCGATGTACGACAACGGCCGCGGCGCGCCGGTCAGCCGGGCCGAAGCCTTGCGCTGGTATGCCAGGGCGGCCGAGCGGGGCCATGGGCGGGCGGCCTTCGACGCGGGCCTGATCTACCGCGACGGCGACGGCGTGCCTCGCGACCGGGTTGCCGCGATCCGCTACTTCCGCATCGCGGCGCAGGATGGGGTCGAGGCGGCGTGGACCAACCTGGCCGCCCTGCATGCGACCGAGCCTCCGCGCTCCCCCACGACCAACCCAACCCTGCTACGGCCCCGTTCCCGGCCGTCGTCCCCCGATGCCGACCAGCTCACGGTCGCCCGGCTGCAGGGCTCGATACTGACGCGCGGGCCGCTCGACCCGGCGGCCATCCGGGAGTTGTCCGAGGCGGCGCCGACGCTGTTGATCCAGGCGGTCAAGGACAGCCGGATCGCCCAGTACGAGATCGGCTTCGCCTTCGAGAACGGCTACGGCGTCACCCGGGACCCGGTCCGGTCCTATGTTTATTACCTGCGGGCGGCGGCCTCATCCGAGCCAGGCGTCAAGACGGCCGCGCTTCGGGGCGCCGCGGATGTGGCCAAGGCCCTGACCGATGTGCAGCATGCGGCTGCGCGGGACATGCTGCTGGACGGCGCGCCCTGACCGAGGCGTTCCGGTCGCTGCGGCCAATCCGGAGCACCCTCGCCGCCTCCCGAAGCGGACCGCCGCGGCTAGCCGATCAGACACCCGGAGCGTCGTTCCGTGCCGATGCACGGTCGATCCGCATCGTGCTGACGAGGCCTCCCGCAAGGGCGAGAACGGCGCTGACGGCGGGACCGATCCGCGGCTGCTGGCGACGTGAGGGTGAACAGCAGGGCCATGATCATCGAACCCCCGGTTTGACCGAGCAGGCGGGCAGTGCCTTGCATGCCCCCGGCTGCGCCGCTTTGCTCACGCGGCGCAGGGAGCAGCATGTTGCGGTTGTCCGGCGTCTGGAAGATGCCGAAGCCGCTCAGCGTCAGAAGGACCACCAGTGGCCACAGGCCGCGGTGGATCGGCACGACGGGTTCGATACAACCCGGTCGGAAGATCAGATGTTACGGACTCCAAGCGCGAATATGGGGTCCGCAGCCTTTGGCCCGGAGAGGCCCGTCTGCCCACCCAAGGCCGTCGATTTGATGGACCTTGAGCCTACGGATGCACAGGTTGATGCATGCCAAGGACAGCCGGTGTCCAAGATGGAACACGCACCCCCACCCTCCCGCGCCCCAGCCCTGCATAGTTGGGAAACCAACGGCATGGAAACGCGATGCCGGCCTGGATAAGCTGCCCACAGTAAGACGGAGAAGCGCCATTATGTCGGCTGCCATGAAGCAAACCCCATCGCCCGCACACCCGCCATCGCCCGCACATCACCGGTGTGACGCGGTCATCGTGGGGGCGGGGTTCTCGGGCCTGTATCAGCTCCATCAGCTCCGCGACCAGCTCGGCTTGTCGGTCGTGGTGCTGGAAGCCGGGGATGGCGTCGGCGGCACCTGGTATTGGAACCGCTACCCCGGCGCGCGCTGCGACTCCGAGAGCTACACCTACTGCTATTCCTTCTCCAAGGAGCTGGAGCAGGAGTGGCGCTGGACCGAGCGCTATCCCGGCCACGCCGAGATCCGGTCCTACCTCGACCACGTGGCCGACCGCTTCGACCTACGGCGCGACATCCGGTTCGGCAGCCGCGTGGCTACCGCGGCGTTCGATGACGCGACCAGCCGCTGGACCGTGACGACCGAGGCCGGCGACAGCTACGACGCCGAGTTCTTCGTGCCCGCCGTCGGCTGCCTCTCCGCGGCGAACGTCCCCGCCATCCCGGGCCTGGAGAGCTTCCGCGGCACCTGGGTCCACACCGGCCGCTGGCCGCAGGAGGGGGTCGATTTCACCGGCAAGCGCGTGGGCCTCATCGGCACCGGCTCGACCGGCATCCAGGC
>CAXTFY010000041.1:0-11543 GCA_964243265.1 uncultured Acetobacteraceae bacterium | reverse complement strand
GTGCGCGACAAGGCGACCGCCGAGCGCCTGGTGCCGACCGACCATCCCTTCGCCAGCAAGCGCCCGCCGATCGACACCGGCTACTTCGAGGCGTTCAACCGCGACAACGTGTCCCTGGTGGACGTGAAGGCCTCGCCGATCGTCGCCATCACGGCGGATGGCATCCAGACCGCGGATGGCGTCTATCCGCTCGACATCATCGTGTTCGCGACCGGGTACGACGCAATGACCGGGCCATTGCTGGCCATGGACATCACCGGCAGCGGCGGGCGGTCGCTGCGGCAGGACTGGGCGGCGGGGCCACGCACCTATCTGGGCCTGCAGACGCCGGGCTATCCCAACATGTTCACCATCACCGGACCCGGCAGCCCCTCGGTGCTGACGAACATGCCGGTGGCGATCGAGCAGCACACCCAATGGATCACCGCCTGCATCGCCCACCTGCGCGCCACCGGGCGGCAGCGGATCGAGGCGACGCAGGAGGCGACGGACGCCTGGGTCGCGCACGTCAACGACGCCGCGAACGCGACGCTGCTGCCGATGGCGAACAGCTCGTGGTACCTTGGCGCCAACGTGCCCGGCAAGCCGCGGGTGTTCATGCCCTATGCCGGCGGCATGGCGCGCTATGCCGCGACCTGCGCCGAGGTCGAGCAGGATGACTACCGCGGCTTTGTCCTGAGTTAACCGGAGGTCAGCATGCTGGCGCTCAATCCCCCGGCGCTCAACCCCGACGTGACGGCGCTGATGCGGGCCACCGCGGGGGCGCCCGCGCTGGGCACCTTGCCGCCTGCGGAGATGCGCCGCGCGTACTCCGCCGCCCGCCGCGCCCTGCAGACGGCACCCGAGCCGGTCTCAGGCGTCAGCAACCTGGTCATGCCCGGCCCCGGCGGCCCGCTGCCGCTGCGGGTCTATCGCGGGGCCGCCGAGGCGGTGCTGCCGTGCCTGGTGTTCCTGCACGGCGGCGGCTGGGTGCTGGGCGACCTCGACTCGCACGATGCGGTCTGCCGCCGCCTGGCCAACGCTTCCGGCGGCTGCGTCATCGCCGTCGACTACCGGCTGGCGCCCGAGCACCCGTTTCCCGCCGCGGTGGACGATGCCTTGGCCGCGCTGCGCTGGGTGGCGGCCAATGCCGGCAGCCTCGGCATCGACCCGGCCCGCCTCGCCGTCGGCGGCGACAGCGCCGGCGGCAACCTGGCGGCCGTCCTGGCGCTGCTGGGCCGCGATGCGGACGGCCCGGCGACGGTGTTCCAACTGCTGCTCTATCCCGCGACCGACCTCCGCATGGTCAGCGCCAGCTATGCCCGGCTGCACGACGGCGTGCCGCTGACATCGGACGCGATGCGCTACTTCGCTGGCCATTACTTGCCCGACCCGGCCGCCAGCACGGACTGGCGCGCATCGCCCTTGCTGGCGCCCAGCCTGGCGGGCACGCCGGCTGCCCTGGTGCTGACCTGCGGCCACGATCCGCTGTGCGACGAAGGCCAGGCCTACGCGGCGCGGCTAGAGGAGGCAGGCGTTGCGGTCACCCGGCTGCATCTCAGCGACCAGGCGCACGGTATCCTGACCATGGGACCGGCGATCGGGGCGGTGCCGGGCGTGCTCGATTTTGCCGGCGCATGCCTGAAGGAGGCCTGGCGCAAACGCCCCGGCTGACGGAAGATGGAAGTTACAGGCCCGCAACAGACGGGTGGAGGGGAGACGGGACATGGGGCAGATCGGGATCGGGCGGCGTGGCCTCGTGGCCGGCGCGGCTGCACTTACCGGATTTCCGCACATCGCGGGGGCGCAGGCGAAGACGATCCGGATCGGCATGCCCACGATCCTGTCGGGGCGCGTCGCGGTGCTTGGCAACTCCTGCCGGGCTGCGGCCCAGGTCGCGTTCAAGGCGTTCAACGATGCCGGCGGCGCCGGCGGGCGGATGGTCGAGCTGGTTGACCGGGATTCGCAGGGCCGGCCCGACCTGGCGGCGAAGACGGCACGCGACCTGATCAACAACGATGGCTGCGAGATCCTGATCGACGCCGAGGCGTCATCAGGCGCGTTCGCCGTGCACGAGGTGATCCGCGACCTCCCGGTGCTGTGCCTGCATACTGCGAGCGAGACGTCGTCCCTGTCGGCCGACCCCAAGCTGCTGCTGCCGACGGCGTTCCGCTGTGCGCGGCAGGGCATCCACGACGCCATCGCCGGCGGGGCCTACACCGCCAAGGCCGCGAAGGCGAAGGGCCTGAAGCGCTGGGTGACGTGCTCGCCGGATTATGCCTATGGCCGCGACAACACGGCGGAATACCTGGAGTTCGCCAAGCGGTTCGAGCCGTCCATCGAGGTAGTGGACCAGGTGTGGCCCAAGCTGTTCGCCCCGGACTACACCGAGAGCATCACTAAGGTGCTGCAGGTCAAGCCGCAGGCGATGTACTCGGCGCTGTGGGGCGGCGACCTGGTGGCGTTCATCGAGCAGGCGGGCCTGTACAACCTGTTCGGCTCCACGGCGCTGTTCTCCGGCGGGCTTGGCGATCCCCCCGTGCTGAGTGCGATCAAGCAGCTCCCCGAAGGACTGCAGACGGCCTATCGGTACAGCCGGGCGTATCCGGCCAGTCCCGGGAACACGGCTTTCGCGGACGCCTTCAACAAGGTGGCCAAGTTCGACCCGACCAACTGGGCCTGGCAGACCTATGTCGCCTGCGGGTTCATCTTCGAGGCGCTGCGCCGGACCGGCGGCGCCACCGACGGCAAGCGGCTGGCCGCCGAAGTCGCGGGCATGACGATCCAGACCCCGCTGGGCGTGGACGGCACCATCACGATGCGGGCGCAGGACCACACCATCATCGGCTACCCCGTCGCCTGGTCCCACACGGTGCGGCACGCCCCGTTCCTAGAGGGCTTCGAGCCGGTGCCCTGGGCCGACATCCTGGGCTTCGAGGCGGAGTGGAAGAAGGGCAAGGGATACGCATGACCGGCCCGGGCTGCACCCGGCGATGAGGCCGGACGCGCTGCTGGCCTGCCTGTCGTCGGCGGCCTGCGCCGTCACCCAGGTCTCGACGGCGCTCATCGTCGGCACGCTGCTGTTCCTGGTGGCGTCCGGCCTGTCGCTGATCTTCGGCGTGCTGGGCATCATCAACTTCGCGCATGGCGGCATCTACATGCTGGGGGCGTACTTCGCCCTCACCGGCTACAAGCTGACCGGCAGCTTCGCCGTGGCGCTGGTGGCGGGATCGGTGGGCGCCGGGGTGTTCGGCATCGCGTTCGAGCGGCTGGTCATCAGCCGCATTTATGGGCGGGACCTGCTGATGCAGCTCCTGGTCTGCTACGCGATGACGCTGATCCTGGATGACGGCGTCAAGCTGATCTGGGGCGGCGAGTACCAGATGATGGGGATGCCGGAGGCGTTCGTGGGACCCCCCGTGCAGATCCTGGGCGGCTTCGTCCCGGCCTACTACCTGTTCATGGTCGGGGTCGCGGTGGCTGCCGGGCTGGCGCTGTGGTTCGGCATCAACCGGACCTTGCTGGGCAAGACCGTGCGGGCGCTGGCGGTCAATCCGCAGATGGTCGGCGTGCTCGGCGTCAACACCCGGCTGATCTACGCCGGGGTGTTCGGGACCGGCAGCCTGCTGGCGGGGCTGGCGGGGGCGCTGACGGCGCCGATCCGCACGCTGACGCCGGGCGTCGGGCTGTCGTTCCTGATCGACAGCTTCATCGTGACGGTGATCGGCGGCATGGGCTCGATCGCCGGGGCGTTCGTCGCCGCCCTGCTGATCGGGTTCATCCGGGCGTTCGGCGCGATCGGCTTCCCGCTGTTCGTCGATGGCTCGATGTTCGCGATCATGGTGCTGGTGCTGGTGTTCCGGCCGACCGGGCTGCTGGGGCGGCGGGTGGCATGATGGACGGCCATCCCCCGCGCGAAGCCCTGATGATCGGGTCGGGCGCATGGCGCCGGGATGCGCTGTTCGGCGCGGGGCTGCTGGGCGGCCTGCTGCTGCTGCCCGCCGTGTTCCCGCAGCCGGCGCTGCGCGACTTCCTGCTGTATGTCATCGCCTATGGGCTGCTGGCGATGTCGCTCAACCTGCTGATTGGCCTCACTGGCCTGGTCGCCTTCGGGCATGCGGCGTTCTTTGCCTCGGGGGCCTACGTGTTCGGCCTGCTGATGCAGTCCGGCGGCGTCTCGATCCCGGTGGCGATGCTCGCTGCCGTGGCGGGATCGGCGCTGCTGGCGCTGGCGATCGGGGCGGTCTGCGTGCGGCTGGAAGCCATCTACTTCTCGTTCATCACCCTCGCTTTCCAGATGCTGCTGCACAGCGTGATCCTGACCTGGGTGGGCCTGACCGGCGGGGACCAGGGGCTGCAGGGCGGCATCCCGCGTCCGCCGTTCTGGGGCATCGACCTCAATCAGCCGCGCGTGCTGTATGCCGTGTGCGTGGTGCTGTTCGCCGCATGCCTGGCGGTGATGCGGCAGGTCTGGCAGTCGCCGTTCGGCTACACGCTGCGGCTGATCCGCGACAACCCGGCCCGGGCCGACTTCCTCGGCGTCGATCTGTTCCGCATGAAGCTCGCCGTGTTCGTCCTCGCCGGCGCCATGGCGAGCGTCGGCGGCATCGTGCTCGCGCTGTTCGTGTCGGGCGCCTATCCGGAGTTCGCCTTCTGGACGACCTCCGGCGAGGCGATCTTCATGCTGATGCTGGGCGGTACCCAGCTTTTCCTCGGGCCGTTGGTCGGCGCCGTGCTGCTGCAATGGCTGGACCGCACCATCACCACCTATACGGAGTACCACGGCCTCGTGCTCGGCGTCATCATCCTGGCGATCACGCTGGGGCTGCGGCGCGGCATCGCGGACTCGCTGCATGCGGCCCTGGCGGGGCGCCGCCGGGCAAAGCGCACCGCCCCGCCGCGCCGGGAAGCTGCCTGATGCTGCGCGTCGCGGGCCTGATCAAGTCCTATGGTGGCGTGCAGGTGACGCGGGGCGTGTCGATAGACTTCCCGGCCGGGTCGCTCTCGGCGATCATCGGCCCGAACGGCGCCGGCAAGACGACGTTCTTCAACCTCGTCTCCGGCCAGGTGCGCCCGGATGGCGGCCGGATCACGTTCGACGGCCAGGACGTCACGGGCCTGTCGAGCCTCCACATGGTGCGGCGCGGCATGGCGCGGGCGTTCCAGGTGGCGTCGCTGTTCCCCAGCCTCACGGTGCAGGCGGCGCTGGCGGCGGCCGTCACCTCGCGCCAGCGGCGGTCGGGGCAGGTGCTGGCACGCTTCCCGCTCGCCGCGACGCGGGACCGGGTGGAGGGCCTGATGGAGCTGCTCGGCCTGACCCATGCGGCGCGCACGCCCTCGGCGACGTTGTCGCATGGCGACCAGAAGCTGCTCGACATCGGCCTGGCGCTGGCGATGGACCCGAAGATGCTGCTGCTGGACGAGCCGACCGCCGGGATGGGTCCTGACGAGCGCTGGCGCATGATCGACAAGGTTTCGAGCCTGTGGCGCCATGGCGGCCTGACGGTGCTGTTCATCGAGCACGACATGGACATCGTGTTCAAGATCGCCCAGCGCGTCCATGTGCTGAAGTACGGCGCCGTGCTGGCGCAGGGCACCCCGGCCGAAATCCGCTGCAACCCCGAGGTGATCGAGGCCTATCTCGGCACCGACCACCGGCTTGCGCATGAGCTGGGAGCGGCCTGAGATGCGCCCGCCGCTGCTGCGCATCGAGGGTGCGGACGTCTTCTACGGTGCCAGCCAGATCCTGTTCGGGCTTGATCTCGCGGTGGAGCAAGGGCAGACGCTGGCCCTGCTGGGCCGCAACGGCGCCGGCAAGAGCACGACGTTCAAGGCCATCGCCGGCATCGTGCCGCCCCGGCGCGGGCAGATCACGCTCGATGGCGCCGTCATCTCGGGCCGCCCGCCCTATCGCATCGCGCGGGCCGGGGTGGGGTATGTGCCAGAGGACCGCCAGGTCTTCCCCGAGCACAGCGTGCACGACAACCTGCTGATCGGCGCCAAGCGCGGTCCCGGCACGGCGGGCCGAACCGCTGCGGCCCCAACCCCTGCAGCCCGGGGCTGGACGACGGGCCGGGTGTATGAGGTGTTCCCGGTGCTGGCCTCGATGAAGGATCGCCGCGCCGGGCGGCTGTCGGGTGGGGAGCAGCAGATGCTGACGATCGCGCGCGCCCTGATGGGCAACCCCGGCCTGCTGCTGCTGGATGAACCCAGCGAGGGCCTGGCGCCCATCATCGTGCAGGCGATCGCGGCGCTGATCCGCACCTTGCGCGGCACCGGCGTCACTATCCTGCTCGCCGAGCAGAACATGCATTTCTGCCTGGGCATCGCCACCCATGCCGCGATCATCGACAGGGGGCAGGTCGTCTACCGCGGCGGGATCGGGGAGTTGCGCGACGACGATGCGGTGGTGAAGCGCTACCTGGCGGTTTGATGGAGCGGATGGGATGACCCAGGGTAAAGAGGGGCGGAATGAGGGGCGCGGGCGGGTGGCGCTGGTCACGGGCGGGGCCAGCGGGATCGGCCTCGCGACGGCGACGGTGCTGGCCGAACGGGGCTGGCGTGTCGTGGTCGGCGACCTCGACCTCGGCCGCTGCGAGGTGGCGGCGCAGGGTTTGGCTGGTGGGGCGTCCGCAGGTGGGGCGGTCGCCTTCGACGTGTCCGACGAGGATGCGACCGAGCGGGCGGTGGCCGGCATCGAGGACCGGTTCGGCCCCATAGCCGCACTGGTGGCCAATGCCGGCCTGATCCAGCCGCCTGCACGGCCCGAGACGTTTGCACTGGCCGACTTCGACCGCATCATCGCGGTGAACCTGCGGGGGGTTTACATCTCCTGCGTCGCGGCCGGGCGCCGGATGGCGGCCCGCCGCGCCGGCGGCGTCGTCGTGACCGGCTCCGTGACGGCCTCGCGCGCTGCGCCGCTGCATGCGTATGCGCCGGCCAAGGCGGCGGTGGTCCATATGGCGGCCTGCCTGGCGGCGGAGTGGGGCCGGTCCGGGGTGCGGGTGAATGCCGTGTCGCCGGGTTACGTCGGGACGCCGCCGCTGCTGGCTGCGATCGAGCGCGGGCAGCGGGACCCGGCGCTGTTGCGTGAGGCCGCGGCGATGGGCCGGATGGTGGAGCCGGTGGAGGTTGGACGGGCGGTGGCGTTCCTGCTGTCCGACGATGCGAGCGCGATCACCGGGATCGACCTGCCGGTCGATGCGGGATGGCTGGCCGGCGCGCATCAGGCGACCTATGGCGGCGCGCGTCCGCCGATGTAGCGGACCGGTTGTCGGTGCGCCGGGCTGTCCCTGGACGACGGAGGGGACGGCGCCCCTATCTGGATGCAGCGGGATGGCGCGTCGGTTCAGGTAGCAACCAGGCAAACCGGACGGAGGCGGGCTTCGGGCCAGCCAACGAGTCGGGTCATCGAACCGCCTCCCATGGTGCGAACCGCCGGGCCACACCGCCGGGATCGCGGTATCATGGAGGACCCATGCCCCCGCCGCGATTATCCGGTGCCCACACATGAGGGGAACGCCGTGGCCGCATCACCTGGCGGCTCTGGCATCGAGCACCTAGCCGGGTTTAGGCTGGGCCTGTAGGGCCGCAGAGCCCGCGGGGAGAGGTTATGTCGAGCCACGCACGTTCTGTTCTCATCGATGGCGTTCCCGCCGTCGCTGCCACATCCCCCGCGCGGGTATTCTGGGCCACCTGGTTTGGCTGGATGCTCGATGGCTTCGACTCCTCGATGTACAGCTACATCCTCGTCGCGGCCCTGACGGAGCTGCTGCCGGCGAGCGGGATCGAGGCATCGCGGGCCAATATCGGGTTTTATGGCGGACTGCTGTTCTCGGTGTTCATGCTGGGCTGGGCGTGCTCGATGGTTTGGGGCTGGGCGGCGGACAAGGTCGGCCGGGTCCGCATCATGTGCCTGACGGTGCTGGTGTACTCGGTGTTCACCGGGCTGTGCGGGATGGCGACGGGGCTGGTGATGTTCGCGGTGTTCCGGTTCGTCGCCGGGTTCGGGATCGGCGGGGAGTGGGCCGCGGGGACGCCGCTGCTGCACGAATCGGTGCCCGAGCACATGCGGGTGCGGCTGGCGGGGTGGCTGCACACGGCGACGCCGACGGGGCTGTTCCTGGCGGCGTTCGCGACGCTGGTGTGCGCAGGGACGCTCGGGTGGCGCGGGATGTTCTTCCTGGGGGTCGCGCCGGCACTGCTGACGATCTACTTGCGGCGCAACATCAAGGAGCCGCCACGGCGGGCGGCGAGCGGGGAGTCCTCGTTCTGGGCGTTGTTCAGGCGGGGGCAGGCGCGGACGACCTGGGCGGCGGCGCTGCTGATGGCGTGCATGATCTTCGGCCTGTGGTCGTCGAACTTCTGGGCGCCGACGGTGGTGGCGACGCGGCTGGTGGCGGCGGGGGCGACGCCGGCGCATGGGCAGACGATGGGCGCGGTGTGCGGGTTGATCACCAACTGCGGGACGCTGGCGGGGTGCCTGCTGATGCCATGGATCACCCAGGCGATCGGCAGCCGGCGGCGTACGGCGGTGCTGTTCTTCCTGGGCTCGGCGGTGATGATCGTGCTGTCGTACTATGTGGCGATCCAGTTGCTGGGCAACCTGGTGGTGTTCATGTGCCTGCTGCCGTTGCTTGGGTTCACCACCAACGGCGTGTTCGCGCTGACGACGATCTGGTTGCCGGAGATGTTCCCCTCGGCGCGGCGGGGGGCCGGGTCGGGCTTTGCGTTCAGCTTCGGCCGGCTGCTGGGCGCCGGGGGGCCGATGCTTGTGGGGACGGTGGCGCTGTGGACGGGCGGGTATCCGGTGGCCATCTCGGTCCTGTCGCTGGTGTACGTGGTTGGGCTGCCGTTCATCGCGATGGCGCCCGAGACGGCGCAGCGGCCGCTGTTGGCGTGAGGCGGACGGCCAGGGAAAGGGCCGTGGCGTAGGAAGGGGCGGAGGGTGCCGTGGTGCATAGTTCGGCACGAGTGGTCTCAGAGACTTACGAAGCGTCAGACACGCATTTGGGATTATACCAACGGCCTCCGCTCTGACCCTTACGATGCTGCGCTCAATCCGCAACCGTCATTGCGAGCCGGCTTCGGCATGGCGATTCAGGGGGGCGTGAACTGTGTTCCGGTCTGGCGGCCCCTGGATTGCCGCGTCGCAATCGCTCCTCGCAATGACAGGCGGGGCAATGACAGGCGGAGGCAGGGGCAGAACGGTCATCGCGAAGGGCCGTTGATATAGATCGGCGTGGTACGTATCGCAACATTTTCAAATTGAAAGCTTGTTGCAAACTCTCATTGTCTACGCTTACTCGACGGTAATGCTAAACGCCTCCAGTTGTTCGGAAGCTATCCAGAGCTTAGGCGCTGATCCATGGCACCGTGCTGCCTGGCGCTGACTGCCGTTGCCCGGCAGCGGTGGCCGGGAATACGTGTCGTGCGGACCAGCGGCACCGGATAGGAGGAGCCGGCGCTTGACCCGGGCGACCGCTTCCTTCGCAAGCCCTTCGACGTTGACGCCCTGGCCCGCGCCGTGTCGGATTTGACCGCCGGGCAGGACGGGTCATGACCGTGCCGACCGCTGACGGGCTGCTGGGCGAGGGTTCCAACGTGTTTGGGGGACTGACAGCCTTCCACATCCAGCTCGACGGGACCCGGTTCATCACAGCATCGCAGATGTGAAAAAGGTGTACGGGTTGGTCGAGCAACGGCGGCCCACTGGTCGCTCGCGAGCCGGCGTTACCATCGCTCGCCGCCCTCATGCTCCGAGCAGCATCCCCCGCAGCGAGGATCGGAGAGGGAGGACGCTGACGATGGCCGGTGAACTATGCGGGGAGGCCCGCGTCCTATCCGGAGCGCCGCACGTCGATGCCAGCAGGAGCGTTTCCAGTTGAACCAAATGAAGTCCCTGGCCTTTCTCTCCGGCGGCGGCGAGATGGGCGTCCTGATGCGCGGGTTCGATTGGCTGGCCACGCCGCTGGGCGCCGCGGTGGCCTGGTCGCCGCCCCTCAAGACGCTCGTGGGTGTCATGCTCGCCGCGAAGCAGCCGATGTTCATCGCCTGGGGCGCCGAACGCACGCTCCTCTATAACGACGTCTACGCCCCCGTGCTCGGCCAGAAGCACCCGTCCGCCCTCGGCCTGCCGTTCCACGACGTCTGGCCCGAAATCCGCGGCGACATCGAGCCGCTGTTCGCACAGGTCTTCGCCGGCGCACCCGTCCACATGGACGACATCACCCTGTTCCTCAACCGCCGCAGCCACCCGGAAGAGACGCATTTCGCCTTCTCCTACACCCCAGTGCGGGATGCGGCCGGAGCCGTGGCGGGCCTGTTCTGCGCCTGCACCGAGACGACGCAGCAGGTGCTCGCCGAGCGTGACCTCGCCGCGGCGAAGGAGGCGGCGGAGCAGGCGAACCGGGCCAAGAGCACGTTCATCGCCAACATGAGCCACGAGCTGCGCACGCCGCTGTCGGCCATCATCGGCTACAGCGAGATGCTGCAGGAGGAGATCGAGGACGGCGCCGACGCGGGCGGGCTGGCGGGCGACATGCGCAAAATCGAGGCCAACGCGCGCCACCTGCTCGGCCTCATCAACGACGTGCTCGACCTGTCCAAGATCGAGAGCGGCAAGATGGAGGTCTATGCCGAGACGTTCGACGCCGCCGAGATGGTCCGCGACGTGGCCTCCACCGTGCGGGGGCTGGTCGCAAAGAAGGGCAACACCTTGGAATTGCGGCTCGCGCCCGGCCTCGGCGCAATGCACTCGGACGTGACCAAGGTACGCCAGGTGCTGCTGAACCTGCTCAGCAACGCGGCCAAGTTCACCGAGGGCGGCACCATCACCCTCTTCGCCGAGCGCGGCCCCGGTCGGGGCGGACGGGACTGGCTGACGTTCCGGGTCAGCGACACCGGCATCGGCATGACAGGCGAGCAGCTCGCCAAGCTGTTCCAGCGCTTCCAGCAAGCGGACGCCTCGACCACCCGCAAGTTCGGCGGCACCGGGCTGGGCCTGTCCCTCACCAAGGCGTTCAGCACCATGCTGGGCGGCGACGTGGCCGTCGAGAGCGTGCCCGGCCGGGGCAGCACCTTCACCACCGGGTTGCCCGCCGTGCTGCCCGAGCCTGCGCAGGCAATGGGGGCGCAGGGCGGGACCGTCGGGGAGAACACCGGACATGAGGCCGTCCCAGCGGGCAAGGTCGTGCTGGTCGTGGACGATGACCCGGCGCAGCGTGAGCTGATGACGCGCTTCCTGGAGCGCGAGGGCTTCAGCGCGCGCACCACGGCCGACGGTCCAGCGGGCCTTGAGCTGGCCCGCAAGCTGCGGCCCAAGGCCATCCTGCTCGACGTGATGATGCCGGGCATGGACGGCTGGTCGGTGCTGAGCGCACTCAAGGCCGACCCCGAACTGGCGAGCATCCCCGTCGTAATGGTCACCTTCGTTAACGAGCGCGGCCTTGCCGCCTCGCTGGGAGCGGCGGATTTCGTCCTGAAACCAGTCGAGTGGGAGCGGTTCCGGCAGGTGATGGACCGCTTCCGCGAGGCAGAGGGCGACGTGCTGGTGGTGGACGACG
>CAXTFY010000040.1:14419-21489 GCA_964243265.1 uncultured Acetobacteraceae bacterium | reverse complement strand
AGCGCGCCAAGGCCGCCGACGCCGTGCTGTTCGGCAGCGTCGGCGGGCCGCGCTGGGACAAGCTGGGCTTCGACCTGCGGCCGGAGATCAGCATCCTGACCCTGCGGCGGGAACTCGGCCTGTTCGCCAACCTGCGCCCGGCCATCGTGCTGGACCCGCTGGTCGATGCCAGCACCCTGAAGCCCGAGGTGGTGCGCGGCCTGGACCTGATGATCGTGCGCGAAAGCACGGGAGGCATCTACTTCGGCGAGCCGCGCGGCGTGGAAACCCTGCCCGACGGCCAGCAGCGCGCCTTCAACACCGAAAGCTACTCCACGCACGAGATCGAGCGCGTCGCCCGCGTCGGCTTCGACCTGGCGCGCAAGCGGCAGAACCGGCTGTGCAGCGTCGAGAAGGCCAACGTCATGGAGAGCGGCCTGCTGTGGCGCCAGGTCGTGACGGCGCTGCACGAGCGCGAATACCAGGACGTGATCCTGTATCATATGTATGCCGACAACTGCGCCATGCAGTTGGTCCGCAACCCCAAGCAGTTCGACGTCATCGTCACCACCAACCTGTTCGGCGACCTGCTGTCCGACCTCGCCTCCATGCTGACGGGCAGCCTGGGCATGCTGCCGTCCGCCACCCTGGGCGCGCCGGACGCCAGCGGACGGCGGCACGCATTGTACGAACCGATTCACGGCAGCGCCCCGGACATCGCCGGCAAGGGCATCGCCAACCCGATGGGGCAAATGCTGAGCTTCGCGATGCTGCTGCGCTACTCGTTCGACATGGAGGAAGACGCGGCACTGATCGAGCGCGCCTGCACCAACGTGCTGGCGAGCGGGCTGCGGACGGCGGATGTGATGGGGCCGGGCACCGCGAAGGTCGGCACCTCCGTCATGGGCGAGAGCGTGTTGCGGGAGTTGGAGCGGCTGGGCGCTTGACGGAACCCTCGCCGACCGCGCTTTACATCGACGCCGACGCCTGCCCGGTGCGGGAGGAGGCGTTCCGTGTCGCCACCCGGCTGGGCCTGCGGGTGTTCGTAGTGTCGAACGGTTCCCGGCCGATCCGCTCGCCGGGGCTGCCGAACGTGCAGATGGTGACGGTCGGCGGCGCCCCGGACGAGGCGGATGACTGGATCGCCGAGCGCATTGGCCCTGCCGACGTTTGCGTGACGGCGGACATTCCGTTGGCGTCGCGCTGTCTGGCCCGGGGTGCCCGAGCGCTGTCGCACACCGGGCATGTCTGGACACCGGACAATATTGGCTCTGCGCTAGCTGGGCGGGAAGTGGCGCGGCACTTGCGAGAGATCGGCGCGGGGGGCGGTGGCAATCCGCCGCTGACCAAGGCCGACCGGTCGCGGTTCTTGTCGGCCTTGGACACGCTGGTGCAGGCGGCGCTGCGCCGGAAGACGTAAAACGGAGGTTTAGACGCCCTCGGGCCGGTTCGCCGGGTTTTGGTCGTCGCCGTGGCGCAGTTCTTCGCGGGTCATCGGTGTCTGCCGCCATTCGCCCTCGTCAGCGACGCTGGAGCCGCCGGGGAACTCGCCCAGGTTCTCCTGCAGCTTCGACTCCTCGACGATCACGCCCGGGACTGGCTCGTTCTGCGTCATCGGGTTGGCCATCTGCCCGGGGTTCCCAGAGTCCTCCATGCGGATCAGCTCATCGGCCCGCTCCTTGTAGTCAGCCATGCGGCCCGGCGGGCTACCTTCGGCCTCCCAGAGTTGCGTAGCACGGGCATCAATACGGCCCTGGCGTTCCGGCGTCATCTCAAGCGGGTTATCGGACATGGTGGCTCCTTATCGGGATGGGCAGGCAACCGAACCTGCTGGACTGCTGGCTGCTCTCTCCTCCGCCGGGAAGAGGGTCGAGATGAAGGGGGTCTTGCGGCAACGGTGTAATTGGCCGGGATACAAAGCAGGTTTTGCTCCCGACCTGGAGGCTTCGGTTCCTGGTGCAAGGCCCCCTCACCCCAGCCCTCTCCCGAAGGAGGAGGGAGAAGCAAGTATCCGACGCTTCTGCTATGCAGGCCATAGCGCAGCAACACCGGCCCGGGTTCCGGCGCAGCCTTTCGCCGGGCGATGCGTTAGGCCCAGTGAAGCCATCAGGAGACCGCCATGGCCCAAACAGACATGCCAAAGAACACGCCGCAGGACGCCACCGTGCGAACCGGCGGGCCGGAGACCATCGCCTCGGCTGCACCAGTCGGCTCGCCGGAACGGGCGGCCAATGCGCGCGTGCTGAAGCGCAAGGCGCCGCAGCCGCGCGAGCAAGGGGCGACCTTATCCACTCCAGGCTTCCCGGCCTTGTGGACCATCGTTGGGTCGTTCGTGCTGGTGGTGATCGCCACCATCGCGGCGCTGGTGGCCGGACCTTACTAGACCTTGTCCAACCGATGATGCGGCAGCGGCGGCAACTCGACGGTGATCGGGTCGCCGGGCCGTATCAACCCATCCGCCAGCACAACGGCCATGACGCCGGCCTTGCGAACCAGGCCACCGTCGGGCGCACGGTCCAGCGTGGCCGCCATCAGGCCACGCTGATAACGGTCCAGTTGCGCGCAGGGATTGCGCAAGCCCGTCACCTCGACCACGGCCGACTTGCCCAGCCGTAGGCGGGCACCGCGCGGCAGGCCCAGCAAGTCCAGGCCCCACGTTGTCACGTTTTCCCCCATGCTGCCCGGCACGACGTCGAAGCCCGCCGCGGCAAGCTCCCGATGGAGTTCCGCATGGATCAGGTGGACCTGGCGTAGGTTCGGTTGGGTCGGGTCCTGCTTGACGCGGGACCGATGCTTCACCGTCGCGCCCCGGTGCGCGTCGCCCTGCACGCCCAGCCCGGTTTCCAGCACGATGCCGGGCTGCAGGTCCTTGCTGAACCCGTGCACCGCGCTGCGCGCTACGGCAACGATCCGGGCAGCTTCGGGCATCACAGCAGGATCAATCCGCCTCGCAGGCCCTTGGCCACCGCCTCCGCCCGGCTGGTCGCACCGAGCTTGATGAACACGGCTTCCAGGTGGAACTTGACGGTGTGTGCGCTGATGCCCAGGCGGCGGGCGACGGCCTTGTTGCTCAGCCCCTCGCCCAGGCAGGTCAGCACATCCTGTTCCCGCGGCGTCAACGCCGGACGGGCGGCATCATCGGCGTTGATGGGTCCGCCGGGCAGGCTGACGCGTAGGCCGGCAGCAGCGGCGCGCAACGCAGCGTCCAATTGCACCGCGGACAGGCCGGTCGGCAAGGTGCTGCCGGGGTCGTCGCCGCGCCCAGTCAATTGCAGCGACGGCAACTCGGTGATGGCCAGGATGACGTCGGCGATGCCTCGCGTGTCTTCTGCCCGCACGGCGGTATGTCCAGCCAATGCGACGCGCGCCGAAAGGTCGGCGTGGCGAACAGCATCCCGCGCCACCACGGCAACCAGCAGCCGCCGGGCCGGCGCGGCTGCAGAGAGTCGGTCGGCGTCGAAAACTTCGACGCCGTTCAAGACGGTGATCCCGAAAAGGCTGAGTCCCAACACGCCGAACTGAACATGGTAGCCTCCCACGGCGCGGAACCGGGGCAGGAGGGGGCGGATTCGGTCATAGGTGGCGTGCTCTCGGCCATCAGCGTCCTCTCATCCACAACATATGTGGCATATCCGTGTCGGGTTCACCCTCTGATGGATGGGGAGGTATCATGCCGCGTCTTGTGAGGCGGTATAACACATCTAGGTCGGTCCGCCTGAACCGCCCGAACCAATCGCCCGACTGCATCGGAGGCCGCCATGACCGCCATCCCCCGCGCTTGCCTGGCCGCCCTGCTCACCGCCTGCAGCGGGGCCGCCCTGGCCGCCGGTGACGACCCGACGCGCATCGGCGACGTGAGCACCACGTTTCACGTGCTCGGCCGCAACGACCGCATCGTGGTGGACCGCTACGACGACCCCAGGGTGTCCGGCGTGAGCTGCTACTTGTCCCGCGCCGAGACTGGCGGCATCAAGGGCACCATCGGCCTGGCAACCGACCCCAGCCGGTTCAGCATCGCCTGCCGCGCCACCGGCCCCGTCGCCGTGCCGGACCGGCTGCCGGAGAACGAGGTGGTGTTCGGCGCCTCCGCCAACTGGCTGTTCAAGGAAATCCGCGTCACCCGGATGTGGGACCCGGCCAAGCGCACGCTGGTTTACCTGGTGTGGTCCACCCAGGCGCTCACCCCCGGCGGCAGCCCCTACAACAGCGTCAGCGTCGTGCCGGTCGCGGCACCCGGTCCCTAGAGCATGGTTGGCTCAGGTCGATGAACCCATCACGCTCCAGCCATTGTCTCAGCGAGCCTGTTACCGCTCAGGTCAAGCAGCCTGATGCAGTCATGCTGTAACCGCCCCGGTTAGACCCCAAACCCCAGCACCAGGGGCATTGCCGCGTCAACGCCCAGGCCCGGAGCCGGCATGTCCGCCGCGAGGCGGACCAACCCGGCCACGGACACCATCAATCCGAGCCAGACAGCCAACGTCAGCGCCACCGGGTCGAGCGGCTTGGGTTCATCGTCGTTGACACCGGTGTCGCGCAATGCAGCCTCCATCAGAACAGGTCCTGGACGGTGCAACACTGCGCGAAGCATCGGGCTGCGTTCTACACAGCGATTTGTGCAGTGCAGCAATCAGCCGATCAGCCACCTCGCCAGCGGTGGCACGATGACGGCGGTGATGATCCCGTTCAGGCCGATTGCCAGGCCGCCGAACGCCCCTGCGGTCTCGTTCAGCAGCAGGATGCGGGCCGTCGCCAGGCCGTGCGCCGCCGTTCCCGCCGCCAGGCCGCGCGCACGCCAGTCCGCTACCCGCACCAGCGCCAGCAATGGAGGGCCGAGCACGATGCCAACCAGCCCGGTGATCAGCACGAACACCGCCGCCAGCGACGGATTGCCGCCGATCTGCTCGGCGATGCCCATGGCGATCGGCGTGGTGACGGATTTCGGCGCCAGCGACAGCACCACCTGACGCGACCCGCCCAGCCAGCGCCCGACCAGCATGGCGCTGCCGGCTGCCACGACCGAGCCGGCCAGGATCGCCGGCAGGATGGCATGCGCGTTGCGCCGGATGCTGGGCAACGCCGCATGCATCGGCACTGCGAGTGCCACCGTTGCCGGCCCCAGCAGGAAGTGGACATACTGCGCGCCCTGGAAATAACTGGCGTATGAGGTTCCCGTCGCCAGCAGCAGCCCGGCCAGCAGGACGATGGCGATCAGCACCGGATTGGCCAGCGGCCGGTCGCCCAGCAGGCGGCTGATGGCGGTGGCGACCTGCCAGGCCACCAGGGTCAGCACCAGCCCAAGCAGCGGCGTCGATTCTAGGTAAACCCAGATGACCCCAAAGCGTGGGCTTATCGCGATAGGGATTGCATCACCAGCCCGGTCACCATCAAGCCCAGCGCGGTCGAAACCAGCACGGCCCCGGTAATCGCCACCCAATCCTGCGCCAGCGCGTCGAGCTGCGTCACCACGCCGACCCCGGCCGGCACGAACAGCAGCGAGAGGTGCCGCAACAGGCCGTTCGAGGTGGAACGCAGGGCGTCGTCGGGGCCATGGCGGACGACCAGCAGGCCCAGCAGCAGCACCAGGCCAACCACCGGGCCGGGCAGCGGCAGGTCCAGGGCGTGCGCGACAACCTCGCCAAGGAACTGGCAGAGCAACAGCGTCGTCAGCGGCCGCAGCATCCTAGTCCTGTTGCAGGGGCATGCGCAGGCTAAAACCGGGGGCTGGATGGGCCCGCCGGTCCACCGAGGTCTCGTTCGAGGAACCCTGGGTCATGGCTTCACCGCGGTAGGTATCCTTGCGGGTGAACACGCCCGGCCCGAGCTCGGGCGAATTGCTGGCGCGGGGGCCAAGCGGTTCATACAGGTCGCGGTTTGGCGTTGGCGCCGGCTGGAAGGCGCGCGGGTCGGCTGGCGCGCCGGGACGTGCGGGCGACAGCGGCGGCAGGGGGGAGGCGTCCGGCTGCGCCTGCAGGACCAGGCCGCGCGAGGTCTGCGCACCGGCGGCTGTCGCCAGCAACGGCACGGCCAGCACGAGGGCGAGCAACGCTTTCACGCCGCCGCCTCGGCCGGAACTTCGGGGGAGCGGCCGCGCGGGTCGCTAGGCGGGTTGGTGGCCGGAGCGCCCAGTGGCCCCGTGCCGGCCTGGCGCCAGGCATGCAGCGACCAATGCACCGAGGGAAAGGCCAACTCGTTCCACGGGATGTCGTCCCAACCGAACAGTTGCGTGTCCAGGCTCTCGATGCCTGGGGCGAAGACCGGCTTGGCGGCGGGGCCGTCCGCGAACCCGGCACGGAAGATCACCTGCACCTGGCCGATGCGGCTGATGCTGAACAGCGCCAGGGTGCCGTCGATGCTGATGCGGGCGCCGGCCTCCTCGTAGGCCTCGCGCTGCGCGCCCTCCGCGACGGTTTCGTCGAGTTCCAGGTAGCCGGCGGGGATAGTCCAGAAGCCGCGCCGCGGCTCGATGGCGCGGCGGCATAGCAGTACCTGGCCCTCATGCACGATGACGGCGCCGACAACGACCTTGGGATTTTGATAGGCAACATACCCGCATGTGTCGCAGACGTCGCGCGGATGCGAGTCGTCAGGCGGGATGCGCTTGGTGAACGCGGGCATGGGGCTAGGTTGCGCTGCCCTGCGTCAGGGTTCAAGGTCTACGCAAGGGGTTGCAAGCTAAACCTGCAAATTAAGCAGCGATCCCCGGGGCGTGTTCCCAGGCGGCGCCAGTCCGGGCTGCAGCGGGCGCGGTGCCGGGGCGGCCAGAGCCGGCGATGGGCCGATGTCCCGCACCGGCCGCACCGCGCCGGGACCGCCGAGCGGGGGGCTGCCGAGCGGGGCGGTCGTGCCGGAGAATGCGGTCAGCGACGTGGAGGAGATCATACGGGGCAAGTTAGGCGCTGAGAGTTAACAGGCGGTCAAGACCAGCGGGCATCGGCCAGACTGGCTTTGGTCGCCCGCGGTGGGGTCGGCCCAGCAGGCGGGATCAGTGGCACGGCGTTGGCTTTCCCCGGAGGACTGGGCCTCCCTCAAGGACTGGGCCTCCCTCAAGGACTGGGCCTCCCTCAAGGACAGGGCCTCCCTCAAGGACTGGG
>CAXTFY010000040.1:8971-14319 GCA_964243265.1 uncultured Acetobacteraceae bacterium | reverse complement strand
GGGCCTCCCTCAAGGACTGGGATAGATGCGTATCAGCGCGCGAACCGGGGTTTCCGGTGCCGAGAAGTGCCCGCAGTTCGAGGACAGCAAGACGGAGGCGACCCGGGCGCCGAAGGGTCCCGCCTCTTGCGGGACGGCGGGTCCGACGACGCGCACGAAGCCGAAGACATCCACGCCGACGTCCAGCAAGGCGCCGCTGGCGGGTCCGGGGCCGGGATAGCAGGCGCGCGCAATATGACGCTCGACAGCACGCGGCCATCCCGGGAGGACGACGCCCTGCACGCCCTCGACGGTGGCGGCTGATCCAGGCGGGCCGAGTTGCGTGCAACCTGCCGCCAGCCCGGCCACCAGCAACGCGGCGACGATCCAGCATCGCATGTCCAACCTCCATCCCGACGTGCAGCCGACTTGCACGATGACATACAGCGGCGGTGTCGCCGGATAAATGCCGGGTCGGTTCCGCTGCCTACGCCACTGCCTCCGCACTGGCCGCCCTACGCGGCAAGCAGCAGGACGCCCAGCACGGCGTTGAGCACTCGCCACTGCCCATCGGTCCGCAGCCGCCGCGCCAGCAACCGCCCGGCCCCATGCACCAGTGCGACGGGGTAGCTGATGCAAGACCAACGGCCTTCAGCTCTGACGGGTTTGCCCGCCTCTCGCCCGTCATTGCCCAGCATGCCATTGCCCAGCATGTCACCGCGAAAAGCGCTTGCGACGCAGCAATCCAGGGGCCACCAGGGCAGCACGCGGCCCATGCACTCCTGGATTTGCGCGCCGAACCCAGCTCGCAATACCGGCGGCTGATCTGATGCAGCATCATACAAAGTCAGCGAAGGCCGTGGCATAAGCTCATCGCTCCCGCCGCCAAGCGCGATCCAGGCGCCAGGAGGCCAGTTGCCTCCGGGTCCAAGCTCTGCAAGCCTACCCCGAGGCGCAGGTCACCCGCATGGCAGAGTTCGAGCTTGTCCTTTCCCTCCTGCTCGGCGGCGTCGGGCTGACCCTGGTTGCCCCCCGGTTGGGCGTGCCGGGGCCGGTGCTGCTCGCCATCGCGGGGGTGGCGCTGGCGTTCGTACCGGGCGTGCCCGTCGTGGCGCTCGACCCGGAGCTGGCGCTGGCGCTGTTCGTGGCCCCGGTGCTGCTGGACGCCGCCTTCGATGCCAGCCCGCGCGACCTGCGGGACAACTGGGTGCCGCTCAGCAGCCTGGTCCTGGTCGCGGTCGGGGTCACGGTGGCCGCGGTGGCCGGCACCGCGCGCCTGCTGCTGCCGGCGATGCCCTGGGCGGCGGCGGTCGCGCTGGGCGCCATCGTCGCCCCGCCCGATGCGGCCTCGGCCACGGCCATCCTGCGGCAGATCCGCCTGCCGCACCGGCTGGCGGTGATCATCGAGGGCGAGAGCCTGCTCAACGACGCCTCCGCCCTGCTGATCTACCGGCTGGCCATCGGCGCGATGGCGGGCGGCCTGACGGCCTGGACCGGCCCCTTGCTGGTGCTGGCGTGCGCGGGCGGCCTTCTGCTGGGGTTCGCGGCGGCCCGGCTTTACGTCATGACGGCGGCGCGCGTCGCGGACGGCCCGGCGGCCGTGGTGCTGCAATTCCTCGGCACCTTCGGGGTTTGGCTGCTCGCCGAGGCGCTGGGCTTGTCGGCCATCCTCACGATCGTCGCCTATGCCCTCACCCTGGCGCGCCTGACGCCGGAGCGGATAGGCGCCCGCCACCGCCGGGTCAGCTACGCCGTCTGGGAGGTGGCCGTGTTCGTGCTGAACGTGCTCGCGTTCATCATGGTGGGCCTGCAGCTCCGCGGCATCGTCGGCCGGCTGGACGGCGACGCCTGGCGTTATGGCCGGTTTGCCGGCGCGGTGCTTGGGGCGACCATCGTGGTCCGCATCCTCTGGGTCATGGCCTACAACGCGGCCGTGCGCTGGAAGATACGCCGGTTCGGCTCCCGCGACCGGCCGGGGCTGGTGCCGCCCACGGTGCAGGGCGGGCTGGTGATCGCCTGGTGCGGGATGCGCGGCATCGTCACGCTGGCCGCCGCCCTCGCCCTGCCGGAGCGCTTTCCGCAACGCGACCTGATCGTGTTCACTGCGGCCTGCGTGGTGCTCGGCACGCTGGTGCTGCAGGGCCTGACGCTGCGGCCGCTGGTCCGCCGGCTGGCGCTGCCCCGCGACAGCAGCGTGGAGGACGAGGTTGGCCGGGCGAGGGCCGAGGCCGCACGGGCCGGCCTGCAGGCCCTGGGCAGCGACCGGGGCGGCGAGGCTGGGCGAGCCTTGGCGCGGGAATACCAGGCCCGGCTGGCGGCGGGGTCCCTGGCCACCACGGCACACACTGGCCTGGCGATGCTGCGCCGGCGCACGCTGTCGGCCGAACGGCGGCGGCTCGCCGAGCTGCGGCGGGAGGGAAGCATTGGCGCGGACGCCTTTCACAGGCTTGAGGAGGAGCTGGATTGGGCAGAGGCAGAAGCGGCGCCGCGGCCGGAGTGACGCCAACGTGCCTCTGCCCAAAACATTATGATAACACATGGAACAAAGCTGCCCCTGCGAGCCGCCCTTGCAGCATGGGGCTGCCGCCTGCTCCCTCTCCCTCGGGAGACGCCGGGGTGGGGGGTCTTGCGGCGCAGACCTCCTGGCCCGGACAGCCCTGCTGGCCCGGACAGCCCGGTTGCAGCGGCATCGCCTGGTGAAGCGCGGCAAGCAAGACCCCCTCACCCCAGCCCTCTCCCAGAGCGGGAGAGGGAGCAGAGGTGGTTCTTACGGCGTATGCCATAGCCCTGCCCTGCCGCAGACGGTTGGAGTGAGGGAAGCGGCAAGGGCCTAATTCGCCCGTCCCACGGCAATATCCGCCCCCGGACGTTCCAGGCTTGGCGCTTGTGGCCTGCCTCAGCCAACCCTCTCCCGGAAGGAGAGAAGACCAGGCTTGTTCCCTATTGAACCGCCCGCAAGTCGGCTGCCGCCGCTGCAGCGCCGACCTAAACACTACGGCCACGGAACGCTGACGCCCGCGGCGCTTTGAGCTACCATGCCGGTCCGTGACCAGCGTAGCCAGCATGACCCAGTCCTTGGGCCGGAGAGGGTTAGAGGTGGCCGATCAGCCGATGCAGCAAGCGCCCATACGCGACCCGGCGCCCCATCCCTCCCGTGCAACCCCCGACCATGCCCCCCCGCCCGCGCCGGAACAGCCAGGCGGGACCGCGGGGGATGCAACGCCAAAGCAAGAAGCCAACCAGCCGCCCTCCCCGCCGAAGCGCCACTGGCTGCTGTTTGCCGCCGGCGTCGCCCTGGTCGCCGTGGCCGGCGTGGCCCTGCTGACTTGGGACGCCCCGCTGGCGCGCGGGCGCAACCCGCAGACCGAGGACGCCTACGTGGACGGCGACACCACGCCGCTCAGCGCCCGCGTGCAGGGCTACATCCGCCGCCTGCCGGTCGTGGACAACCAGGCCGTCCACGCCGGCGACCTGATCGCGCAACTCGACGACGACGACTACCGCGCGCAGTTTGAGCAGGCGCAGGCACAGGCCGGGGTCGCGGCGGCGATGCTGCAGTCGCTCGACGAGCGGGAGGTGGCGCTGCGGCTGCAGGTGGACCAGGCGGTGGCGTCGCTGGACGCAGCGCGCGCTGGGCTGGTGAGCAGCGGTCCGGAGGTGGTGCGCCAGCGCATCCTGGCGCCGACCGCCGCCGGGCTGGGCCGCAACGTGGACGCCGCCAACGCCGAGGCGCAGGTGACCGGCGCCGGGGTGGACCGGGCGGGGGCGCAGCTCGACTCCATGCGGCGGCAACTGGAGGTGCTGGCGGCGCAGCGGCGGCAGGCGCAGGCGACCTTGGGCGCCCGGCAGGCCGATGCGCGGCTGGCCGGCATCACCCTGGACTGGACGCACATCCGGGCGCCGGTGGATGGCACGCTGGGGGCGCGTGCGGTGCGGGTGGGCACGCTGGTATCGCCGGGAACCCCGGTGATCTCGATCACGCCGCTGGACAGCATCTGGGTGACGGCGAACTTCACCGAGCGGCAGGTCGGCGACTTGCAGCCCGGGCTGCCGGCGCGGCTGCGGGTGGACGCCTTTCCGGGCCAGGTGCTGGACGGGCATGTCGCCGGCCTGTCGCCCGGCACCGGCGCGACGTTCAGCGGGCTGCCGGCGGACAACACCACCGGCAACTACACCAAGGTGGTGCAGCGCGTGCCGGTCAAGATCGCCATCGATTGGAACGGCAGTCCGTTGCGCGGCCTGGTCCGCCCCGGCATGAGCGTGTCCGCCCTGGTCGCCACCGACGCCAACGCCCCTGCGGCGCCGCGCAATGCCCGATAAGCCGCCCGGCAAGCAGCCCGAGTCCCGGAAACAGCCCGACGAGGAGGGGGGCCGCAAGGGCGTCCTCATCCGCGCCATCGTGCTGGCGGCCGGGCTGCTGCTGGCTGGCGCGTTCATCGTGGACTGGAACGCCCTGGTGTGGGAGGGCGCACGGCGCGAGACTAACGACGCCCAGCTCCGCGGCGATCCGACGCAGCTTGCGGCCCGGGTGTCCGGCAACATCATCGAGGTGGCCGTGACGGACTACCAGCCCGTCCATGCCGGGGACTTGCTGTACCGGATCGAGGATGACGACTACCAGGCCCGGGTGGACCGCGCCGCCGCCGACGTGGCCGCGGCAGAGGCCGGGGTGGCGCTGGCTGAGGCGCAGGTGGCCAGCCAGCGGTCGGAGGTGGGCGTCGCCGTCGCCGCCACCCGCCAGGACGGGGCGCAACTGGAACGGGCGCGGCTGGAGCGCATCCGGCAGGGCCAGTTGCTGGGCACGGAGTCTGGCCTGAAGCGTGCGTGGGAGGCGGCGGTGGCCGATGAGCGGCGCTATGGCGCGACGCTGTCCGGCGACAAAAGCGCGGTCGGCGCGGCGCGGGCCGACATCGGGGTGCAGCAGGCGCAGGCCGACCAGGCACGGGCGACCCTGCAGGCGCAGCGGGCGGCGCTGGCGCTGGCGCAGGTCAACCTGGGCTACACCCGCATCACCGCGCCGGTGGACGGCGTGGTCGGGCTGCGGCAGGTGTTCAGGGGGCAGTATGTCGGCCCCGGCACGATGCTGATCACCCTGGTGCCGCTGGCCGACATCTGGGTGGTGGCCAACTACCGCGAGGAGCAGTTGACCCACATGCAGCCCGGCCAGGCGGCGGAGATCCGGGTGGATGCCTTTCCGGGCACCCTGCTGCACGGCGTCGTGCAGAGCATCGAGCCGACCAGCGAGGCGCAGTCCAGCCTGCTGCGGCCAAACCGGGCGGTGGGCAACTTCACCAAGATCGTCCAGCGCGTGCCGGTGAAGATCACGATCGATGGGATGGGCGACCCCGCCCGCCCGCTGGCCGGCCGCC
>CAXTFY010000040.1:0-8871 GCA_964243265.1 uncultured Acetobacteraceae bacterium | reverse complement strand
CCGCCCGCTGGCCGGCCGCCTGGTGCCTGGGCTGTCGGTGGAGACCACGGTGGACACCGCAACCGTCGGCAGCCCCGTGAACTCGCCATGAGCTGGCTCCGCCTGCTCCACCCGCGTCAGCCCGAACCGCCGAAGCCCGGCCCGGACGGCAAGGCTCCGCCCGCGGGAGGCCCTCCGCCGATCACCGGGCGGCTGGCGTTGGGGCTGCTCGGCGCGGTGCTGGGCAGCCTGATGTCCAACCTCAACACCCGGCTGGACACCTTCGCGCTGGTCGATCTGCGCGGCGGGGTGGGACTGGGGCTGGACGATGGCGCCTGGGTGACGGAGGCGTTCAACATCGCCACCGTCGCCATCGTGCCGATCACGCCGTGGCTGGCCGGGGTGGTGTCGCAGCGCCGGGCCATCGCGGCGGCGGTGGTGATGCTGACGCTGGCGGCGGTGGCGATCCCGGTGCAGAGCACCTATCCCGGCCTGGTCACGTTCCGGTTCCTGCAGGGCGCGGGCGGCGGAGCGCTGATCCCGCTGCTGCTGAGCACCGTGCTGCGCTTCCTGCCGATGCAGCAGCGCACCTGGGGCTTTGCGGTCTATGGCCTGCTGACGACGATCTCCCCGCTGATCTCCGAGAGCATCGCGGGCGCGCTGGACGAGTACCTCGGCTGGCAGGCCATCTTCTGGCAGAACCTGCTGCCCGGCGCCGTGGCGCTGGTCCTGGTGCTGGTGGGACTGCCGGTCGAGAAGGTGAAGACCGAGGCGTTCGCCAAGGGGGACTACTTCAGCATGTTTCTTGGCGTGGTGTTCGCGGGGACGCTGACGGCGGGGCTGGACCAGGGGCAGCGGCTGGACTGGTTCAGCAGCGGCCTGATCAGCGGGCTGTTCATCGCGGCCGGCACGTCGCTGGTGGTGTTCATCTGGCACTCGCTGACGACGAAGGACCCGCTGGTCGATCTGCGGCTGCTCAAGCGGGTCAACCTGTCCGGCGGGCTGCTGGTCATCCTGGTGTTCAGCTTCGCCAGCCTCGCCACCTCCTACATCCTGCCGCAGTTCGGCACCCAGATCGCCGGCTTCCGCGAGTTGCAGGTGGGCGAGATCCTGCTTCTGGCCGCGGGGTCCCAAGTGTTGCTGTGCCCGCTGGCGGCGGCGCTGGCGCGGGTCGTGGACGTGCGCCTGCTGATCGCGTTCGGGATGGCGCTGGCGACGGTGGGCAGCCGCTTGGCGACCTACGTCACGGTGGAGTGGGTGCGGGGAGACTTCCTGCTGCCCTTGTCGCTGCAGGCGTGCGGGCTGCCGTTCATCATCGTGCCGGTGCTGCTGGTCACCACGAGCACGCTGCAGCCGCAGGACGCGGTGGGCGGCGGCACGCTGTTCAACGTGCTGCGCACCCTGGCGGGCACCGCCGGGTCGGCGATCATCGGGGCCGTGGTGACGGTGCGGGAACGCGTGCACTCCAACATGATCCTCAGCCACCTCTCGGCCGGGGCGCAGGCCACCGTACAGCGGGAGGCGACGGGCGGCCCGGCGGCGGTGACGACGGCGGCGACGGCGCAGGCCTACGTGATGGCCTATGCCGACGCCTTCGGCACGCTCGGCATGGTGACGCTCGGGGGTCTGGTGATCCTGCTGTTCCTGCAGGAGACGCGGGTGGCGCAGCCGCCGGAAACGCAGCCCAAGACGGACAAGGCAGCCGAACCGGGAGCGCCCGCGCCAACGGCCGGAGCGGCGGCGTGATGCGTTGGGCTGCGGCCCTTACCCTGTTCGGCGTGCTGGCGCCGTCGCCGTCCCGCGCGCAGTCCTTCGACGACGCGCTGGCCCGTGCATATTTGTACAACCCGCAGCTCGGCGCCGAGCGGGCGCGGCTGCGCGAAACCGACGAGGGCGTGCCACGCGCCCTGTCCGGCTGGCGGCCCCGCGTCGTCATCGCTGGCAACACTGGCGGGTCGCTGTTTCAGGACAGCATCGACCGGGCAAATAACCCGGAGAAGCGGGTGCCCGTGACGGTGGATGGCACCGTCACCCAGCCGTTATACACTGGCGGGCGCGTGCCGGCGCAGATCGGCCAGGCCGAGGCGCTGGTGCGGGCGCAACGGGCGCAGCTTTTGGCCACGGAGTCGGTGGTGCTGCTGGCGGCGGCTGGCGCCTACCTCGACGTGGCGCGCGACCAGCGGGTGGTCGGGTTGGACCGGACCAACGTGCAGGTGCTGGAGCGCACGTTGCGCGCCGCCGAGCAGTCGGCCCGGGCGGGGGAGGTGACCGAGACCGACGCCGCCCAGGCCCGTGCCCGCCTGGCCGACGGCCGCGCCACGCTGGCCGGGGCGGAGGCGGGGTTGGCGACCTCGCGCGCAATGTTCGAGCAGCAGGTCGGCACCACGCCTGGCGCGCTGGACCTGCCGCGCCGCCGGTTGGATGGCCTGCCCGCCAGCCGGGACCTGGCGGTGGCGCAGGCGGTGGCGGACAACCCCGACGTGGCCGCCGCGCGGGAAAACCAGGAGGCGACGCGGCTGGGCATCGATGTCGCGCGCGCCGGGCTATATCCCACGGTGTCGCTGCAGGCTCGGCTGTCGCGCTACCGGGACACCGATGTGCAGCAGTTGCGGCAAAGCGACAACGTTGCCGAGGCCACGGTGCAGTTCTCGGTGCCGCTGTATCAGGGCGGCGAGACCTCCGCGCAGACCCGGCAGGCCAAGGAGGCCGCCGAGCGCACCCGCCTGCAGCGCGACCAGGCGCAGCGGCAGGCGCGGCAGCTTGCGCAGTCCGGATGGGACGTGCTCGCCGCCGCGCAGGAGCGGGTGCGGCAGCAGCAGGCGTCGGTCGCGGCCAACGAGGTGGCGGTGCGCGGCATCACCCGGCAGCAGAGCGTCGGCGCACGCACGCTGATCGAGGTGCTGAACGCACAGCAGGAGCTGTTCACGGCCAACGTCAACCTGGTGTCGGCCGAGCATGACGTGATGCTGGGAGGGTTGCGGCTGCTATCCGCGACGGGCCGGCTGACCGCCGAGCGGCTGGCGCTGCCGGTGCCGCTGTATGACCCCGTGCGGCATTATCATGCGGTGCGCGACCGCTGGGGCGGCGCAACGCCGTCGCCATGAGAGATGCGCTTCCTTCTCCCTCTCCCTCCGGGAGAGGGTTGGGGTGAGGGAGGCCGCAAGCTCCGAGTCCGGCAGGATTGGGCGCGGGACTCGTCCTCAAGAAATCAGATTAGGCCCTGGCCGATTCCCTCACCCCGGCCTTGGTCCGTTTCACGGCCCAAGCCCGGAGGAGGAGGGCGCAGGGTGCCGTTACTCCGCCGCGGCGCGCAGCCGCTCCGGCTCGCGCGCTTCCTCGACCCGCTCCAGCTCCGCCTCATGCGGCAGGGACAGCGCGACCAGCATCGCCAGGAACACTGTCCCCGCCACCGCCAGCAGCCCCACGGTGTAGCTTCCCGTCGCGTCCTTCATCTTGCCCATCACGAACGGCCCGGCGAAGCCCGACAGGTTGCCGATCGAGTTGATGATCGCGATCCCCCCCGCCGCCGCCGTCCCGCTCAGGAACGTCGTCGGCAAGGTCCAGAACACCGGCAGCACCGCGAACACCCCAAAGCCCGACAGCGACAGCGCGATCATCTTCCCCGTGGGATCATCGATCAGCGTGGAAGCGACGATGCCCGCGCCGGCCACCAGCGCCGCCAAGGCGGTATGCTCCCGCCGCTCCCCGGTGCGGTCCGAGTGGCGGCCCCAGTAGATCATGCCGACGGTGCCGCAGATGTAGGGAATAGCCGTCACCACGCCGGTCCAGCCGAAGCTCAGCCCAAAGTCCCGCACGATCTGCGGCAGGAAGAAGCCCAGGCTGTAGTTGGACGCCACCGCGCCGAAGTAAACGAACGCCAGCAGCAGCACCCGCGTGTCGCCGAGCGCCTGCAGGGTCGAGAACTGCTTGGCCGCCACGCGCAGCTTGTGCTCGTCATCCAGCCGCCGGCTCAGCCACGCCCGCTGATCCGGCAGCAGCCAATGCGCATCGGCGGGGCGGTCGGTCAGGTAGAAGAACACCACGACGGACAGGATCAGCGCCGGCACGGCCTCGATCACGAACAGCCATTGCCAGCCAGCCAGGCCATAGAACCCGTCGAGGTTCAGCAACTGCCCGGACAGCGGCGAGCCGAACACGCTGCTGAGCGGGATCGCCGCCATGAAGTAGCCGATGATGCGCCCGCGGTAGGTCGCCGGGAACCAGATCGTCAGGTAGAAGATGATCCCGGGGAAGAACCCGGCCTCGGCGATGCCCAGCAGGATGCGGATGGTGTAGAACACCGCCGTGGTGGACTGCCCCGTCGCCGCCGCGATCTGCGGGATGAACGCCGTCGCCCCCGACAGCAGCCCCCAGGAAAACATGATTCGCGCGATCCACTTGCGCGCGCCGAACCGCTCCAGGAACAGGTTCGACGGCACCTCGAAGATGAAGTAGCTGAGGAAGAAGATGCCGGCGCCGATGCCGAACGCCTGCGACGTCAGCCCGAGGTCCTTGTTCATCGTCAGCGCCGCGAAGCCGACGTTCACCCGGTCCAGGTAGGCGACGAAGTAGCAGAGGATCAGGAACGGCACGAGGCGCGTGGTCACACGCGCAATCGTGCGGGCTTCGAGGGTCATGGCCGGTCCTTCCCAGGATGGCCCGCGTTGGGCGGGCGATTGCACCCGCCCCGGTTGGCCGAGGCGGCTGCCTAGAAAGACACGGTTTTATCGACGTAACGCAAGCAGCAAGTTGCGCCGGAAACGGGTTTCAGCGCGTCAGGTGTGGTGCCCCAGCGCACGGACCAAATCGTCCTTCTTCATCCGGGACCGCCCGGCGATGCCATGCTTGGCCGCCTGCTTCAGCAGTTCCGTCCGCGGCAGCCCGGCCAGGCGCGCATCGGCGGTCTTTGCGGCCACATCGGCCGGCTGCGTCGAGTGCTGCCGGCCCTTCGCCGTATCCTGCCGCTTCTTCTCGGTCGTGCGGGCGTACTCCTCATCCGTCAGCCCGTCGCGCGCCGCCTTGGGCAAGTAGCGCTCGCCGGTTTCCTTGCTCGGCTCGCCGGACTTGGTGCCCCAGTCCTCATGCGTCCACTCGGCCAGATGGTTGTGCGGGTCCTTGCGGCCCTGGTAGCCGCCCCCCTCCGCCTTATAGCGCTGCACGCACATCTGCGCCTTGCGGGCCGACCATTCCCCGGCGTCGCCGCCCTTGTCGCCCTGGGTGACCTCGGCCTTGATGCGGTCCCAAAGGGCCGGGTCGGTGCGCTGCGCCGTGGCTGCCATCGTGGTTCTCCTGCCCGGTGGCAACGCCCCTCCACGGCACGGGTTGCCGGAAGCCGGGCGGTGGCGTGTGATGCCGGGATGACCCCACCTGACAACGCCACCCTGGTTACCGGCGCGGCCGGGTTCGTCGGCCTGAACGTCACCGAGCACCTGTTGCGCGCCGGCGGGTCCGTGGTCGCGCTGGACCGCATCGACCTGCCCGCCCGCGCCCGGCGCGAGTTCGCTGGCCTGCCCGGTCGCCTGACCTGGATCGGCGGCAGCGTGCTGTCGGCGGCCGACCTGTCGCGGGCGCTCACCATCCAGCCGGTGCAGGCGGTGGTCCACTGCGCCGTCATCACCGCCGGCGCCGAGCGGGAGCGGCGGGACCCCGAGGGCATCATCGCGGTGAACGTGCAGGGCGCCGTCGCCACCCTGGCCGCCGCCGCCCGGCGCCAGGTCGGGCGGTTCGTGTATCCCAGCTCGGTTTCGGTCTATGGGGGCGCTGCCCGCGGCGTCCCGCTGATCACCGAGGACGGCGTGCCGACCCGCCCGCTGATGCTGTACGGCCTGACCAAGCTGGCCTGTGAAACCCTGCTGCCGCGCATGGCGGAGGTGCAGGGCATCGGCTTCGCCGCCGCGCGCCTGGCGAGCGTCTATGGCCCTTGGGAGTACGCCACCGGGGCACGCGACACGCTGTCGCCCATGCTGGCCGCGCTGCAGCACGCCCGGGCCGGCACGGAGGCGGTGCTGAGCCAGCCCGGCGCCGGCGACTTCATCTACGCGCGGGATGTGGCGGCCGGGCTGGCCGGGCTGGCGGCGGCGCCTGCCCTGCGCCACACGATCTACAACCTGGGCAGCGGCAGGGTCGCCTCCGCCGAGGACTGGTGCGGCGCCCTGGCGGACTTGGCGCCGGGCTTCCGCTGGCGCCGCGCCGGGGAGGGAGAGGCGGCGAACACCATCAGCCATGTCGCGTTCGACCGCGGCGCCCTCGACATCCAGCGCCTGGCGGCGGACACCGGCTACGCCCCGCGCTTCACGATGGCGCAGGCTGCGGCGGACTCCCTGGCCTGGGACAAGGGTGCCAGGGACAAGCTGGGCTTGGACGCAGCGACGGTTTAGCGGCTTGGCGCGGGGGGGCGGCTGTGGCAGTCAGACGCCCTCATTGCCGCGTAGGAGCCGTCCGTTGCAACTCAAACTTCTTGCGCCCCTTGCGGCTGCTCTCGCCCTGTCGGCCTGCGCCAACACCAAGCCTCCCGTGCTGGCCGAAAACGACCCGCGCAACGACGGCATCGCCACCACCTGCACCCCCACCAACCCCGACCTGAAGACGCCCGGCCCCTATACCGGCACCGTCGCCATGGCCAATGACGGCTGGTGCGGCGTGTTCGCGGTCGAGCGCGACGGCAAGCCGTTCAGCCTGGGCCTGGTCCGCAACCGGCCGGAGCATGGCCGGGTGTTCATTCAAAAGGTGGCGAACGCGACGCGCGTGGAGTACACGCCCAATGCCGGGTATGTCGGGTCCGACGCCTTCACGGTGGCGCTGCGCTCCAATAATGCGGGCGTCGAGGACACGCCGTTGCAGGTGTCCGTCACCATCACCCCCGGCACCGGCACCTCCTCCGAGCCGGAGGCAGAGCCGGCCACCCCGGCCAAGCGCCGGACAACCCGGCGCAGCTCGACGAGCTGATGTTGGACTGCTTCCGGCGGACTCCCTTTCCGAGCGAGGCACATGCTACGGCCGCTTCGAGCGTGGTGTTGGTGTGACATCCGCAATGATGGACCGTCGCTGAACGGGACACGGCCCGGGGCACGGCGTGGTGTTCGCCAATACCGGCACGACGGGGGTCTGGACCGTCACGGCCGGGCGGAGGCATCCTTGGCAGGGCGTCAGTGGACCCGGCTATTGGGCTGGCGTCTGCGCCGCGGACCTTTGCGCTTTATGCGTCCGTGCCGGGTGCGGACATGATCACCTTGGCTGGCTTCGCGTCAGCAAACGCGCTGGCGACGCCGATGATCAGCAGCGGCTCGATGGTGCTGAACCTGGGTAGCAGCACGACTGCCATGTTGGCCGGAGTCACCCAAGCCGGTCAGGGATCGTTCGCCTGACGCAGGCGGGAGGCCGGTTCCGCCAACGACCCGCCATGGCGGCTCTCCCGATCTGACGCATCGGCTGGATACAGGCATTGCGGAGGATACGCCGCTGAAGGCGTCCGTCGGCCAATTCCAAACCATCGCGCCGGACATGATGCGTAGCGGGCCACCCCGGCGAGGTTTGCCATTCCAGCCAAGCGCCGGGCAATATGGCATTGCATGTCAGTTTAATTTAGCAATCTTCATACGCCCTGCTTTTCTATTGAGGCGCTTGTATTAATAAAATACCCGCTCGCATCGCTGGCGTATGCCATCGCGGGCCAAAGCTGCCGCAGCAGGCCTAACCGAAAATGGAAAACAGGCATGGCGTACATCACCGTTAGCTCAGGCCAAACCGTCAACGGCTACGACGTCATCAACGAATTCTTCCAGGTGTATTCAGGCGGGTCCGTTAGCGCCACAACCGTTGGCTCGAGCGGATTCTTGCAAATTTACACAGGCGGAACTGCAACCGGCTCGGTGGTGACCGGACAGGGCTTCGAGCAGCTTATGGGCGGAAACGACAGCAATGTGACGCTCGACGGTGGGTTCCTGAGTGTGGGCGCAGGCTCCAGCGTGACGGGATTGACGTTCAACGGCGGCGGCTTTGCCGAGGTCTCCGGCAGCATCAACGGCGCGGTGGTCAGCCCCGGCGCGACGTTCCAGGTCGGCACCGGCGGCACCGCGACCAACACGACGCTGGAGGCTGGGGCGGTGGCCGACTTCACCGCCATCCCCTTCTCAGCGAACGCCACCGCGACGCTGAATGCCGCAACCGACGTCCTCACCATCTCCGGAGGCGGCACGACCAGCACGGTCCAGCTTGCCGGGAGCTATGCAGGCGAGACGTTCAGCCTATCCTCCGACCTCGGCATCAGCACGTTCGGCAGCGGTACGTTTGGCACCGACATCGCCGTCAGCACCAATCCGGGCAACGAGGTTGCCAATGTCTATGAGGCGGTGCTGCAACGGGCGCCGGACGCAACCGGGCTGGCCTTTTGGAGCAGCGCGCTGGGCAACGGCAGCCTGGCGCCGACCGGGCTCAACGACGCCATCGCCACCTCGCAGGAAGCGCAGGCCAACGTGGTGCCGATCGTGGACCTGTACACGATCCTGGGCCGTGCGCCGGACCAGGCCGGGTTGCAGTTCTGGGTGCAGCAGCATGAGGCCGGCACGTCGCTGAACACGATCGCCGGGGATTTCCTGGCGTCGCCCGAGGGGCAGCAGGTTTACGGCTCGCCGAACATCGCAAGCGCGGCGTCGGATGCGGCCTTCGTCAACACGGCGTATCAGGAGGGGCTTGGCCGTTCGGCGGATGCGGGCGGCTTCGCGTCGTGGACCGGCGCGCTGCAGGCGAACGCACTCACGCCCGGGGCGGTGCTGGCCGACATCGCGCTGTCGCCCGAGGGACAGGCGCGCGACGCGTCTGCGGCCACGAACTTCCTGGTCTTGGCGGCGAATGGGACGGCGAACTACGGGGGGTCGCTGTTCCCGACAGGCTGAC
>CAXTFY010000039.1:15038-21496 GCA_964243265.1 uncultured Acetobacteraceae bacterium | reverse complement strand
CCCTAGCGGACGAGGGTTAACGCGGCGTTGCGACCGGCGGAAACGAATTGCTAACCCCGATACCCCATAGTGCCGGGGTGAACAGCTCCATGACCCCTTGGCCCTCCCCAGCGCACGATCCCGTCGCGGCGCAGCACGCCCTGGCGGAGCAGGTACGGCACACGGTCGCCATCGCCCGCGCCCTGGCCGGCATGGACCGTGAGGTTGAGGTTTCTGGCCTGGACCGCATGGTTGGCTTGCTTTGCGCCAAGACGCTCGATCTGCCGCCCGACCTAGGGCGTGCGGCACGGCCGGGCTTGGTGGCGATCCTGGCCGAGGTCGAGCTGCTCAGCGCCACGTTGCGGGCAAAAGCCCCGCCATGATCCAACCCCGGCAAAAGGCCCCCCTATGGAACCGCTGCAAACCTTAACCGCCGTCGGCGCACTCGGCCTGGTGCTTGGCCTGGTCTGGTTGTTCGCCCGCGTCGTGCGTGCGGCAGGCCTGGCGCGGCAACCGGGCACACGGCGCTTGCAGTTGCGGGAGGCCTTGGCGCTCGATCGCACCCGGCGCTTGCAGCTTGTTACGTGCGACGGGCGGGACCTGCTGGTGCTGACCGGGGGTGGTGCGGACGTCGTTGTCGGATGGCTGCCGCCTGGGGTTGGCGGGCTGCCGGGTGGGGCTGGCGGGCTGCCGGCCGGGGGCGGAGCATGAGGGTCCGGCGCAGCCTGCTGCTGGCCTACGCCCTGCTGTTCGCGGCGGCCCTGCTGCTGCCGGGGCTGGCGCGGGCGCAGTCGGTCAACATCGACCTCGGCGCGGCCGGGCAGGCAGGGGCGACAGGCCGGCTGGTGCAGTTGACGGCACTGGTGACGCTGCTGTCCCTGGCGCCGAGCCTGCTGGTCATGGGCACGGCATTCACCCGCATCATCATCGTGCTGTCCCTACTGCGCAGCGCGATCGGCGCGCAGGGCACGCCGCCCAATACCGTGCTGATCGGCCTGGCGCTGTTCCTGACGTTCTTTGTCATGCAGCCCGCCATGGACCAGGCTTGGACCAGCGGGGTGCAGCCGATGAGCCAGGGCTTGATCGGGGAAATGGAGGGCCTGCGGCTGACCGCCGAGCCGTTCCACAAGTTCATGGCCGCCAACGTGCGGGGGGCGGACCTGCAGCTTTTCCTTGACCTCGCCAACATGCCAGCCGTCGCCGCGCCGGACCAGGCGGCCTGGCGTGCCCTGGTGCCCGCGTTCATGATCGGGGAGATGCGCCGGGCGTTCGAGATGGGGTTCCTGCTGTACTTGCCGTTCCTGGTGATCGACTTCGTGGTGGGCAGCGTGCTGATGAGCCTGGGCATGATGATGCTGCCGCCGAGCGGGGTGTCGCTGCCGTTCAAGCTGGTGTTCTTCGTGCTGGTCGATGGATGGCGGCTGGTGTCGGGCAGCCTGGTGCAGAGCTTCGTCTTGCCGTGAACGGGAAACCTGCCCGGCGCCGCGCGTTGGCACCTGCAGCCATAGGAGCGGTACCGTGAAGCAGCCCAACACCGAAGAGACGATCAAGCACACCGACGACGAGCAGAACACCGGCAACCACAAGAAGCCCGGTGCGGAAGACGCCAAAGGGGCTGACAAGTTCGGCGGCACCCGGTCCGGCGCCGAGACGTTGGAGCCAGGCGGCAGCCGGGTCGAGCGTGCGCCGGAAGGGGATGAACGCGGACGTGCCTAGTCTACGGCAGCAGGTCGGCGATGTAGGGCGGCAGGTTGAAGGCGCCGCTTTGGATGGCCGGCGTCCAGTATCGCGTCAGACCTAGAATGCCGGCGGCTTGCGCGCGTTGTAGAAGTATCTCGGCCGGAACGCGGTCCGAACCTGGCGTTTTGGCTGCGAAGCCTAGCGTCATCAGTCCGCCTACATAGGTAGGTACGGCAGCCACATAGGCCGACACGTGTGGAAAGGATTGGATGCGGCGTCGGCTGGTTTCCCGCAACTCCTCCGGCTGCAGGAACGGGACGCCGCACTGGTTCACTACCAGGCCGGTTGCTGACAAGGCGCGGGCGCAGTTGGCATAAAAGGCGGTGGTGAATAGCGCCTCACCGACGCCGGCCGGGTCCGTGCTGTCAACGATGATCACGTCGAAAGAGGCCGGATGGCATTCGGCCAGGTAGGTGATGCCGTCGCCGACGATCACCTGGGCCCGGGGATCGTTCCAGGCGTCGCCGCTGATCTTGGGCAAGTACTCGCGGCAGAGGCGGATAACCTCGCCATCAATTTCAACCATCACCGCACGCTCGATGGTACGGTGCTGCAGTACGCGGCGCAGGACGCCGCCATCGCCGGCGCCGATGATCAGCACATTGCGGGCATTGCCGTGTGCGAGCAGGGGCACATGGGCCAGCATTTCCTGATATATGAACTCGTCGGCTTCGGTGATTTGAATGGCGCCATCTAGCGCCAGCACCCGGCCAAACGATGCGCTTTCAAATATTTCGATGCTTTGATAGCGACTTTGCACCTGGGCGAGGCGTCGCAATATGCGAAACCGCTGGCCCCAGTCGGGGTACAGTGTCTCGTTCAGCCAATCCTGCTCCATGCATCCCTCCAGCAAACGCGCAGCATCGTCCAGTCCGGCAGATGAGCCGGGCCGGGCGGCGCTGCGATTGGGTATTGCTAGGAGACGCGGCCGCGCCGCTGCTCGTCCAGGTCCACCCGTTCGGGGTGGAACGCGGCCCGCAGCACTGGGATCGCATCATGCGGGTTGCAGGCGCCACACATGAAGATGTCCACGGCCGCGAAGTTGCGCTCCGGCCATGTATGGATCGAGATATGGCTTTCGGCCAGCACGACCACGCCTGACACTCCCCCGTTTGGGGTGAAGTGATGGAAGTGGCTGTGCAGGATCGTCGCCCCGGCACGGATCGCCGCATCGCGCAACGCTGCGTCGATCAGGCCCGGGTCGCCCAAGTTGGACGCTCCCCAGAGATCCACGAGAAGGTGCATGCCGGCATACTTCATGCCGTCCTTCTCAACGAAGTAGTCTTTTCCTTCCTCACCATTGAGGAAAGGAAAGTTTGCAATCGTCGTCTGGTTTTCGCTCGGAAGTTCCGAGACCATCCCCAGTTGAGCAAGTGCGTTCATCACGTACCCCCAAACCAGTAGATAGCCTGTTGTGCGGGATCGCACCCTTGGGCCAAGAAGGGTTGAGATAGGGCTAGGGGGGCGACAAGGCAAGTGAATTTCGGCTTGTACAGGCCGCGCATATTGCGGAGCAGGCCATCATTACGGTCTTGTGTCTTATGGCGGCGACTTGGTGGTCAACTCCTGCAACCGGCCTGGTACCGCGCGGGCCAACGCGATCTCGCCGGCGGCGCGAGGCAGGTCGCCGACGCCGCCGACCGGCGCCGCGGTCAGCAGGTGGAACAAGTCGGCCCGCGGTCCGGTCAAGCGTCCGGCGTAGCGCAGGCTGAGCTCGCGCAACCCGGCTTGGTCGCCGGCCTGCACCGCGGCGCTGGCCTGGCGCAACACCAGCTCGCCCAAGCTGTCCGGGACCGGGCCTGTAGCCGGGATGAGCCTTGCCGCCAGGCTGTTCAGGGCGGCGAGGCTGCCGGGCCAGTCCCCGGCGCGCTGCAGCAGGGTTGCGCGCAGGTCGTCGGCTGCGGCTGTGGCGAGGGCAGACAGGCCCGCGGTCGCGCCGGCCAGGTCGCCCTGAGCCGCCTTCGCCTTTGCCAGCAACAGGTCACGTTCCGCTTGCAGCCGCTCCGGCAAGTCCTTGGCGGTTGTGGAGGCGAGGGTGCGTTCCGCGCCGGCGGCGTCGCCATCGTCGAGCTGCAGCGACGCCAGATGGTGGCCCAGGCCGGCGCGGACCGGGCCGGGCGGGGTGGCAGCCAGACGGTCCTGCAGCAGCGGACGTGCACGGGCCGGCAGGTCCAAGGCCAGCAGCTTGTCGGTCAGCAGGGCCGTGCCGTCCGCGCCGGGCGGCACGCAATCCGCGAAGTCGGCGACCAGCGTCACGAAGTCCAGCGGCGCGACATCCACGCCGTCGCCGGTGAGCACGGCCCGCATCATCGCGACCATGCGGGCGTGGATGACGGCTTGCCGGTCCGGGAACAGCGCCGCCGTCTCACGCAGCAGGTCGAGCGCGGGACGCCATGCCTTGGCCTGGGCGCGCAGCTCGCCGACGCGCAGCCGGGCGGCAAGCTCGCGGTCGTCGCCACGCCAGGTCGCCAGTTGCCGGGCCAGGGCGTCGGCTGCCTGAGCCGGCGTGATGCGGGCCTGCGCCAGCCGCAGCTCCACGGCACGGCCGCCAGCCCGGACCTGGTCCAGTTGATCGCGGCCGGCGGCGAGCGCGTCGTAGCCGGCCAAGGCCGCGTCGATGTCGCCGTGCTGCTCCTGCTGCATGGCGCGGGCGAGACCCAGGCCGGGCAGGTCCGGCAGCACGGCCGCGGAGGGCGCATCAGCCAGGACGGCGACCTCGGCCACAATGGGCAGCACGCGGTCGCGCAGCGGCTGCGGGTAGGCGAGCGCAAGCGGCAGCAGACCGGGCAGGCTGCGGGCCGCCTCCGCCGGATGGCCGAGGATCGCGTCGCGCACGCCCCGCCACAGTGCGATCTCGGCGGTCCCGTCCAGGGCCGGGTTGTCCAGGCCGCCGGTTGCGTCCATCCGCCCGGCCAGCAGCGCGGCAATGGCGGACAGGCCGGCCGCATCGGGATTGGCCTCTGCCCCCGGGTCGTCGGTCGCCACCAAGGCCAGGACGGACTGCGCCTCCGCCGCGAGGCCGAGCGCCAGCATGGCCTGCGCCACCGCAAGGCGGCCCGGCGTGCGGGCGCGGGGGGCTGCCTCGGCAACGCTGGCCACTGCGGCGTGCAAACGCTGCATCAGGGCGGGGACTGGAAGGTCGGGGAAGTCGAACCGCCGGGTCAGCGCCGAAACAGGAGTGGCGTCCGGCGCGGGGATGGCTCCGCCGGATGCGGCCAGCACGAAGCCGTCCGGCGCCAGGCGCAGCATCACGTCGTCCGAGAACGGCTCGACCGCGACCCCGGCCCAGGTTTGCAGCACCCCGGCGCCGGGCAGGCTGCCCCCGGTTGCGAGTCCTGCAATGGGTCCGGCGGCCGGGTTGGCGGTGCCAACGAGCAGGACCTGGCCGGTGGCTGGATCGGCGACGCTGACGACATGGCCGGGCTGCTCGACCTTGAACAGGATGTCGGGGCCGCTCGGCGCCCGCTCCACGGCCTTGCCGGTTGGGTCGGCCTGGGAGATGCGCCATCCCTTGGCCTCCCGGGTCAGGCTGACGGCTCCGGACGCGAGCGGCACTTGCACCACGGTGCTGGCCGCTAGGGTGTGCGCGCCTGCGTCGGCAAAGCCGCGGAGGCGACGAAGCCGGGCCTCATCGATGGTCGCCACGCCGTCGAACACGATCAACGCCAGGTCGCCGCGGCGGAATGCGGCCGCGCCTACGCCGGCCTCGAAGGGGATCACCATGGATTCCAGTGTTCCTGGCGCTGCGGCGGCCGTGATGGGCGGTCCTGCCGCCGCAGGAGGGGCAGCCGGGTCCGGCATTGCCGCCTGCTGTGTAGGCGCCGAGGTGGGGGGCTCGGATGCCTCGGCTGCTGGCGGGGCCTCGACCTGCGGGACCGGCTGCGGAGCGGCTTCCACATGGCCCGGCCGGTTGGCAGCCAGCTTCGGGGCGCGCGAACCCGGAGGGTCCATGACGTCAACGATCACACGGTTGCCGATCCCTGCCGGATGCACCCGGGCACCCGGCACCAGCAGAAGGGTGGCCGAGCCGTGGCCGCCCTGGATCGAGCGGACGTTGCGCGGCGGCCTGCCGGGTGCCTCGACGGACGGCGCCCCGTCGAACACCAGCATCACCCGGTCGCCCTCCCGCACCATGTCGTACGTGGTCGGCTGCTGGAATTCGAACACGATGCGGCCGAAGCCGGGGTGTTCGATCACATGCACGCCGGCGGCATCCTGGGCCAGCGCCGCCATGGGCAGGGCTGTGGCGAGCAGGGCAAGGCGCAATACGCGGTTCATCCTGGTGTCCCCGTCGGTGCTGCAGGAGGTGCGGTGGAGCGGGTCCGCATGGCCGCCAGCCCCGCCGTCGCCGAGCGGGCGCGGTCGGGCAGCATCGCGGCCAGCACGGGCGCAGCCTTCGTTTCTTTCATGCGGTCCAGCACCTGCAGCAGCACCGGCATGTCCATGTCGTTCAGGATGGCGGCGGCGTCACGGGGGCGCATGGTCTCGTAGGTCTTCACCAGGCCGCGCCAGTTGGCGTCGTCGCGCTCCCGCCTGGTGCCGTCGAGCGCCTCCAGCCGGGCCTGCAGGGTGGATAGCTGCTCGACCCGTTCGGCCATGCGCTTCTCGGCCGCGGCCAGCACGGTCTCACGGGTGGACAGCGCCTGCTCCTGCGCCTCCATCTGCGTGCGCCGGGCGCGCAGGTCCAGCAGCAGCGCGCGTTCGCTGTCGCTGATTGGCGGCTCGGCAGGCGGCTGGGC
>CAXTFY010000039.1:5031-14938 GCA_964243265.1 uncultured Acetobacteraceae bacterium | reverse complement strand
CAGGCGGGGTGGCGTTGGCAGGCCGGGTGGCAGTGGCCGGCGGGGCGGCAGCGGCCTTGGAAGCCTCCTTAGCAATTTCCTTGGCCGGCTGAGGCGGGGCGGCATAGGCGGCGGGCACCATGGCACGGCTTGCGGTCAGCAGCGCGGCGGGGGCGCCGCCAACAGCGTGGACGGCCTCCCGCGCCTTCACCACGAGCAGCACGGCCATGACGCAGCAGGACAGCAACAGCGGGCGCGGGCGCGGGAGGCGCAGCCAAGCCGGGCGGGTCATCGTGAACCCCGCATCGCTTGCAGCAGGTCGCGTTCGGCAACGCTGCGCGGGCGAGGCCCCGCATCGGAGGGCGCGGCCGCAGCGGCGGGGGGCCGCATCCCCTCCATCGCCCGGCCGGCGCGCACGGCGGCCTCCAGCCGGTTGGCCAGGCTCTCGCCGCGCTCCGCCAGGAAGGCCAGGTCGTCCTTCAGCGCCTTCGCCTGCTCGATCTTGCGGCCTACTTGCTGCGCCGCCTCCCCGGTCATGCTGTTCAGCTTGCCGATGCCCTGCTCGGCCGCGCGGGCGCTGAGGTCGAAGCCGGCGACGGCGTCCCCCAGGGCCGAGCGGTCGCGCCGTAGCAGCCCCAGCGCACGCTCCAGCCGCACGGCATGCAGCAGCGTCACGCCCAGCAGGACGATCAGCACCAATTCCAGCACCCAATCCGCGGTTCCCATCCTGGGTCTCCCTTGTCGAGCCGGCTACTGCACCAGCAGCTCGGTAAACAGCACGTTCAGCACCCGGGCCGGGTGCGCGGCGATGTTGCTGCGGGCGATCAGCTCCTCCCGCAGGCGGTAGGTTCCGGCGGTGCCGCGAAGCTCCTCCGGGCGCATCTCACGCAGGTAGGACTGGAACAGGTCGACGATGCGCGGCATGGCGGCCTGCATGGGCGCCACGTCCTCCGGCTTGGACAGCTCGAACTTGGCCTTCAACTTGATGAAGGCGGTGCGGCGGCCGGAATTCAGGTTGGCTACGATGTCCGGCAGTTCGAGGAACGTGGGCGCGGGGGTTGCCTCGGCGAGCTTCTTGTCCGCCTTTTCGCCCTTGTCTCCCTTTTCACCCTTGTCGGCGCCATGCTCTCCCTCGGCGACATGCTCGGTGCCGTGGCCCAGCAGGCGCGGCAGCAGGCCGGAGAACCAGGCGCCGGCCCCGCCACCCAGCAACAGCACCGGCACCAGGATCAGCAGCAGCTTGCGCTTGCCGGGTTTCGGGGCCGGGCCGTCTGATGCTGCTTCGGCCTTACTCATGCTGATCACCTCTTGCTGGAGGCAACTTCGCAGGGCGGGGTTAATGAAAGGCTTAAGGCCGATCTGACCCGGCACATCTTGCCGGGTAACCCCCCTGCCCCGGCACGACACGCCCGCTGTTGCTGGCTGCCAGCCCTGGCACACGGCTTGCGCTACTCCCGGTAGCCAAGCCTGGAGGCCGCCATGGAACTGACAACCGACATCGCCCTGTCCCGCCTGATCGCCCAGCAACGCGCGCTGGACGTGACGGCCACCAACCTCGCCAACGCCGGCACCCCGGGCTTCAAGGCCGAGCGGACGGTGTTCAGCGACTGGCTCAGCAAGCAGACCGGGACGGACTCGCCGCACGGCGGCGGCACGGTCGCGTTCACGCAGGACCGCGCCACCTACCGGGACCAGCAGGCCGGGCCACTGCAGCATACGGGCAACCCGCTGGACTTCGCCGTGTCGGGCAATGGGTTCTTTACCGTCGATGGGCCGCGCGGGCCGCGGCTGACCCGGGCCGGGCATTTCACCCCCTTGCCGGACGGACGGCTGGGCGACGTGGACGGCAACGCGCTGCTGGACCGCGCCGGGCAGCCGATCCGCCTGTCGGCCGCCGACAGCATCATCACCGTCACCGCGGATGGCACCGTCAGCAGCCAGAACGGCCGGCTGGGCCAGATCGGACTGGTGCAGCCGGACGACCCGAACCGCATGACCGCAGAGGGCGCGCGGACGCTGCGCGCGGACGGCCCCACCACGCCGGTCGCCTCGCCGCAACTGGTGCAGGGTGCGGTGGAGGACAGCAACGTGCAGCCGGTGATGGAGATGACGCGGATGATGACCGACATGCGGGAGTTCCAGTTCACCACGCAGTTCGTCCAGGCGGAGTCCGACCGCCGGCAGTCCGCCATCGACAAGCTGACGCAGGCGAGGACGTAGGCCGATGCGCTCCCTTGATATCGCCGGCACGGGCATGCAGGCGCAGCAGACCAACGTGGAGGTCATCAGCAACAACATCGCCAACATGACCACCACCGGCTTCAAGCGGCGCCGGGCGGAGTTCCAGGACCTGATCTACCAGAACCTGCGCCGGGTCGGGTCGAACAGCTCGGACAACGGCACCGTCGTGCCATCTGGCGCGCAGGTGGGGTTGGGGGTGAAGACGGCGGCGATCTACCGGATCGACGAGCAGGGCAGCCTGCAGCAGACCAGCAACAGCCTGGACCTGGCGATCAAGGGCAACGGCCTGTTCCAGGTGACCCTGCCGAGCGGGGATGCCGCCTATACCCGGGACGGCACGTTCAGCCTGTCGCCGGGAGGGGAGATCGTGACGGCGGACGGCTATCCGGTGGCGCCGGGGATCACCGTGCCGACCAACGCGACGGACGTGACGATCAATGCCGCCGGGGAGGTGCAGGTCAAGATCGACGGCACGACGGCGCCGCAGACGGTTGGGACCCTGCAGCTTGCGACGTTCCCGAACGATGCCGGGCTGGAGGCGCAGGGGGGCAACCTGCTGCTGGCCAGCTCGGCGTCGGGGGCGGCGGTGACGGGGGTGCCGGCGTCGCCGGGGTTCGGCAGCGTGATGCAGGGGTTCGTCGAGACGTCGAACGTCAACGTGGTGACGGAGATCACCAACCTGATCAGCGCGCAGCGGGCCTACGAGATGAACAGCAAGGTCATCACGGCGGCGGACCAGATGCAGTCCACACTGACCAACCTGCGGTAGGGCCGAATCATGAATGTTCTTTTCCTGCCGCGCGCTGATTTTTTTTCTCTTAACAGACACTTGTTGTTGCGAGGGGCGTGGCGACGCGGCGGTCCAGGAAACGCACGCGTGACGGGCTGGTCCCGCCGTCCCTGGATTGCCGCGCCGAAGCCGGCTCGCAATGAGGTTGCGCGGGAGGCGGTTCGCAGCGGCGGCACGGCGGCTCGCGGTGACGGCGGGTTGGTTGCGTTGGGCTGGCGCGCCTTGGGGATTGCTGCTTTCGGCGTTGCTGCCTGCGTCGCTTGGCCGGCCGGGGCGGCTACCCTCAAGCCGTTCACCACGCTGTCCGCGCCTGTGGTGCAGTTGTCGGACCTGTTCGCCGACGCCGGGCTGGACCGCGCGTTGGGGCCGGCGCCGGCGCCGGGCAACCGCATCACGGTAGAGGCGCCGCAACTGGCGGCGATTGCCCGGCAGTTCGGCGTCGATTGGCGGCCGGCGTCGCTCGCCGACCGCGTCGTGCTGGACCGGCCCGGCCGTGCGCTGGGCCGCGATGACGTGCTGGGGCCGTTGCACGCGGCCCTGGCTGCCGCCGGGGCGCCGCGGGACTCGGACTTGGACCTGCCGGGCTTTACGACGCCGATGCTGGCGATCGGCGCCACGCCGGGCCTGGAGGTCGCGCAGCTTGAATACGATGCCGGAACCGGGCGCTTCACCGCCCTGGTGTCGGTCACTGCCGATGGCATCCCGCTGACCCAGTTGCGCCTGTCCGGCACGGTGCAGGAGATGGTGGAGCTGCCGGTCCCGCGCCGCCGCATGCTGCCCGGCGACGTCATTGCCGCCGCGGACCTGCAATGGACACGGGTGCGCGCCATCCTGGCCCGGGGCGAGGTGGTGCGCGCCGCCGCGGAAGCCGTCGGCCAGGCGCTGCGCCATCCCGTGCAGCCGGGGCAGCCGATCCTGCTGGTGGATCTCGGCCGGCCGATGCTGGTGCAAAAGGGCACGCCGATGCTGCTGGCGCTGGACACGCCGGGAATGCAGTTGACCGCAACGGGCGTCGCTACCGAGGCGGCCGGGCTGGGTGAGCGGGTGCACGTGGTGAACCCGGCGTCCCGCGTGATCGTCGAGGCGGAGGTGACCGGGCCGGGCCGCGGCCGGGTGGTGCCGGGGTCGCAGCCCACCCTGTCCCGTCTGGCCGCACGATGAGACGCTTGCGGCCTGCCCTGGCCCTGGTGCTGCTGCTGCCGGGCTGCGGCACGCTGACCCAGTTGTCGGAGATCGGCCGGGCGCCGAGCATGACCCAGCCCGGCGACCCCACGGCGGACCCGTCCTATCGGCCGATCAGCCTGCCGATGCCGCGGCTGCAGACCGCTCCGGCCGAGGCGAACAGCCTGTGGCGCTCCGGCAGCCGGGCGTTCTTCAAGGACCAGCGCGCGGCGCAGGTGGGCGATATCGTGACCATCCTGGTCAGCATCACCGACAGCGCCAACCTGAGCAACAAAAGCAGCGAGGGCCGCACCGGGGCGGAGAGCATGGGCATCCCCAACCTGTTCGGCTTTGAGTCGCAGGTGCCGAAGATACTGGCCAAGGCGGCCAACGTCAGCCAGCTCGTGTCGGCCAGCAGCACCGGCAACGCGACCGGCACCGGGGCGATCCAACGGGCGGAAACCGTGACGCTGCGGCTGGCCGGCGTTATTACGCAGTGCCTGCCGAACGGCAACCTGGCCGTCGCGGCCCGGCAGGAGGTGCGGGTGAACAGCGAGCTGCGGGAGCTGCAGGTCAGCGGGGTCATTCGGCCGCAGGACATCGCCAGCGACAACACCGTGCAGCACGACCGCATGGCGGAGGCGCGGATTGCCTATGGCGGGCGCGGCCAGATCAGCGACGTGCAGCGCCCGCGCTATGGGCAGCAGTTGCTGGACGTACTCTTGCCGTTCTGACGCGTTGCGGGGGGATGGCCCGCATCCTGTTCGCCACTATCGGCTCGCTCGGCGACCTGCATCCCTACTTGGCGGTGGGGTTGGGGCTGCAGGCGCGCGGGCACCGGGTGGTGATCGCCACCAACCAGGTGCACCGGGCGCGGGTGGAGGGGGCCGGGGTGGGCTGGGCCGACATGCGGCCGGAGGCGCCGGCCAATCCACCGCCCAACCTGATGGCCCAGGTGATGGACCCGCGCGGCGGCCCGGAGTTCATCTTCCGCACCATGATCGCGCCGGCCGTGCAGGACCAGGTTGCCGACCTGATGGCGGTCGCGGGGGGGATGGACCTGCTGGTGTCCACGCCGCTGTCGCTGGGATTGCCGCTGGTGGCGGATAAGCTGGGGGTGCCGTGGGCTTCGGCGGTGCTGCAGCCGATGGGGCTGTTTTCCGCGACCGATCCGCCGGTGCCGCCGCAGATTGCCTGGGCGGCGCCGCTGCATGCGCTGGGGGCGCTGGCCGGGGGGCCGTTGCGGGTGATGGCGCACCGGGTCACGCGGCAGTGGGGGCGGCCGGTGCGGGAGCTGCGGCGGCGGATGGGGCTGCCGGACCGGGCGGACCCGCTGGGGGTGGACCAGTTCTCGCCGCTGCTGAACCTGGCGATGTTCTCGCCCGTGCTGGCCCGGCCGCAACGGGACTGGCCGGCGCGGACGCGGCAGACCGGGTTCGCGTTCTATGATGCGATGGACCCGGATTACGCGTTGCCGGGCGAGGTCGAGGCGTTCCTGCAAGGGGGCGCGCCGCCGGTCGTGTTCACGCTAGGCTCCGCGGCTGTGCTGGCGGCGCGGCGGTTCTATGTGGACAGCCTGGCTGCGGCCGGGGCACTGGGGCGGCGGGCGCTGCTGCTCACGGGGCCGGACCGGCAGGGGTTGCCGGATACGCTGCCCGCCTGGGCACTGGCGGTGCCGTATGCGCCGCACGCCCAGGTGTTCCCGCGGGCCTGCGCCATCGTGCACCAGGGCGGCGCCGGGACGACGGGGCAGGCGCTGCGGGCGGGGCGGCCGATGCTGGTGGTGCCGTTCGCGCACGACCAGCCGGATAACGCCGAGCGGATGCGCCGGGCCGGGGTGGCGGCGGTGCTGCCCATTGGGCGCTATGCGGCGTCAGGGGCGGCGCGGCAGCTTGGCGCTGTTCTGGCCGACCGGCGTATGACGGCGCGGGCGGAGCTGCTTGGTGGTCGGGTGCGGGGGGAGGATGGCGTAGGGGCGGCTTGCGATGCGATTGAGGCGGGGCTTGCTGCGGCTGCTGCCTCTCGCTGCGGATTGGGATGAGGGGGTGGCAGACGCCAAGTTTGCCGGGTTCGGAGCGGTGTTGCCCCCGATGTTGGAGGGCTGGGCGTTTGCCGCTTCCCTCACCCCGGCCCTCTCCCGGAGGGAGAGGGAGAAGGTTGCCCGGTTGGGCGGCGCGCGGCAATTATGCCCTATCGTGACGGCATCGAAGAGGGTTGTCGAGCGTGCCCTCAGTCGTCGCGGTGGACGCGTTCCATGCGCTCATGGCGCTCCTGGGCCTCGATCGACATCGTGGCGATCGGCCGGGCCTCCAGGCGCTTCAGGCCGATCGGCTCGTCGGTTTCCTCGCAGTAGCCATAAACGCCGTTGTCGATCCGGGTGAGCGCCTGGTCGATCTTGGAGACCAGCTTGCGCGCGCGGTCCCGGGTGCGGAGTTCCAGCGCCCGGTCGGTCTCGACGCTGGCGCGGTCGGTCAGGTCGGCCTCGTGGATGCCGCCCTGCGACAGGCTCGCCAGGGTGCCGTCGGCCTCCCGCATCAGTTCTGCCCGCCAACGCAACAATTTCTGACGGAAGTACTCCGCCTGGATTGGGTTCATGAACTGCTCGGTCTCGGATGGGCGGTAGTCGGGAGGCAAGTTAAGCATCATGACCGACGTTCCCTAGCTAGCAATCACCTCAGGATCGAGGCACCCCGGGGCGAGGTTGCGCGCCTTATAGACACGCGACCTATGTTCGCCAAGGCCGGGTGTGCGGCGGCCAATGGATTGTTGCGGATGGGTTTTCAGGTGTCACCCTCCCGCCGCAGGACGGGCTGCCGGGCCATGGCGCCGCGGGCGGCCTCCACCTCGGCGCGCAGGCGGACGGCGCCGAGCAGGGCGGCCAATCCTGGATCGAAGGCGTGCGGCGTGGCGCGGGCCAGGCGGGCCAGGCGGGATGCCGCGCCGCCGGGCTGACCGCGCAGCAGTTCGAGCTGGAACGCGCCAAGCTCCTGCATGACCGTCTCGGCGTGGTTCTTGGCGGCACGGTCCCCGGTCACGGCAACGGTGGCCTCCTGCATGGCGAGCAGGCCAGACAAGGCGCTGGCCGGGGCGGCTGGGGTGGCCTGAGAGAGGTCGTCGCCCTCCGGCACCTCGAAGCCGCCGACCGGTTGGTTGGGGCGGCGGCGCGGTGCGGCGGCCAGGGCTGCTGCCTGGGCTAGACCGGGAATGATGACCATGGACGCCTGATCCTTTTTGACCGGCCCGGCAAGGTTTGCCGGGCTGCTGTGCCGCTGCCGCCAGCATCCTGGCGGGTTCCACGGTGGCATGGGGCTTGCGGTGTCCCACAGGCCACCGCCGCACGTTAGCGCGGGATGCTTACCGACCTGGAAAGGACATGCCTTGCTGCACCGTATCCTCCTGCTCCTGCTGGTGCTGTCGTCGGTTGCCACGGGGGCTGCCACGGGGGCCGCCACGGCGCAGGTCCGCATCAAGGACATCGCCGATGTGGAGGGCGTGCGTGACAACCAGCTTGTCGGCTACGGCCTGGTCGTCGGGCTGAACGGCACCGGGGACCGGCTGGACAGCGCCGTGTTCACCCGGCAGTCGCTGATCGGCATGCTGGAGCGGCTGGGCGTCAACACGCGGGACCAGGAGGCGAAGCTGCAGACGAAGAACGTCGCGGCGGTGATGGTGACGGCGAACCTGCCGGCCTTTGCCCGCAGCGGCGGCCGGATCGACGTGGCGGTGTCCGCCCTGGGCGACGCCAAGGACCTGACCGGGGGGACCCTGCTGGTCACGCCGCTGCTGGGCGCGGATGGCGAGGTCTATGCGGTGGCGCAGGGCGCGCTGGCCACCGGCGCCATCTCGGCGCGCGGCGCGGCGGGGTCGGTCACCCGCAACGTGCCGACCGCCGCCCGCATCGCCAACGGCGCCACGGTGGAGCGCGAGGTGCCGTTCCAGTTGGGCAGCAAGCCCGTGCTGCGGCTGGGGCTGCGCAACGCGGACCTTACCACGGCCCGGCGCATGGCGGATGCCATCAACCGGGCGCTCGGCGGCGGCGGGGGTGGCGGGGCGCGGGCGACCGACCAGCGGACGGTGTCGGTGTCGCTGGACGGCCGCGACGCCATCGACGTGCTCGGGCGCATCGAGGACCTGACCATCACGCCCGACATGCCCGCCATCGTGATCATCGACGAGGCCAGCGGCACCATCGTCATGGGCGCCGAGGTGCGGATCAGCACCGTCGCCATCGCCCAGGGCAACCTGACGATCCGCGTGTCGGAGACGCCGCAGGTCAGCCAGCCCGAGGCGGACTCCCGGGGCCGCACCGTGGTGACGCCGCGCACCAGCATCCAGGTCGATGACAGCGGCGACAAGCGGCTGGGCATCCTGCGCGGCGGGGTCACGCTGCGCGACCTGGTGGCCAGCCTGAACGCGCTGGGGGTCGGGCCGCGCGACATGATCAGCATCCTGCAATCCATCAAGGCGGCCGGCGCGCTGCAAGCCGACCTGCAAGTCCGATAGGAACCTCTGTTATGACAACCACGCCGCTTGCCAGCGCTGTCTTTGCCGTCCCTGCGCAGACCTTGCCGGTGCCTGGCCCGCCTAGCTCCACCCTGCCGGCGGCGCAGGTGCAGCGCATCGGGCGGGCGGCGCAGGATTTCGAGTCGATGGCGCTTGGCCAGTTGCTGACGCCGATGTTCGATACCGTGGATACCTCCAAGAGCATGTTCGGCGGCGGCGAGGGCGAGGCGGCCTGGAAGCCGATGATGGTGACCGAGCTGGCCAAGGGGATCTCGGCGCATGGCGGCCTGGGGCTGGCCCGCCCGGTGATGCAGCAGATGCTGCGGCTGCAGGAAGGCATGCGGTCGCCTGGAGCCGGGGCATGAGCGCGCTGCTGACTGCCGCAACCCGGCTGGAGCGCGTGCTGCTGGCGGAGAACGCGGCGCTGGTCAAGCTGGACGTGGCCACCCTGCCGGGCCTGCTGGCGGAGAAGCTGGCGGCGTCGCGGGAGTTGGCTGCGGCGTCGCAGCAGCCGCTGCCGGGGACGCCGGAGTTCAAGGCCGCCGCGCTGCGTCTGCGCGACCTGGCGCGGGAGAACCGCCGGCTGCTGGAGCACGCAATCGAGGTGCAGGACCGGGTGATGCGGCTGGTCGCCGGGGCCGCCCAGCAGGTCAGCCTGCGACGCGCCTCGCGCTATGGCTCCGGTGGCCAGGCGCGGCCGGAGCGGGAGGCGGTGGCGTTGCACACCCGGGCCTGACATCGGCGGCACGCCGCGGCGGGCGTGACGGGTGGCTGGCGGCGTGTTACCCCGCCGCGGTGCAGATCGCCTTCGCCCTTCCCCGGCCGGATGCCGCCCAGGGTGGCGACAGCGCCCGCTATGCCGAGCGGATGGCGACGGAGCTGCGGCGGCTTGGGCACGGGGTTGCCGTTCTGCAGGACGACGACCCTGCGTTTGCGCCAGGCGTGGTCCCGGTGGTGGACGGCCTGCTGCTGCCGGCGCTGCTGCCGCGGTTGGACGAGCTGGTGCGGCGCGACGCGGTGGCGCTGGTGTTCCATGCCTCCGCCCGCGCCGGACGCGACCCGGCGGCGCGGCCCGCAGTGCAGGCCGCCGAACGGGCGATGCTGCCGGCACTGCGGCGCGTGGTGGCGACCAGCACGGCGGTGGCCGAGCGCCTGGTTGGGGAGTTCGGCGTCGCCAGCGGGGCGGTTTCGGTGGCGCCGCCGGGGTTGGACGAGTTGCCGCGCAGCATGGGA
>CAXTFY010000039.1:0-4931 GCA_964243265.1 uncultured Acetobacteraceae bacterium | reverse complement strand
GGCGCGTGCCGCATCCTGTCCGTCGGCGTGCTGACTCCGCGCAAGGGCCATGACCTGCTGCTGCGCGCCCTGGCCCGGCTGGGCGACCTGCAGTGGACCCTGGACATCGCCGGGGCGGACGGCCGCGACCCCGGCCACGCGGATCACCTGGCGGCGCTCGTTGCCGACCCGGCCCTGGTGGGCCGCGTGCGCCTGGTCCGCAATCCGGGGCCGGCGGCGTTGGAGGCCCTGTGGCGCGACGCCGACCTGTTCGCCCTGGCGACGCGGTGGGAGGGCTATCCGGCGGCGGTCGCCGAGGCGATGCGGCGCGGCCTGCCGCTGCTGGTGAGCGCCGGGGGCAGCGCGGACGACCTGGTGCCGGCCGACGCCGGGCTGGCCTGCGCGCTGGACGACGAGGCGACGATGTCGAAGTGCCTGCGCCGCCTGGTGTTCGACCGCGGGCTGCGGGCGGACATGGCCGAGGCATCCTGGGCCGCCGGGCAGCGTTTACCGGGCTGGCCGGAGCAGGCGGCGCTGCTGGACCAGGTATTGGGGGGATAAGGCCATGGCGTTGCTCGGCTGCATCGCGGACGACTTCACCGGCGCGACCGACCTTGCGTCCATGCTGGTGCGCCAGGGCATGAGCACCGTGCAACTGATCGGCGTGCCCGGCGCGGATGACCCGGTGCCGGAGGCGGACGCCATCGTCGTGGCGCTGAAATCCCGCACTGCGCCGGCGCGGGAGGCCGTGGGCGGCAGCCTGGCGGCGCTGGAGTGGCTGCGCGGGGCCGGGTGCCGGCAGTTCTTCTTCAAGTACTGCTCGACGTTCGACAGCACCGATGAGGGCAATATCGGGCCGGTGGCGGATGCGCTGGCGGCGGCGCTGGGCTGCGGGTTTGCCATCGCTTGCCCGGCGTTTCCGGCCAATGCGCGGACGGTTTATCAAGGTCACCTGTTCGTCGGGTATGCCCTGCTGTCCGAGAGCGGGATGCAGGACCATCCGCTGACGCCGATGCGCGACGCGAACCTGGTGCGCGTGCTGTCCCGGCAGACCGAGGGCACGGTGGGGTTGGTGCCGTTTGCCACCGTGGAGCGGGGGGCGGCGACGATCCGCTCGGCGTTGGCGACCTTGAAGGAGCAGGGGCGGCGCTATGCCATTGTGGATGCGCTGACGGACGCGCACCTGCTGGCCATCGGCGAGGCGGTGGATGGGCAGGCGCTGGTGACGGGCGGGTCGGGGGTGGCGATGGGGCTGCCGGGGAATTTTCGCCGGGCCGGGCTGTTGGCGGCGGCGGATGCCGGCGGGTTGCCGGGGGTGGAGGGGTTCGCGGCGGTGCTGGCTGGGTCGTGTTCGCGCACGACGCTGTTCCAGGTCGCCACGGCACGGGATCAGGCGCCGACGCTGGAGCTGGACCCCTTGGCGGCGCCGGACGCGGCGGAGTTGGTGAGGCAGGCCATGGCTTGGGCGGCGGGTAAGCTGGGCGCGGCGCCGGTGGTGATCGCCGCGTCGGCGACGCCGGATCGGGTGGCGGCGTTGCAGGCGCGGCTGGGACGGGACGCGGCGGGGGCGCTGGTGGAGGAGGCGATGGCCGGGATCGCCGAGGGGCTGGTGGCGGCCGGGGTGCGCCGCTTGGTGGTGGCGGGCGGGGAGACCAGCGGGGCCGTGGTGGGGCGGCTGGGGGTGAGGCGGCTGCGGATCGGGGCGGAGATCGACCCTGGGGTGCCCTGGACCCTGGCGGAGGGTGCCGGGCCGCCGCTGCTGTTGGCGTTGAAGTCCGGCAATTTCGGGGGACGCGACTTTTTTCTGCAGGCGTTTGAGCGGCTGCCATGACGGAGGCGGAAATCCGGGCCGAAGTGGTGATGCTGGCGGCCAACCTGTTCGCTCGCGGATTTTCGGTTGGGACGGCTGGGAACATCAGCGTGCGGCTGGCGGACGGGTATTTGATTACGCCGACCAATTCGTGCCTCGGCCGGCTGGATCCGGAGCGGCTTTCGCGGCTGGATGCCGGGTTTGCGAGGATGTCGGGGGATGCACCGTCGAAGGAGGTGTTCATGCACCGGGCGTTCTATCAGGCGCGGCCGGATGCCGGGGCGGTGGTGCACCTGCATTCGACGATGGCGACGGCGGTGGCTTGCCTGGGCGATGTGGACACGGAAAATCCGATACCGCCGTTGACGCCGTATTTCGTCATGCGGGTTGGACGTCGGCTGCCGGTCGTGCCGTATTTCCGACCCGGCGACCCGGCGATGGAACCCGCCATCACCGAGCAGGCGGTGACGGCGCGGGCGGTGCTGTTGGCCAACCATGGCCCTGTGGTCAGCGGGCGCACCCTGGCGGACGCGGTCTATGCGGCGGAGGAGCTGGAGGAGGCGGCGCGGCTGTTCCTGCTGCTGCGGGGAACGGGGAGCAGGACGCTTACGGGCGATCAGGTGGCGGACTTGCTCGCGACGTTTGGCTGAGTTGGCTGCCTGCTTCTCGTTTGGGAGGAGGCTGCGGCATGGATTTACGCCGACGGGATCAGAGCAGGACTTCTATGCCGAAGGGGTGGGGTTTGGCGCTTGCGGCCTCCCTCACCCCGGCCCCCTCCCGGAGGGAGAGGGAGTAGGCGGACGGTGTTTCCGTACCGTGCAAAACCGTCCTGCCCGCGGGGACTGGGCGTTTGGAAAACGGCTTAGGCAGACGCAGGAGCGGCCTTGGGCTTCTTGGTTGCCGGACTGGTTCCGCTGAGCTTTTTGGCGGCGGCGCTGCGGGCGGCAGGGGTCTTGCCGGTTTTCATCACTTTGGCAGCTTCGCTCTTGCTCTCGGGCGCTGCAGCCGGTGCGGCGGCCGCGGCCTTCTTTGGGGCAGCGGCCTTCTTTGGCGCGGCGGCCTTTTTCGGCGCAGCGGGAGCTTCGGCCTTTGGCGCCGGGTCGGCGGCGGCTTCGAACTTCACCGTCTTCTTCGGGGCGGCCTTCTTGCCTTTTGCCGCCGGTTCGGCAGCAGCCTTGAACTCCACTGTCTTCTTCGGGGCGGCCTTCTTCGGGGCAGCGGCTTTAGCCGGCGGCTTTTCGGCCGGCGCTGACTTGGTGGCGGCCCGCACCGCCATCGGCATGGACCTGGGCTGGGCGGCTGGCTGGCGCTCCGTCTTGCTGTCGTCGCTCATTTTCGAGGCCTTTCTTGACCGGGTTGCTTCACGCACGCGAGGGGCAGCGTCGGCGTAACCCCGGCGCAGCGCGGCGCTGCGAATCCAGGACATGCCCGCTGCTTCCGCTGTCACGCAACAGCATAGTATCTGTCAATAAAAACCCGCAATAATGACCCCATTTGTATCCCCGTGGCGGCTGCCACGGGGATGCGGCGGGGTTTTCAGGACTATCGCTGCGCCAAGGGTACGAAGGCCAGGTTCTCCGGACCGGTGTAATTCGCCGCGGGGCGGATGATCTTGTTGTCGATGCGCTGCTCGATTACATGCGCGCCCCAGCCGCTGGTGCGGGCGATGACGAAGATCGGGGTGAACAGCGCGGTCGGGATGCGCATCTGGCTGTAGGAGACGGCGCTGAACCAGTCGAGGTTGGCGAACATGCGCTTGGTGTCGGCCATCACCGCCTCGATGCGGTCGGCGACCTGGAAGCCGCGCATGTTGCCCGAGGACTCCGACAGGCGGCGGGCGACGTCCTTGATGACGACGTTGCGCGGGTCGGCGATGGTGTAGACGGGGTGGCCGAAGCCGATCACCACCTCCTTGTTGGCGACGCGGGCGCGGATGTCGCGGTCGGCGTCGTCGGCCGTGGTGTAGCGGTTCTGGATTTCCAGGGCGACCTCGTTGGCGCCGCCGTGCTTTGGGCCGCGGAGCGCGCCGATCCCCGCGGTGAGGGCGGAGTACATGTCGGCGCCGGTGCCGGCGACGACGCGGGCGGTGAAGGTGCTCGCGTTGAACTCGTGCTCGGCATAGAGGATCAGGGAGGTGTGCATTGCGCGCTCCCACTCGGGCGAGCAGGGGCGGCCGTGCAGCAGGTGCAGGAAGTGCGCGCCGATGCTGTCGTCGTCGGTCTCGACGGCGATGCGGCGGCCGTGCTGGGACCAGTGGAACCAGTACAGCAGCATGGAGCCGAGGTTGGCCATCAGGCGGTCGATGATGTCGCGGGCGCCGGGGTGGTTGTGGTCCTCGCGTTCCGGCAGGGCGCAGCCGAGGGCGCTGACGGCGGTGCGCATCACGTCCATGGGGTGCGTGGCGGCGGGCAGGGCTTCCAGGACCTGGCGGACGCTGGCGGGGATGCCGCGCAGGGCTTTGAGCTTGGCCTTGTAGGCGGTGAGCTCGGCGGGGTTGGGCAGCCAGCCGTGCACGAGGAGGTGGGCGATCTCCTCGAACTCGCTGGTCTCGGCGACGTCTAGGATGTCGTAGCCGCGGTAGTGCAGGTCGTTGCCGGTGCGGCCGACGCTGCATAGAGCGGTGTTCCCGGCGGTGACGCCGGAGAGGGCGACGGACTTCTTGGCTTTTGGTGCGGTCTGGGTCTCGGACATGCTGCTTTCCCTTCGTTGGTTGCTTCTCCCTCTCCCTTCGGGAGAGGGCCGGGGTGAGAGGGCGGGCAAACGCTGGCCTCACCGCACCAGGGCTGTTGGCGCTGGCGATCCTCCGCTCCGCAGCCAAGACCCCCTCACCCAACCCTCTCCCGAAGGGAGAGGGCTTTTTCCTGCTGTTCGGCTGTTAGAAGATGCCGGGCTGGCCGATTTTCACCGTGCCCTCGGGCATGGCGACGTTCAGGCGGTGCAGCTCGCCCGCTTTCAGGCTTGGCAGCTCCTCGCAGGCTTGTAGGAAGCGGCTGGCCTCGGCGGGGGTGATCAGGCCGTCAGTCATCACGCGGAACTTGTTGATGTAGTCGGGCCGGGTCCACGGCGTCGCGCCCAGCGGGTGGGCGTTGGCGACCGCCATCTCGTCGGCGATCACGCTGCCGTCCTTCATGCGCAGCTCGAT
>CAXTFY010000038.1:0-21527 GCA_964243265.1 uncultured Acetobacteraceae bacterium | reverse complement strand
TCAGCCCGACAAGCTGCAACACCGACCTGTCCTGCCTCAAGGGTTTCTGCCCCAGCTTCGTCACAACGAAGTCGGATGCGCCGGTAGCCGCGATGGACCATGCGGCCGTGTGGGCGGCGCGGGAGGCCGGGTTGGCGGCCGGGCTGTCCGACCCGGCGCTGCCATCGTCCGGGCAGCCCTGGCGCGGCCTGTTCGCCGGCATCGGCGGCGGCGGCATCGTGACCTGCGGCGCCGTGGTCGCCATGGCGGCGCACCTGGAGGGCCGGCAAGTCAGCACGCTGGACTTCACGGGCCTGGCGCAGAAGAACGGTGCCGTAGTGTCGCATGTGCAGATCGCCGACGCCTATTCCTCGAGCGGGGGCCTCGACGTGGTCCGCATCCCGCAACGCGAGGCGGATCTGCTGCTGGCCGCCGACATGGCCGTGGGCGCCGGCGCCGACGTGCTCGGCCGGTGCAAGCGGGGCGCCGGCGTGGTCGGCAACCTGGACCTGCAACCGGGGTCCGCCTTCATCCGCGACCGCGACCTGGTGATCGACGCCGGCCTGCACCGCCGGGCCATCGCGCGCAGCACGGCGGCGGAGCGGTCGCGCTTCCTGCGCGGCAGCGCCCTCAGCGAGCGGCTGTTCGGCAACGCCCAGGCGATGAACACCTTGCTGCTGGGGCTGGCATGGCAGATGGGCCTGGTGCCGGTCGGGCACGGGGCGCTGATGCGGGCGATGGAGCTGAACGGCACCGCCGTCGCGCTGAACCGCCGGGCCTTCCTATGGGGCCGCATCCTGGCGACGCAGCCTGGGCTGGCGGACGAGATCATGGCGGACCGCGCCCCGCAGCCCGCCACGCTGGACGCCCTGATCGAGCGTCGCGCCGCCGAGCTGGTGGAGTACGGCACCGCCAAGCTGGCCGCGCGCTACCGCGGCCTGGTCGCGGCGGCGCAGGCACGGGAGGCGGCCGTGGCCGGCTCCCCTGGCGCGCTGACCCGCGCCGTGGCGGAGGGATACTACCGCGTCCTGGCCTACAAGGACGAGTACGAGGTCGCTCGCCTGCACGCCGCCGCGACCTATGGTGACGCCCCGGTGTTCCACATGGCCCCGCCGCTGTTCAGCCGCCCGGACCCGGCAACCGGCCGCCGCCGCAAGGTCGCCATCCCCGGACGCCTGGCCCTGCCGCTGTTCCGGCTGCTGCGCCACGGCAAGGCGCTGCGCGGCACCCCGCTGGATCCCTTCGGCTGGCAGCACGACCGCCGCCTGGAGCGCGAGCTGATCGCCGGATACGAGCGCGATATCCGGCACGTCCTGGACCGCCTGCGCCCTGACACCCTGGCGGCGTCGGCCGAGCTTGCGGCGCTGCCGCTGCACATCCGCGGCTTCGGCCCGGTGAAAGCGGCCAGCCTGGCATCGGCGCAGGCCCGGCGGGCGGCGCTGCTGGCCGGCATCGACGCCCCGGCTCTGCAGGTCGCAGCCGAGTAGCGTTTGACCTCGCCCAGTTGTACACCACATCCGGAAAAAGAAACCGGAGGGACCGTCCCATGCTCGATAGCACCGACCCGAACGCGCTGATCGTCGAGACCGCGCGCCGGTTTGCCCAGGAGCGCCTGATGCCCACCGCCGCCGCGCGGGAGCAGGCCGGGCGGATCGAGCCGGAGATCATCCGCGAACTCGGCGAGATGGGCTTCCTCGGCGCCACCAACAGCAGCGACTGGGGCGGCAGCGAGATCCCGTATGAAACCTACGCCCAAGTGATCGAGGAGATCGCTGCCGGGGATGGCGCGGTGTCCACCTTGGTCAGCGTGCACAACGCGCCGACCTGCGAAATCCTGGAGAAGTTCGGCACCCCCGAGCAGAAGGAGCGCTGGCTGCGCCCGATGGCCAGCGGCCAAGTGGTGGCGAGCTTTGCCCTAACCGAGAGCGGCGCCGGGTCGGACGCGGCCGGCATCCGCACCCGGGCGGAGCGGACCAACAGCGGCTACACCATCAACGGGTCCAAGCAGTTCATCTCCAACGCCTCGGTCGGCAAGACCACCATCCTGTTCGCCATCACCGACCCGGCGGCGGGCAAGAAGGGCATTTCCGCCTTCGTCGTCGCCAACGACACCCCGGGCTTCTCCGTGGCGCGGGTGGAACACAAGCTCGGCCAAAAGGCGTCCGACAGCTGCGCGCTGGCGTTCGACGACATGCACGTTCCGGACGACCAGCGCATCGGCGCCGAGGGCGACGGCCTCAAAATCGCGCTGAGCACGCTGGAAAGCGGTCGCATCGGCATCGCGGCGCAGAGCGTCGGCATGGCCCGGGCCGCACTGGAGTATGCCATCGGCTATGCCAAGGAGCGCAAGCAGTTCGGCCGGCCGATCATCGAGCACCAGGCCGTGGGCTTCCGCCTGGTGGAGGCCAAGACCAAGCTGGCCGCCGCCCGCGAGTTGACGCTGCGGGCCGCGCGCCTGAAGGACGCCGGGCAGCCAGCGCTGGAGGCGGCGGCGATGGCCAAGCTGTTCGCGTCCGAGGCGGCGGAGAGCATCTGCACCGCGGCGATCCAGACCCTGGGCGGCTATGGCTACCTATCCGATTACCCGGTGGAGCGCATCTACCGCGATGTGCGGGTGTGCCAGATCTATGAGGGCACGTCGGACGTGCAGAAGATCATCCTGCAACGGATGCTCTGATCCGGCTCACGCTGCCGCTGCTGGCGCTGCTCTGGGCGGCGCCAGGGTGTGCGGCGTGCCGGCCGGAGGTGCGGGCCGAAGTTCCGGTGCGGCTGCAGGACGGCTTTCCGCTGGTGCGGGCGGAGATCGGCGGCCGGGCGGTTATGTTGCTGCTGGACACCGGCGCGCAGGGGATGCTGCTGCTGCCCGAGGCGGCGGCCCGCCTTGGCCTGCCCGCCGTTCCCGGCCCATCGACGCGGCTGCTAGGCACGGGCGGGGCGCGCGAGGCTCCGAATGTGCTCCTGCGTGGCTTGGTGATCGGCGGACTGCCGTTGGCCGGCGGCAGCGTTCCGGTGGCGGCGCTGCCCGGCGTGCCCGTGACGGAACCGCCGCTGGCGGGCCTGCTGGGGGCGCCGTTGCTGGCGGCCTATGACGTGGACCTGGACATGCAGGCTGGGCGGCTGATGCTGCTTGCGCCGACGGGGTGTGCGCCGCCGGGAAGTGGGGTGGCGCTGCAGGTCATGCCGGATGGGGACGCGCTGGTGCCGTTGCAGGTCAACGGGGCCTCGCTGTTGGCCATCCTGGATACCGGCACGCGCGCGACGCTTATTGCCGAGAGCGCTGCACGGCGGCTGGGGCTGGAGGGTCCAGTCGCAGCCAGCACCGCCCGGGGCATCGATGGCCAGCAGATGCAGTTGCGGCCGGTGCGGCTGCGGGAGGTCCGGGTGGGCGGCGACGTGTCGCGGGACATGCCAGCCGCCGTGACGGCGTTGCAGGTCGAGCCGGCGGAGATGCTGCTCGGCCTGGAGTTCTTCCTGCGCCACCGCGTGTGGATTTCGTATGCAGCGCGGGGAATGGTGGTGCGCCCTGCTGCTTCTCCCTCTCCCTCCGGGAGAGGGCCGGGGTGAGGGGGCCTTGCGGCACGAACCTCGGCGCGTCGTGGAGCGGCTCCTGTTGCGGGAGGGACTCGTGCTTGCCCGCTCCCTCACCCCGGCCCTCTTCCGGAGGGAGAGGGGGAAGGTAGTTAAGCGGTTTCCTTGAACAGCTCGCGGCCGATCAGCATGCGCCTGATCTCGCTGGTGCCTGCGCCGATCTCATACAGCTTGGCGTCCCGCAGCAGCCGCCCGGTCGGGTAGTCATTGATGTAGCCGTTGCCGCCCAGCACCTGGATCGCCTCCAATGCCATCCAGGTGGCCTTCTCCGCCGCATACAGGATCGCCCCGGCGGCGTCCTTGCGGGTGGTCTCCCCGCGGTCGCAGGATTTCGCCACGGCATACACATAGGCCTTCGCCGCGTTCATCGTCGTGTACATGTCGGCGATCTTGCCCTGCATGAGCTGGAACTCGCCGATTGCCTGGCCGAACTGCTTGCGCTCGTGGATGTAGGGCACGCATACGTCCATGCAGGCCTGCATGATCCCCAGTGGACCCGCCGCCAGCACCGCACGTTCGTAGTCCAGGCCGCTCATCAGCACGTTCACGCCACGCCCGACACCGCCGATGGTGTTCTCCTCCGGCACCTCGCAGTCCTGGAACACCAGCTCGCCGGTGTTGCTGCCGCGCATCCCGAGCTTGTCCAGCTTCTGCGCGCAACTGAACCCGGCCATGCCGCGCTCGATCAGGAACGCCGTGATGCCGCGCGGGCCAGCCGCCGGGTCGGTCTTGGCATACACCACCAGCACGTCGGCGTCCGGGCCGTTGGTGATCCACATCTTGGTGCCGTTCAGCACGTAGCGACTGCCGCGGCGGTCCGCCCGCAACCGCATCCCCACCACGTCCGACCCGGCGCCGCTCTCGCTCATCGCCAGCGCGCCCACCTGCTCGCCGCTGATCAGCCCGGGCAGGTAGCGGCGCTTCTGCTCCTCGGTGCCGTTCTTGCGGATCTGGTTCACGCAAAGGTTGCTGTGCGCGCCATAGCTCAGGCCGACCGAGGCGCTGGCGCGGCTGATCTCCTCCATCGCCACGACGTGCTCGAGGTAGCCCATGCCGGCGCCGCCGTACTCCTCCTCGACGGTGATGCCCAGCACGCCCAGGTCGCCCATCTTGCGCCACAGGTCGGCCGGGAAGTCGTTGCTGCGGTCGATGGCGGCGGCGCGCGGCGCGATCTCGTCCGCGGCGAAGGTCTCGACGGAGCCGCGCAGCATGTCCGCGGTTTCACCGAGGTCGAAGTTGAGGCCGGGAAGGCGGTTCGAGGAGGCGGCGGACATGGGCAGGGTCCTTCTACGGTTAAGGCCGATATGGGCCGGGAAACCGTGGGGACCACTGCCGTGGCCGCGGCTGCCACGCGGACCGCATGCGATCCCGTCCCGCCGAAGGGCAGCAGACCCGGGCAGCGGACGGGGCAGGGCCGATCCCCCGCCCCGCCGCCCTAAGCAGGGTTGCGCACAGATGGCCGCGAGCGGAGCCAGGCTGCTTGGGTTTCACCTGTGCGCGAACCTGAAGCGGTTTGCTTAGCTGGCCGTCGGAGCACCGATCTGCAGGTGCACCGTGCTGCCGGTGTAAAGCGCGGCCGTGGCGGAGGAGTAAGATGTGCCGTCCAGCTTAACGCCAACCACATACAGGTTGCGGTCGGTGCTGGGCGCGCCGCCCCAGGCGTCATTCAGGAACGTCACCGCCAAGTCGTGCGGCCCGGCGCCGAACTGCCCGTTGAACGTGAAGCTCTCGGTGTTGCCCAGGCTATGCAGGGCCGTGACGGATTGTGCCCCACCGAGCTGCTTGCCATCGACGCTGGCGATGAACTGCGCGTCGCCCATCCAGGCATCCTCCGACAGACTCAGCACCAGGGTGTCGAGGGGTGCAGCGGTCGTGGCCGGCGTTGTGGTGACCGACGCTGCGGCGGCGGGCTGCGTGGCGGGCGTTGCCACGGCCGGCGTCGCCGCCCAGGGCGAGGCGGTCACCAGGGCAGGCTCCGTCGAGAGCACCGTGTTGCCCGATACCGTTGCGGCACCGGAAACGACCTGGCTGATCGGCAATCCGTAGATGGCGTTGCCGGTCACGCTCACCGGGGCGGTCGTCGCATTCCACACCGCCGATGCGGAGGGGGAGGACAAGTCGTTCAGGATGGTGTTGCCCGTGACGGTCAGGCTGGAGTTGGCATACACGCCGCCTTCCTCGCCGTAGGTGATGATCGCCGGGTTCTGCGAGGCGGGGCCTTGCTCGATGGTGTTGCCCTGGATCAGCGCGTTGCCGCCGTTCGGCAGGTCGATGCTGTAGCTGGCGGTGCCGGTGGGGCCGTCCTCGATGCGGCTGTTGGTGATCGTCGTCTGCTGGGCGCGGCTTTTGACCTCGTGCCCGACGACGGCGCCGTGGATGTAGCTGTCGTTGATGGTCAGGCTGGCGATGTCGCCGACATAGATGTTGTGCGTCGAGCCGGTGCCGCTGCCGTTGTTGGCGAACTCGCTGTTCTCGATGGTGATGGAGCCGGTGCCGCCGGTGCTGTCGCTCAGCAGGCCCTCCTGGTTGTCATGCACGTAGCAGTTGTTGAGCGTGAGGTTGCCGCCCTGGTAGCGGATGCCCGCCCCGTTGCCGTCCGACACCTGCGCGCCCGACAGCTCGATGTTATCAAGCGTGACGTTGGTGTTGGTGGTCAGGATCGCCTTGCCGTCAGGCGGCGACTGGGTGGCGAGCAGGTGGACCATGCCGCCCACGCCCTCGATGGTGATCTTGGTGTTTATTGTGGCGAAATCATTGGTGTAGGTGCCGGCCTGGACCTGGATGGTGTCGCCGTCTTGGGAGGCCGCAACAGCAGCGTTCAGGGTAGCGAACTGCTCCCCGCTACCGACCGTAAGTATTGACATCGATCTATCCTTCTAGGAACTCAGACCGTTGCGCATCCACAAGCATTGCTTTGTTGTTGCTTGCTGTTGGAGCCGACCTGTGTTTGTGCCGGATGCGAATTGTCCTTTATTGGATTCAACAATGCTTGTCGCTCTCGGGTTCGTGATGGCAGCGATGGGCGATCACGTCAAGTTACGGTTTGCTGCCACTGTGGAGGTCAGCCGGGCGTGAGGCTGTCGCCTGCTCCCTCCTTCTCCGGAAGAGGGCCGGGGTGAGGGAAGCCGGGAGGGCCGCACTTGCCGACCAAGGGACGGAGCACCGTCCCTGGCTGGGCGGGGCTTGGCCCTTGCGGCCTCCCTGCCCGTCTCCACAGGGAGCAAGGCCGGTGCCGCTCGGATGCTGGATGCGATCGCGTTGGCACGGGCCAGCAGGCTGGACGGCGCCCGCGTCCCGGGTTGCCGCGTCGCCACGGTTCCGCAAAGATGCGTCCCGAACGCCTCCGTCGTCTGAAAAGGGGTGAAGCCGTGACCAGAAGCATCAGCTACGTCCACGGCGCCCATGACATCCCGCTGCTGGGCGAGACCCTGGGCCAGAACCTGGACCGCACCGCCGCCCGCGTTCCGGACAGCCCGGCGCTTATCATCCCCACCCAGGGCGTGCGCTGGACCTATCGCGAGTTGGCGGCCCGTGCCGACGCGTTCGCCGCCGGGCTGCTGGCGCTGGGGCTGGAGCGGGGCGACCGGCTGGGCATTTGGTCCCTGAACAACGCCGAGTGGGTCGTCGTGCAGTTCGCCACCGCCAAGGCCGGCATCATCCTGGTGAACATCAACCCGTCCTACCGCCTGGCCGAGCTGGAGTTCGCGCTCAACGCCGTCGGCTGCAAGGCGCTGGTGACGGCGACCGCGTTCAAGACCAGCGACTACATCGGCATGGTGCAGGGGCTTGCGCCGGAGCTGGCCTACGCCGAGCCGGGTCAGCTCGACTGCGCCCGCCTGCCCGCCCTGCGGAGCGTCATCCAGATCGGCCCTCCTCACGGCAGGGCGCCGGGGACGTTGGCGTTCGACGGGGTGCCAGGCCTCGCCACCCCCGCCGATCACGCAGCCCTGGCCCGGCTGCAGCCGCTGCTGCAGTTCGACGACCCCATCAACATCCAGTTCACCAGCGGCACCACCGGCACCCCCAAGGGCGCCACGCTGACCCACCACAATATCCTGAACAACGGCTTCTTCATCGGCGAGGCCATGCGGCTGACCGAGCAGGACCGCCTGTGCATCCCGGTGCCGCTGTATCACTGCTTCGGCATGGTGCTGGGCAACCTGGCCTGCACCACGCACGGCGCCGCCATGGTGTATCCCGGCGAGGGCTTCGATCCCCTCGCCGTGCTGCGGACCGTGGCGGAGGAGCGCTGCACCGGGCTGCACGGCGTCCCCACCATGTTCATCGCCGAGCTGGAGCACCCGGAGTTCGACCGCTTCGACCTCGGCAGCCTGCGGACGGGGATCATGGCGGGGTCGCCCTGCCCCATCGAGGTGATGCGCCGGGCGGTGGAGCGGATGCACTTGCACGAGATTACTATTTGCTATGGCATGACGGAGACTAGCCCGGTCAGCTTTCAGTCCTCTGTGGGTGATCCGCTGGAGCGCCGGGTTAGCACCGTGGGCCGGGTGCACCCGCACCTGGAGGTGAAGGTGGTGGATGCCGAGGGCCGCATCGTGCCGCGTGGGGTGCCCGGCGAGCTGTGCACCCGGGGATATAGCGTGATGCTGGGCTACTGGGAGGATGAGGCGCGCACCCGGGGGGCCATTGATCCGGCGCGGTGGATGCATACGGGGGACTTGGCGACGGTGGATGACGAGGGGTTCTGCAACATCGTCGGGCGGATCAAGGACGTGGTGATCCGGGGTGGGGAAAACGTTTATCCGCGGGAGGTGGAGGAGTTCCTGTATGGGCACCCGTCGATCCAGGATGTGCAGGTGTTTGGGGTGGCGGATGCCCGGTATGGGGAAGAGCTGTGCGCGTGGGTGAAGCTGCGGGCCGGGGCTGAGATGGGGGCGGAGGAGGTGTTGGCGTTCTGCCGGGGGCGGATTGCGAACCAGAAGGTGCCTCGGTACGTGCGGTTCGTGGAGGAGTTCCCGATGACGGTTACGGGGAAGATGCAGAAGTTTTTGATGCGGGAGGCTATGGAGCGGGAGTTGGGGGTTGTGGGGGTGGAGACGGCTTGAGAACCTTCAGTCAGGCCAAAGGCTACAGACCTACCTAAGCAGGCTTGCGCGGCGGTCACACAGATGGCCTGCGGCCGTGCCAAGCCGCGCAAGCCTGCTTAGGTTTTCATCCCTGCGCAAACCTGCAGAGGTTTGCGCAGGGACTATATAGAAATCGTGTCGTTATCTGGACAAGCCGCGCAATACAGCCTAGATAAGTATATAAAGCTAATTCCATTAAGGAGAGGAATGTTTCATCTCGACCACCCACTTCAAAACAAATTGCTCGTCAGTTACGTCAAGAAGCCGGCTTTGGCTGCTGCGCCTGCGGTAATCCTATCTTAAAATATCACCACATCGTGGAGTGGGCTACTGAGAAACATTTTAGGGTGGGGGACATGATGGTACTATGTCCAGACCATCATGATCAGGCAACAAAAGGCGCAATGCCCGAATCTGAACAACGGAGATTGAAGGCAACTCCGCACAATATCTCAAGGGGCCTCGCGAAAGGCTTAATGGCCGTGAGGCAGGACTATTGCGCTGCCGATTTTGGATCGATGGTAATTCTGGGCTCGGGACCTTTTCTACGCATTGCTGGAGAGGACATATTTGGTTTTCACTTGGAAGATGGAAACTTGCAGGTTTCACTTCGCCTATACAGTCCGACTGATGATTTGCTACTCCATATAGATTGGATGAGTGGATTTCGGGCGACACTTTGCCCTGGGATGTCGAGGCAGATTGGCAAACACTTACTCTGCGCGAGCGCGCTCGTCAGATCTCAGTTTCAATTAATGCGAAGACCATTCCGATGCAAGTTGGAGGAGTCTTCTACAAATCGGGCAAACGTGTGCTCCTAAACAGGAGCGGCATTACATGGGGTGAGACAGCTATGGGCGGGATGTCTGATTTCGCCGCCGTTGGTATGTTGTTGGAGATAGAAGCAGACAAAGAGGGATGTCGACTCGGACCACATAAGACGCACTCACACGCGATGATAATTAATCATCGAGATCACAGAGAGAGGCTGCGTCTTGCCAAGGACGCGTGGCGAAAAATTACTCCGAAGTAGGATTATCGTTAGTCGTATCCATCCTTTATCGGCTTGCTCGATCTATCATCACCGCCGAGGGTGCCGCAAGGCGACCATCGAGAATGAAAACACAAGCTTACAAAGCCGTTGTAAGACCGGTCTGCAGGGCCGGGGCTTATCCTAGGCCCACTGCCTTCCCATAATAAAGGCATGGATACTCCCGACAACACCCGCCCCTCAATGACTACCCGCAGGCGCCTGATGCTGCTCGCCCCAGCCGGCGTGCTGGCCACCGGGCTGGCCGGCGTCGCGGCCTGGAGCCAACTGCGCCCCGACCCCTCCGCCCCGGTCGCCTCCATCGGCGGCCCGTTCACCCTACAGGACGGCAACGGTCATACCGTCACCGACCGTGACTTCCGCGGCCGCTGGATGCTGGTCTATTTCGGCTACACCCACTGTCCCGACGCCTGCCCGACCGCGTTGCAGGACATGGCAACCGCGCTGGACGACCTGGGCGCCAAGCGGCAGGACGTAGCGCCCCTGTTCGTAACCATCGATCCCGAGCGCGACACGCCCGCGGTGATGAAGGATTACGTGGCCAACTTCGGCCCCGGGATCACCGGCCTGTCAGGAACCCCGGACGCAATCGCCCAGGCCGCACGCGCCTACCGTGTATACTACGCCAAGCACCCCACCGCCGACGGCTACGACATGGACCACAGCAGTATTATCTACCTGATGGACCCGCAGGGCCGCTTCGTCGCCAACTTCACGCACGAGACCCCGCCGGAGCAAATCGCCGCCCGGCTACGCGCGCTGGTCTAGGGGTCCGGCCCTTAGGCGTCAGACCGCGGCACCCAGGGGATGCGCGCGACCTCGATGCCCTCATCGGCCAGCATCTCGGCCTGCTCCGGCGTACTCTCACCGTAGATGCCCTGGCGGTCGGACTCGCCTCGGTGAATGCGCCGGGCTTCCTCGGCGAAGTCCGGGCCAACGTAGTCGCAGTTCCGCTCCACCTCGGCCCGCAACCGCTGCAGCGCCGCGCGCACGCCGTCCGGCAACGCCACGCCCTGCTTTGGGGACTCCGGCGGCGCAATGGGCGCCTCAGGCTTGCCAACTGCGTCCAGCACCGGCCGGGCCTTGGCAATGCGCGGCGCCATCAGGGCGCGATTCACCTTGGTATCGCCGCAAACCGGGCACTCCACCAAGCCGCGACTGGCCTGCGCGTCAAAGGCTGCGCTGTCGCGGAACCAGCCGTCAAAGCCATGGTCCCCGGCGCATCGAAGTTGATAGTGGATCATTATTGTAACATGGCCACCGCCAGGCTTCATACAAGCGGAGCTTCACCCAAGCAGCCCCGCATGCAACCCGGCGGCGCGGCGGTCAGGCCGCGGCGAGCAGCGGGTCCAGCTTGCCAGCCCGGTCCAGCGCCATCAGGTCGTCGCAGCCGCCGATCGACCGCCCATCGATGAACACCTGCGGCACGGTGCTGCTGCCGGACCGCGATTCGCTCTCGATCCGCTCGGCGGTGCCGTGCGGCGCGTTGATCTCGCGGAACGCCACGCCCTTTTTCTTCAGCAGGTTCACCGCCCGGGAACAGTAAGGGCACCAGGGCTGGGTATAGATCTCGATGCTTGCCACGTCGGTCTCCGGTTATGGATCAAGGGTTGGTTCGGACCCGGCCCGCTGCAAGCCCTGCAGCTCCAGCAGCGGGTTGGACACGCGCGCCGCGGCGAGCACGTCCACCCGGGTCGCCCCCGCCGCCAGCAGCGCGTCCACACACGCGGAGGCCGTCGCTCCTGAGGTGATGACGTCATCGATCAGCAGCACGCGCGCCCCGGACAGGATGGCTGCCCGCGATGCCCGGGGCTGGATGGCGCCAACCAGCTCTGCCCGGCGCTCCACGCCCGACTTGGTGCCCAACGAGGCCGTCGTCCTTATCCGGCGCAGCGCATCCAGCACCGCCGGCCGGCCGCTTAGCCGCGCCAGGGCCTGCGCCAGCAGCGCCGACTGGTTGTAGCGCCGGGACAGCAGGCGCCAGCGATGCAGCGGCACCGGCACCAGCAGGTCCGCCGCCTGCAGCAGCGCCGCCCCGGCCCGCGCCATCATCGGGGCCAGCGCCCGCGCCGTCTCGACGCGGTCCCCGTACTTGAACGGCATCAGGATGCGCCGTGCCTGGTCGTCGTACTTCAGGGCGGCGCGAGCGGCGCCCCATGGCGGTGGCTGGTCGCGGCACCCTGGGCACGCTCCGCCAAGGCCGCCCTGCCCGGCCGCCTCGAACGGCACGCCGCAGATGGCGCACATCGGCTCCGTGACAAAGGCCGTGCGGCGGAAGCAGGCGGCGCAGAGCTGGCCGGGCTCACCCACCATGCCATCGCAGGTCAGGCAGTGCGGCGGCAGCAGCACGTCCACGGCCGCCCGCCCAACCCACCGCACGGCGCCGAGCAGCCGTTCAACCGCCAAAGCAGACCGACCCGTCAGGTTGTCCGAAGGCAACCGACCCGTCGCGTTCGCCGAAGGCAACCGACCCGTCGCGCTCGATCTCGTGCATCAGGTCGATCTCCCAGGACAAGTAGGCCTGCATCGCCGCCTCTACCCCGCTGTTGCGGTCGTAGGGGCGCAGGTACGCGTCCACGCACGCTTCATCCGGCGGGTCCGTGCGGTCCGCAACGGGACCGCCGCCGGCTGCAACCCAACCCGCCGTGCCGCCCTCCAGCACCTGCACCGGCGCGTCCGTCAGTCCCTGCACCTCCGCCACCGCCAATCGCGCCAGCACGCCATCGGGCGAGGTCAGCACCACGCGCGCCGCGTCCGCCAGCCTGGGCCGCAGCAGGTGCAGCCGGGTACGCACGCCCCATGCCGCGCCGGGGATGTGCCCGGCCCGGAACTCCAGGCTGCGGGCCAGGTCCACGACCATGCAGCCAGACAGGTCCGCATCCGGCCCGACCCTATCCACGTCCGGCAGGGTCGGCATCACCCTTGGCGTGCCGGTCAGGTCATCCAGCCCGCCCTCCACCACGAAGATGTCGCGATGGCCCATCTGGTGCAGCCACGCCGCGGCCATGCGGGCGCGGACGCCATCATCGTCCAGCAGCGCGATCCGCGCGCCGCGCACCGCCACCCAGCCATCGGTCGCCTGCACCAACTGCCCGCCCGGCGCGTTGCGGCTGCCCGGGCGGTGGCGCGCGGCGAACTCCGCGGGGTCGCGCACGTCGAGCACGTACAGGGTTCGGTCCGGATCGGCCTCGAACCGCGCGAGGTCCAGCGGGCCGATGACGCCAACGCCGCACGCCTCTGCAAACGCCCGCGCCCGTTCGAGCGCCAGCGCGGCCGTGGCGGGCGGCCCGTCCTGATAACGGTCCGTGCGCCCTTGCTCGCAGTGCAGCCCGGCCAGGTTCCAGCCCATCGTACCGTTGCGCAGCGCCACCACCCGGTTCGGCACCCCGGCCCGGCGCAGGCTCTCGGCTCCCAGGATGCTGCGCGTGCGCCCGGCGCAGTTCACCACCACCAGCGTCGCCGGGTCAGGGGCCAGGTCGCCGATGCGATAGGCCAGCTCGCCGCCGGGCACGTTGACGGCGGTGGGGATCGACATGGCGCGGAATTCTTCGAGGGGGCGGCTGTCCAGCACCACCATGTCGCGCCCCTCGTCCAGCCAGGCCTTCAGCTCCGGGGCATCGACGCTCTCGGTGCCGTAGTGGTGCTCGACCCACTCGCCGAACGCCTTGCTGGGCACGTTGACGCCGCTGAACAGCACATGGCCGGCGTCGGCCCAAGCCTGGGTGCCGCCGGTCAACACGTGGACATCCGTGGCGCCCAGGCCCTCCAGGGTGGCCGCCAGCCGCTCCGCCACGCCACGGCCGTCATCGACGCAGACGATGCGGGTCGCCAGGCGCGGCAACAGGACCGGCAGGCGCAACTCCGCCCGGGACAGCGGGCACGGCACCGCCCAGAAGAGGTGCGCGGCGCCGAACTCGCCCTCCTCCCGCGCATCCAGGATGGCTAGCTCCTGGCCGTCCAGCACCCATCCGCGCAGGGTGGACGCGTCGACCTGCCGCATTTACGTGGTGGCAGCCGGGCGGTTCGCAGTCGGGGTCATGAACGCCTTGTTGTAGGGCTGCACCGTGCCGGCTTCGGGGTCGAAACCCTGGCGCTCGTCCAGCCGCTCCAGCGCCAGGCCATAGACGTGGAGGTGCCGGGTCGGCTGGGTCCCGAACGTGTGGATGGAGTGGATGTCCTCCGGCATCAGCGCGATGCCCCGGCCCGGCTCCACCATCACCTCCCGCGCCATCTCAAGCTGCGCCTTGCCCGGCGTCGAGCCGTCGTCCAGGCGGCGGTACACCCGGTTCAGCTCCTGCCCTTCCACCGCCGTCACCACCGCCCAGGTCGTGTGGTCGTGCGGCTTGGTGGAATTGCCGGGGTTCAGCGCCAGCATGTAGATGGCGAAGCGGCCGTCCGGGTCCTCCTGCAGCAGATAGCGCTTGGAGCCGGGCTGACCCTCCGGCGGCGGCTGGAACTCGGCGGCGGGGAACAGCGCCTCGTGGCCGGCGAGGTCCAGCATCTCGGCCATGACCGCATCCAGCGCCGGGCGGGTGACGCCCTGCGTGGTCTCGATGGCGCGGATGCGGTCCATGGTGGCGGCGACGGCGGCGGTGCGCGCGGCCGTGGCGGCGGATGCGTTCATGGCGGGTCCCCTGTGGCTGGCGTGCAACGTAGCGAGTCGACAGCCCCGCGGTCAAAGCCTTGGCGGCATGGGGGTGCGGCCGCACATGATGCGGCATGACCGATCCCGCCCCCTTCGACCGCCACGCCGTCCGCCTGCACCGCGACCGCGCCGCCGCCACGGTGGGCACGGTGGCCGACATCCTGCGCGACGCCGCCGAACGCCTGCTGGACCGGCTGGACGACACCACCCGCCGCTTCACCCGCGCGCTGGATGTGGGCGGGCGCGGCGTGGTGGCGCCGCTGCTACGCGCCCGCGGGATAGAGGTCGTCAGTTGCGACCTGTCCCCGCGCATGGCCGCCCTCAACGGCGGCCCGGCGGTGGCGGCGGACGAGGAGTGGCTGCCGTTCGGCCCGGCCAGCTTCGACTTGGTGGTGGCCAGCCTGTCCCTGCACTGGGTCAATGACTTACCGGGCGCGCTGATCCAGTTGCGCCAGGCGCTGGAGCCGGATGGGCTGCTGCTTGCCAGCTTCCCGGCCCTGGGGACCCTGGGGGAACTGCGGGCGGCGCTGACCGCGGCGGAGGCAGAGCTGACCGGCGGCGCCTCGCCGAGGATATCGCCGTTCCCGGACCTACGGGACCTGGCAGGGCTGCTGCAGCGTGCGGGCTATGCGCTGCCGGTGGCCGATGTGGAGAGCATCGTGGTGGCCTACGCCGACCCGTTCGCGTTGCTGCGGGACCTGCGCGCGGCCGGAGAAGCGAATGCGGTGGCGTTGCGGGACCGGCGGACGCCGCCGGGCGCCCTGTTCCCAACGGCGCTTGCTGCGCTGCCGGACCACGGGGGGCGGGTGCCGGCGACGCTGCGGATGGGAACCGTCACGGGATGGGCGCCGGGACCGCAGCAGCCGCAGCCCTTGAAGCCCGGCAGCGGCCGGGTCAGCCTGTCTGAGGCGCTGAGGGACTGATGCCAACCGCTCCTGACGTTGACCGATACCGGTCCAGACCTATGCCGTCATTGCAAGCCGCGCTTGCGGCGTCGCCATCCAGGCGCCAGGACCGTGCCAGCCGCTCCTAAAGTGCCGCGCCGAGGCCGGCTTGCAACGATGGCGTACTCGTCACTGGTAAGATGCCAAAGTGGTTCGCATGGCGCAGCCATAACCCTTGCGGTCTTCCTTGGGACAGTGTTCCAACCTAGTGACGTCGCCCTGCAGGCGGCGGAGGAGCCGGCCGTTCCGGGCCATCGAACCGGGTCGGCATGGGGTGGTTCCCGCAAACCTAGCGTGCAACTTGCACATGGCAATGCGGCGTAGCTGCCAGACTAACGCAACCTTTAGGGACCGTTATGGCGAAGCAGAACGGCATACTGAAGGAAATCGTCGAGCGCGTGATGCGTAAATTCAAGCACGGCGAACTCGAATTTGGGAACAGCACCAAGGTTCGCAATCCCAAGCAGGCAGTTGCAATCATGCTCAGCGAGGCAGGCGCGTCCAACCGGCAATCGCCGCAAACCAATCGACGCCGGCTTGTTGAAACCAAGCGCAAGGAGCGGTCCGGCCGAGCTGTGACAACCCGGCAAGCGGACGGTCCAACGCGGGCAGAACTCTACGAGGATGCAGCGCAAAAGGGCGTCGCTGGACGGTCCCTCATAAGCTACCTGCAAGAGGCGAACAACGAGTCTTGGGAACCGACCGCAGTGGCCGCGGCATTTCGACCCATAGCTAGCCAGATAGCAGTCCAAGACAATTTCGGCATTTTGTCATGTTTAGTTAGCAGGTCGCCATAAGCTAGTCAACGCGTCGCTCACCTGGTATGACACCGTAGTGGCGATGACAAAGGAAGGCAGAGCGTCTAGGATGTGGAGCATATTATTTTCGGTTTCCTCTCAAGACGCCGTCGTCTCAGCAGAGCCACTGCTCGCGAGCATTGTCATATTTTTCTATTGCCGCAACTTCGTTTCAATCAGGATACTAGCTTTCTCCTGTCTTGCAATGCCGATAGCTGCCCCCTTTCTACTGCCAGCCTTGGACATTTCGTCACGACTACTTCCACAGGTGCATGATATCACATTGATGCAGCTTGATAGCACCCTCGGATTTCAGCCCGTCGAGCAGGCTGTGCGATTGCTGTCTAAATTCAGGCCACTCCAATATGCATGCTTATTAGCATACCAGACCTTGCTCGTTGGTGTAGCCTTCTCTGCAGCGCAGGAAATGCGGTCTGGCCAGCAACAGGGCATCGGTGTTCTACCAACTTTCTTCGTCACTGCCGGTATAGGTTATGTAATCTACTGCGTCGTACCCGCTGTCGGCCCAGGTCCATTCTTCGGCATGGATCTGCTTCCTTCACCGCAAGACTCTGATCTCGTCCACATGCAGCGAGATATTAGCGCATATCCGAGGAACTGCGTTCCGTCCCTGCATGCAACATGGACTGCATTGGCCTTTCTTGCAACGCGAGGCCGACCCATGGGAGTGCGCATTGTGTCAGGAACCTTCTTTGTCCTAACCTTAATTGCAACTTTAGGCTTTGCTGCACATTATTTCACTGATCTCGTCATTGCCGCGCCGTTTCTGTTGCTCATCCGCGCACTCTGCGCAAGGCAACTTCCTTGGACATCACAACGGTTGATCTCCGGTGCAGCCGGTTTCACTTTGACGGCTGCATGGTGCCTGGGCGTGCATGATGACGTTCAACTTCCAACCACAGCTTGGCTTATTCCAGTCGCCATGTTGTCCACCATTGCAGTTTCCTTTGCTTTGGAGCACTTCCTAGCCGAGGCGGAGAAGACCCATCTGGCACACATCCCAGAATCTTTTTGGCTGTCTGCGCGGCAGCGACGGGCCGCTTAAGTCATCCCCCTGTCAAGCTCATGTGCCGCGCCACCGCCGGCGCCGGGTTGCGGCGGTCGATAATGAAGTCGTGCCCCTTTGGCTTGCGGGTGATCGCATCCTGGATCGCAGCGTCCAACTCGTCGTCGGACGCCCCCGTGCGCAGCACCCGGCGCAGGTCGGCCGCGTCATCCTGGCCCAGGCACATGTATAAGGTCCCGGTGCACGTCAGCCGGACGCGGTTGCAGCTTTCGCAGAAGTTGTGCGTCATCGGCGTGATGAACCCAACCCGCGTCCCAGTCTCTGCCACGTCGAAGTAGCGCGCGGGACCGCCGGTCTGGTAGCCGGTCTCCCGCAGCGTCCACTGCTGCCGCAGCCGGCCGCGCACCAGGGACAGCGGTAGGTACTGGTCCGTGCGGTCGCCGCCGATGTCGCCCATCGGCATCGTCTCGATCAGACATAGATCATGGCCATGCGCGCCACACCAGGCCAGCATGTCGCTGATCTCGTCCTCGTTCACGCCCTTCAGCGCGACGGCGTTAACCTTGACGTGCAGCCCCGCCGCCTTCGCCGCCGCGATGCCGTCCAGCACCTTGTCGATCCGGCCCCAGCGGGTGATCGAGGCGAACCGCGCCGGGTCCAGCGTGTCCAGGCTGACATTCACCCGGCGGACCCCGGCGGCGAACAGCGCCTCGGCGTGCTTGGCCAGTTGGGTGCCGTTGGTGGTCAGGGTCAGCTCATCCAGGCCGTTGCCCAGGCGCCCGCCCAACCGCCGGAACAGGGTCAGCACCTCGCGCCGCACCAGCGGCTCGCCGCCGGTGATGCGTAGCTTCGTCGTGCCCAGGCGAATGAACGCGGCGCATAGCTGCTCCAGCTCCTCCAAGGACAGCACCTCCTGCTTCGGCAGGAAAGTCATGTCCTCGGACATGCAATAGACGCAGCGCAGGTCGCAGCGGTCGGTGACGGAAACACGCAAGTAGGTGATCGCGCGGCCAAATGGATCAATCATCCCCATAGTGTCGGCCTTACGGCGCACCCGTTCAACCCGGGTCGTCCTGTTCGAGGATGTCAAGCGCGACAACCCCGGCATTCACCAGCACCTTGCCCGCGTGCTCGAAGTTCACCGTCACGCGATCGCCCACTACGGATTGCACCTGTCCCACCCCCCAATCCGGTCGGCCGGGATGCTGCACGCGCATTCCCGGCTCGATCAGGGATGTAAGGCCACGACCGCTCACCGGCGATGCCCGTTATGGTGAGCCGCTTGCCTGATGGTGCTGCCATGCGCGGCGCACCTGCCGTCATGCCCGGCGCATCGGCCGTCATTGCGAGCTGCTTGGCGAAGCAATCCAGCAACCGCCAGACCCGACCGTCCATGCCGGCAGCCCCTGGATTGCCGCGCCGCAAGCATGGCTCGCAATGACGGCGCCTGGATGAACGCAGCGGCGTCAGGGTCGAAGCAGGGGGCAGTTATCGTCACATCAGCGCTCCCCGGGCCGCAATGGGCCACAGGCACTCCACCCGGCCGCCGCGCACGCCCACATACCAGTCGAACCGGTCCACCGTCGGATCGCAATGGCCCGGCACCAGCCGCAGCTTCTCGCCCAGCTTCGGGCCGGCCGCCTCCGCACCCCACTCCAGCTTGCCATGCTCATCCGACGCTCCAGAGTACCGCACCTCCGGACGCTCCCACACCAGGGGCATCCCGCTATCGACCGCGACCGCCTTGTGCCCGGCGTCCAGCACCGCCAAGCCCGGCCGCGCGGCGCTCATCACCGTCGCCAGCACGAACAGCGCATGGCGGAACCCGGCCGACACGCCGCCGCCGTTGCGGGCATAGTCGGCGTCCATGAAGGCGTAGCTGCCCGCCTGGATCTCGGTGTAAATTCCGCTCGCCACCTCATGCTCGAAGCTGCCGGTGCCGGCGCCGCCGACCACCGGGCAGTCGAGGCCGCGCTGGCGCAACTGCTCCACCGTGCGGCGGGCGTCGTCCACTGCGCCGGCGATCACCGCGGCCCGCTCGGCGGGATTGCGGACGTGCTGGGCGCTGCCGTGATAGGCCTGGATGCCGCCGAAGCGCAGGTGCCGGGATGCCGCGACCCGGCCCGCCAGCGCCACCGCCGCCGGGCCGGGGGGCACGCCGCAGCGCGACATGCCGACGTCGATCTCCACCAGCACGGTCAGCCGGACCCCAGCGGCCTCGGCTACCGCGGCGAGACGGGCGACATTGGCGGGGTCGTCGGCACAGATCGCAACCCGGGCGATGCGGGACAGGGCGGCCAGGCGGGCCAGCTTGGCGTCGCCCACCACCTGGTTGCTGACCAGGATGTCGGGCACGCCGCCCCAGGCCAGCACCTCCGCCTCACCGACCTTTTGCACGCATTGGCCCACCGCGCCGCGGGCCATCTGCAGGTGAGCGATCACCGGCGACTTGTGCGTCTTGGCGTGGGCGCGCAGCCGGGCGCCGGTGGGGCGCAGCAGCGCGGCCATGCGGTCCAGGTTGTGCTCGAAGGCGTCGAGGTCGATCAGCAGGGCCGGGGTATCGACCTCGTCTTCCCGCATCCCGGGCTGGGCGGGGGGTGGCTGCAGCATGGCGGCTCCGCGTAAAGCCCCTACCTGCGCTGGATCAGCGGATCGATCAACTGCCGGGCCAGGGTGTCGCCGACCGGCCGGTCCACGCCGTACTCGGCGGGCCATAGCCGGCGCGGCAGGTGCAGGGTGCCGAACACCCGGTCCAGCACCGGCAGCATGGAGGCGTAGTTGCGGTCGCGGTTCTCGGTGTCGTTGGTGTGGTGCCAGTGGTGGAAGGCCGGCGTGGCAATGAGCCACTCCATCCAGCCGAAGCGCCAGCGCACGTTGGCATGGATGAAGAAGCCCCAGACCGTGCCGGCCAGGATCAGGATGACCGGCCCCATGCTGCCGCCGGACCCCGCAGGGCCGCCCAGGCCCACCAGGTAGATCGGCACCAGCCCGCACAGCCGGCCGAACACTAGATCGACCGGGTGGGCGCGGGTGTTGACCAGCCAATCGATGTGCTCGGCGCTGTGATGGATCGCGTGGAAGCGCCACAGCAACGGCAGTTCATGGCTCCAGCGGTGGCCCCAGTAGAAGCCGACCTCTCCGATCACGAACGTCGCCGCGATCCGCAGCGCCAGCGGCCAGGCGGCGACGGCGGCATGCCACTCGCCGGGTACCATGCGGTGGGCGGCCCAGGCGACCAGGGCCAACGGCGCACCCAGCAGCACGCCCGGCAGCAGGCTGGTCAGGAAGTAGTAGGCGATGTCCGTGGCGAACCCGAGCCGGAACAGCCGTTCCCGCCGCAGGGCGAACAGCCGCTCCAGGGTGACGAATACCACGGTGAGCAGCACGAGCCAGACGCAGAGGCGGAACACATCGACTGCGAGGGTGGCCAGGTGCTGTTGGAGCATGGGGGACATGGCCGACTTCATACCGTGCCGGCAACCAAGCGTCGTCCAGAAACGACGCCTGGCGTGTTAGATCATGTCTGGCGGCGCACCTGGGATGATTAGCCCTCTAGCTCCCTCTCTCCGGGCAGGGCGATCGCATATGCCGCGAGGACCGCTTCTGCTCCTTCTCCCTCCGGGAGAGGGCTGGGGTGAGGGGGGCTTGCTTGCCTCGCGCCACCTGGCGGTGCCAGCAGACCCGGGCTGCCCGGGCCAGGAGGCCTGCGCCGCAAGATCCCCTCACCCCGGCCCTCTCCTGGAGGGAGAGGGGGAAGGCAGCATTCCCATGCCACGCGCAGCAGCCGGGCACCGCCCAGGGTCAGTGCCCGGCGTTTTCCCCGGAGAAGTCCGGCGCCGCCAGGCCCGACGCCAGCAACTGCTCGCTCAGCGCCGCCTTCAGCCGGTCCAGCCCAGCTTCGTCCCGCGCCTCCGCCCGCGCCACCAGCACCGCCTGCGTGTTGGACGCCCGCAACAGCCACCACCCGTCCGGCGTCAGCACCCGCACGCCGTCAATGTCGTTCACGTCGGCCCGGGCGGCGCGCAGCCGGGCCGCGACCTCCTGCACCACATGGAACTTGCGGGTGTCGCCGCAGTCGAACCGCAGCTCCGGCGTGTTCACCACCTGCGGCAACGCCAGGCGCACGGCCGATAGCGGCCCCTCCATCCGGGCCACGATGCCTAGCAGGCGAACCGCTACGTACAGCGCATCGTCGAAGCCATACCAACGGTCGGCATAGAAGATGTGCCCCGACATCTCCCCGGCGAACGGCGAGCTGATCTCGGCCATCTTCGCCTTGATCAGGCTGTGCCCGGTCTTGAACATCATCGGCTTGCCGCCGGCGTGGGCGATCTCGTCATACAGGACTTGGCTGGCCTTCACGTCGGCGATGATGGTGGCGCCGGGGTGGGTCCGCAGCACGTCGCGCG